>NZ_JBEYVY010000008.1:0-288341 GCF_040644205.1 Glycomyces sp. NPDC047010 | reverse complement strand
GAAAAACCGGGGGGGGGGGTTTACTCCGGTTCGGGGGACCGGGGGCGCGGCCGGTGGCGGATGCCACGGGCCGCGCCTCGTTCGCGATCAGGCGTCGCGCTTCTTGAAGAGCGTCCAGGCCGAGGCGAGGATGAGGGCGGCGAAGAGGGCGAAGATGCCTCCTGCGCCCCAGCGGGGGAACAGGTCGAAGTCCGGGGCTCCCGGGCCGAAGTCGCCGGGGGCGCTGAGCTCCATCAGGCGGGCGCCGTCGGAGAACGGGAGGAACTTGACGACCGGGACCAGCCAGTCGAGCTGCGGGATCATCGACAGGCCCGTGATCATGTTCTCGATGATCAGCGGCATCAGGAAGATGACGACCAGCGCCGAGGGCACGCCCCGGAACAGCAGGCCCAGGCCGAAGCCGACCAGGACGTACAGCAGCATGTAGATGACGTACCCGATGAGCGAGGTCCCGAGGGGGTCCTCGAACAGGCCGGGGGCCTCGCCCCACACCGCGTAGACCACGCCCAGGTTGACCGCCATCGACACGAGCGTGACGACGAGGGTCGCGCCCAGGACCACCGCGAGCTTCGCGAGGATGAGCCGGTTGCGCTGCGGGAGGGACGTGAGGGTCGGCTGGATCGTGCCGTGGCGGTACTCGTGGCCGCACGCGAAGATCCCGATGATCGCCATGAACACGGCGAGGAACGGGAGGCCGAACCCGGCGCCGCCGTTGAGGGCGATCCACATGATGTCGGTGCTGACCGGGTCGTTGCGGGCGGCGACGCCGACGAGGACCGCGACGCCGGTGGACACGAGCAGGCCCATGCCGATGAGCCAGTAGGTGGAGCGGAGCGTCGTCAGGCGCTTCCACTCGAAGCGGAGTGCGTCAAGCATCGGGGTTCCCTCCAGCGGCGGCGACGGGGTCCTTGGCGACGAACTGCTCGGAGGCGCCCGTCGCGGACATGAACGCCTCCTCCAGGGAGGCCCGGCGCGTCGACAGCTCGTGCAGTTCGACGCCGGAGGTGAAGGCCAGGTGCCCGACCCTGCCGATCTCCAGGCCGGAGACGACCAGCGCGTCCTCCTCCGGGACCACTTCGGCCCCTTCGGCTTTCAGCGCGTCGGCGAGCGGGGCGGTGTCGGGGCCGCGGACGACGACCTGCGAGCGGGTGAACTCGCGGACGAACGTGTCGACGTCGCCGTTGAAGATCATGGTGCCGCGGCCGATGACGACGAGCTCGTCGGCCATCAGCTGCATCTCCGAGAGGAGGTGCGAGGACACGAAGATGGTGCGGCCCTCGGAGGCGAGGGTCTTCAGGACGTCGCGCATCCAGTGGATGCCGTGCGGGTCGAGGCCGTTCGTCGGCTCGTCGAGCAGCAGCGTGCCGGGGTCGCCGAGGAGCGCCTGCGCGAGGCCGAGGCGCTGCGCCATGCCCAGGGAGTACCCCTTGGGCTTCTTGCGCTTGACGTCGCCGAGGCCGACGAACTCCATCACCTCGTCCACACGGGAGTCGGCGATCCGGTTGCCGGCGGCGAGCATCCGCAGGTGGTTGCGGGCGGACCTGGTGGGGTGGAACGGTTTGGCCTCAAGGAGGGCGCCGACCTCGTTCATGGGGCGGCGGATCGTGCCGAAGCGCTGGCCGTCGAAGAGGGTCTCGCCCTCGCCGTGGTCGAGGCCGAGCATGAGGCGCATGGTCGTGGACTTCCCGGACCCGTTGGGGCCGAGGAATCCGGTGACGACGCCGGGGCGCACGTCGAAGGAGAGGTGGTCTACGGCGACCGTCTTCCGGTACCGCTTGTACAGACCCTTCGCGGTGATCATGGGGCTCCCATCCGGGAATCGCGGGTCGGGGACGGGCCCAGTCTATGAGCGCGGGGGGCCTGCGCGCATGGGCGCGGGGACCGATTTCGCGTTCGTGCCAGGGGAGGAGAAAAGGGCCGCAACCGGTACCGGGGTACTACGGGGGCGCCGATTCGCGACTCGGTGTTCATTCCCCGTTTCCCCACCGCTCCGCCCCGGGACCCCTGGCCTCGGTGGACTGGGGCCGTCACCCCCTCATCCCCCGAGAAGTCAGGAACCAGCTGTGCAGAAGCGACTGCTCGTCCCCGCGCTCGCGGTCGGGCTGGCGGCCCTCGCCGTGCCCGTGCCCGCTCTGGCCCAGGACGACCCGGCCCTGGACCTGTCGGTCCTGGGCACCTACTCGACCGGCGCGTTCGCCGAGGGCGGGTCCGAGATCGTGGCCTACGACCCCTCCACGAAGCGCGTGTTCGCGGTGAACGCGGAGGCGGGCGTGGTCGACGTGATCGACGTGTCCGACCCCGCGAACCCGGTGAAGCACGCGGTCCTCGACGCCGCGGCCGCCCTGGGCCAGGACGGCGCGACGGTGAACTCCGTGGCCGTGAACGGCGGGACCGTCGCGGTCGCCGTCGAGGCCCCCGTGAAGACCGACCCGGGCTGGGTCGCGTTCTTCGACACCGAGGGCGCGTTCAAGGACTCGGCGCAGGTCGGCTCGCAGCCCGACTCGATCGCGTTCACCCCCGACGGCTCGAAGGCCGTCACCGCCGACGAGGGAGAGCCGGACGACGACTACGCGGTGGACCCGGTCGGCACGATCTCCATCGTCGACGCCGCCACCTACTCGGTGACCACCGCGGACTTCACCGCGTGGGACGAGTCCTCGCTCCCCGAGGGCTTCCGGGTCTTCGGGCCCGACCTCACGGGGGACGACGCGGTGCAGCGCGCGATCGAGCCCGAGTACGTGACGATCGAGGACGACGCGACCGCGTACGTGACCCTCCAGGAGAACAACGCGATCGCCGTCGTGGACCTCGCCGCCGGTGAGGTGTCCGACCTCCTGCCGCTCGGTTTCAAGGACCACGCGGCCGAGGGGAACGGCCTGGACGCCTCGGACAAGGACGGCGAGGTGAACATCACGGCGTGGCCGGTGCAGGGCATGTACCTGCCCGACGGGATCGACTCGTTCGCGACCGGCGGCGAGACGTACCTGGTCACCGCCAACGAGGGCGACGTGCGCGAGTGGGGCGACTACTCCGAGGAGGCCCGCGTCAAGGACCTGGAGCTGTGCGAGGGCGCCTTCGACGGCGCCGACCTCGACGCGCTCCAGGCCGACGAGGCCCTCGGCCGCCTGAAGGTCACCAGCACCCTCGGGCAGACCGGTGAGGGCTGCTACGACGGGCTGTACTCGTTCGGCGGCCGCTCGTTCTCCATCTGGTCCACCGACGGTGAACTGGTCTTCGACTCGGGCGCGGAGTTCGAGGCCGTGATCGCCGAGGTCGAGTCCGCGAACTTCAACGCCGACAACGAGGGCAACGACTTCGACGACCGCTCCGACGACAAGGGCCCCGAGCCCGAGGCCGTCGCCGTCGGCACGGTCGGGGACGCGACGTACGCGTTCATCGCGCTGGAGCGCCAGGGCGGCGTCATGGTCTACGACGTCACCGACCCCGCGAACGCGGTGTTCGTCGACTACGTGTCGAACCGCGACTTCACCGCCGAGCCCGCCGCGGGCCAGGGCGGCGACACCGGCCCCGAGTCGATCGCGTTCGTCGCGGCCGCCGACTCCCCGACCGGGCGCCCCATGCTCGCGGTCGGCAACGAGATCTCCGGCACCACGACCCTGTGGGACATCGCCGGCGAGGGCGTCCCCGGCGGGAGCGACCCCTCCGACGACCCCACTGACGACGCGTCCGGTTCCGGGGTCCTCCCGAAGACCGGCACCGGCGCCACCGGGCTCCTGCTCGGCCTCGCCGCGGTCCTCGCGGTCGGCGGCGGCGTCATGGTCGCGCTGCGCCGCAGGGCCGCCTAGTACTACCTCCCGATGACGGGTCCCCGGCACACGCCGGGGGCCCGTTCCTTTTCGCGCCCTTGACACGCGGCCCTCGGGGCGCTAGGGGCGGTCCCCGGTTGTCTAGAATCAACGGGTGAGCCTGCGACTGTACGACACCGGCAC
The DNA here is from genome assembly GCF_040644205.1 of Glycomyces sp. NPDC047010. Lineage (NCBI taxonomy): Bacteria > Bacillati > Actinomycetota > Actinomycetes > Glycomycetales > Glycomycetaceae > Glycomyces > Glycomyces sp. NPDC047010. Next base: position 284,391 of record NZ_JBEYVY010000008.1, on the reverse strand, counting down.
CCGTTCGATCCGCGAATTCCAGCCCCGGAATCCCGGCCGCGTCGGCGTATACCTGTGCGGCCTCACCGTCCAGGGCCCGCCGCACATCGGCCACCTCCGCTCGGGCGTCTCCTACGACGTGCTCATCCGCTGGCTGCGCCGCTCCGGCTACGACGTCACCTACGTGCGCAACGTCACGGACGTGGACGACAAGATCCTCGTCCGCGGCGAGGAGCAGGGCCGCCACTGGTGGGCCATCGCCTACGAGAACGAACGCAAGCTCGCCGCCGCCTACGCCGCCCTGAACGTCGAGGCCCCCACGTACGAGCCGCGCGCGACCGGCCACGTCACCCAGATGATCGACCTCATCGCCGAGCTCATCGAGCGCGGCCACGCCTACGCCACCGACACCGGGGACGTCTGGTTCTCCGTGTCCTCCTGGTCCGAGTACGGGCAGCTCTCCCACCGCCGCCCCGAGGACATGCTCGCCAGCGCCGAGCCCGGCGGCGGCAAGCGCGACTCCCGCGACTTCGGCCTGTGGAAGGCCCACAAGGCGGGCGAGCCCGCCGACGCCGCGTGGACGTCCCCGTGGGGTCCGGGGCGGCCCGGGTGGCACATCGAGTGCTCCGCGATGGCCCGCCGGTACCTCGGGGACGCGTTCGACATCCACGGCGGCGGCACCGACATCATGTTCCCGCACCACGAGAACGAGCTGGCCCAGTCGCGTGCGGCGGGGCTGGGGTTCGCGAAGTACTGGGTGCACAACGGGATGCTGAACCTGTCGGGCACGAAGATGTCGAAGTCGCTGGGCAACACGCTGTCGGTGGCGGCGCTGGGGGAGAAGGGGTTCTCGGCGGCGGCGATCCGGTACTACCTGACGGGCGTGCAGTACCGGTCGGCGGTGGACTTCTCGGAGGACGCGCTTGCGGAGGCGCAGTCGGCGTGGGAGCGGCTGTCGAACTTCGTGCACCGGGCGGTGGAGGCTCTGGGCCGGGACGCGGTGATCGGGGGCGCGCTGGCGCCTGAGTTCACGGCGGCGATGGACGACGACCTGAACACGCCTGCGGCGGTGGCCGTGATCCACGACGCGGCCCGTGAGGGGAATGCGGCGCTGGACGCGGGTGACGACGCGGCCGCGGCCCGCGTGGGGGCGGCGGTGCGAGCTATGCTCGACCAGCTCGGCCTCGACCCGCTCGACCCGCAATGGGACGACCCGGGTGACGCGAAGCTCACCGGCGCCGTCGACGCGCTCGTGAAGCTCGCTCTCGAACAGCGCGCCGACGCCAGGGCCCGCAAGGACTACGCGGCTGCCGATCGCATCCGCGACGACCTCGCGCACGCCGGCATCACCGTCAAGGACACCCCTCGCGGTCCCGTGTGGACCGTGGACTAGGCGACCGCCCGTCCGCAGACGACCGACACCACTGGGGAACTTGAACCGATGAGCACCAAGGGCGGGCACCCGAACCGTCGCAAGACCAGCAAGGCCGGCCCGAAGATCGGCTCCGGCGGGGGCAAGAAGGGCCTGGCCGGGAAGGGCAGGACCCTCAAGGCCGCCGACCGTCCCTGGCACAAGGAGTACACGGGGGACGACAAGCCGCAGAAGACGCAGCGGAAGCAGTCCGCGGAGCGTGCGAAGGCCGCTTCGGAGGGCCGGACGACGAACATCGGCCGGGCCCCGCGTCCCTCGACGACCACCCGGCGGCGCCGGGACGACGAGCCGGAGCTGATCCTCGGCCGCAACCCGGTCCTTGAGGCGCTGCGGGCGAAGGTCCCGGCGACGGCGCTGTACGTGGCGTTCGGCACTGAGCTGGACGACCGGGTCGCGGAGTCGGTGCGGATCGCGGGGAACCGGGACCTGCCGATCAAGGAGCTGGCCCGCCGCGACCTCGACCGGCGCACGAACAACGCGCTCCACCAGGGCATCGGCCTTCAGATCGAGCCGTACGAGTACGCGGCGTTCGAGGACCTGCTGCACATCTCGCAGACGTCGGGGACGGCGCCGCTGCTGGTGGCGCTCGACGGGGTGACGGACCCGCGGAACCTCGGGGCGATCATCCGGTCGGCGGCCGCGTTCGGCGGCCACGGCCTGATCATCCCGTCGAAGCGCGCCGCTTCGGTGACGGCCGTCGCGTGGCGGACGTCCGCGGGGGCGGCGGCGCGGCTGCCGGTGGCGAAGGTCGTGAACCTCACGCGGACGATCCAGGCGTGCCAGCAGGCCGGGTTCATGACGGTGGCGCTCGACGGCGGCGGCGACGTGGACGTGTTCGACCTGCCGGTGGCGGCGGACCCGCTGCTCATCGTCGTGGGCGACGAGGGCAAGGGCGTGTCGCGGCTGGTCGCGGAGACCTGCGACCACCGGGCGGGCATCCCGATCAGCGGCGAGGTGGAGTCCCTGAACGCCTCCGTGGCCGCGTCGATCGCCCTCGCCGAGGTCCAGCGGCAGCGCCGGTAGTGGCCGCGCACTAACCTGAAACCCTCCCGCACGCCCTACACCCCGGAGCTGCACGACCATGCCGGCCGATTACCTGCTCAGCGTCGACCTCGGTACGTCCCACACCGTGGCCGTGGTGGTGTGGCCCGACGGCCGCACCCGCCCGCTCCTGTTCGACGGCTCCCCGGTGATGCCCTCGGCGGTGTTCCTCGACCCCGCCGGGACGCTCCACACCGGGAAGGACGCGGAGCGGCTCGCGCTCACCGCGCCCGAGCGGTTCGAGCCGAACCCGAAGCAGCGGATCTCGGACGGGACGCTTCTTCTGGGGGACAGGGAGATCCCGGTGACGGCGGCGTTCGCGGCGATCCTGTCGCGGGTCGCGAAGGCCGCGATCGAGTCGGTGGGGCGGCTGCCGGACGCGGTGCTGACGTGCCCGGCGGCGTGGTCGGAGCAGCGGCGGGCCTCCTTGCACGACGCGGCCGCGAAGGCCGGGTACCGGCCGGTGAAGATCCTCACCGAACCCGTTGCGGCCGCGCACTACTACACGTCGCGCCTGTCCCACCAGGTCCGGACCGGCCAGCCTTTGGCGGTGTTCGACTTCGGGGGCGGGACGCTCGACATCGCGGTCCTGGAGCGGCGCCCGGACGGCTCGTTCGGGGTGCTCGCGGACGGCGGCCTGCCGGACCTCGGCGGCCTCGACTTCGACGCGGCCCTGGTGGCGCACATCGGCGATACGGTGAAGCGGCGCGAGCCGGAGATCTGGAAGCGCCTGGAGAACCCCAGCGGCGCCAGCGAACTGCGCAACCGCCGCGAGCTGTGGGAGGAGGTGCGGGCGGCGAAGGAGATGCTGTCGCGGTCCTCGGTCGCGCCGGTCACGGTGCCGGACATGGCGCAGTCGCTGCACCTGACCCGCGGTGAGCTGGACCAGATCTCGCGCCCGCTGCTGTCGCGCGCGGTCGGCGAGACCCAGCGGGTCCTCGGCCTCACCGGGCGCCGCCCGGAGCAGCTCGCGGGCCTGTTCCTCGTCGGCGGGTCCTCGCGGATGCCCATGGTGTCCAAGATGCTCCACGAGGGACTCGGGATCGCCCCCACGGTCCTGGAGCAGCCCGAACTGCCGGTCTCCGAGGGCGCGGCCCTCGCGATGACCGCGGCCGTCCCGGTCACCCCGCCCGCGGCCGTGACCTCCCCGCCCGCGAACCTGACGGCGCCCTCGATGGGCCTGCCGCCCATGACCCCCGCCTCCGACGAGACGGTCCACCTGCGCCGCAACGGGGGCGCCCCGACCCCGCCGCCGAGGCGCGGCACCGTCCACACCGCCCGCCGCATCCCTCCGAAGTGGATCGCCATCGGCGTCACCGCGGTGGTCCTCGTCGCCGCCGTCGCGATCGGCGCGTGGTGGCTGCTCAACCCGTACAAGCAGCGCCCGTTCGCCGACGCCCTCACCGAGGTCGCCCCCGCCACCGCCATGAACGGCGAGCTCGACGACGGGATCTACGAGGTGCGCTCCCGCGGCGACCTCTCGGTGTTCTTCTACACCACCGCCTCCGACCACGAATCGGGCCAGGAGATGCACGTCCGGGCCCTCTCCAACGAGACCGGCGACCCGGTCTGGTCCCAGGACACCGTCCTCGAAGGGGACGGCTGGAACGCCTCGTACTTCATGTCCGACGAGCTCCTCGCCCTCTCCCAGGAAGTGGAGACCGGCGAGTACAAGTTCGTGTTCCTCGACCCCGGCACCGGCGAGGTCCGCAACACCCAGACCACCGCGAGCCGCACCGCCGCCCGCTCCGGCGACCTCCTCGTCGTCGGCCCCGACGCGAACACGGGCGCGGACTTCAAGGTCTTCGACGCCGACGGCGAGCGCGTCGCCGAGTGGACCGCGGGCACCGAGGACGCCACCGTCGCGTCCTGGGGCTTCGACGGCGTCCCCGAGGACCTCAACGCGCCCACCGAGACCGCGAACGGCGACGGACGACTGTGGGCGGTCACGAGCGACAACGTCATGCACGTCTACGACATCGAGAACGGCGACACCGTCGTGCAGCGCGAGATCGAGACCGTCGACGACATGTACTTCGCGTGGGGCGGGAAGCTGTACGTGGCCGCCGACAAGGAGACCGGGTACGAGCTGAACGTCTACGGCATCGAGGACCTCAAGCAGCTCGACTCCCAGTTCATCGAGTCCGGCGAGGTCGGGCCCGCGCAGATGACCGAGTGCGGCGAGGCCCTCGTGTGCGTCGCCGAGGCCGTCGAGGACCAGACCGACGTCTACCACTGGCGGGTCTACGACGCCGACAAGGAGGAGATCGCCCACGACTTCGACGACCAGGAGTACGGGTGGATCGAGCCCCTCGGGGACCGGCTCCTCGTCGAGTACTACGCGGGCGACTCCAAGCGCACCCAGATCTACGACAAGGGATTCGACCCGGTCGGCAACTCCCTTGAGGAGACGTTCGACCCGATCGACGGCGGCTCGGCGCTCGCCTGGCCCGGCCGCTCCACGTTCGGCACCGTCACCGGCGGCGTCACCGGCCTCGGCCGCGACGGCTCCCGCGCCGAGCTGAGCACCGACCTGGAGCTGTACGCCTGCGACGCGACGGACACGCGCCTCGCGTGCATCGTCCCCGACGGCCTCCAGGTGTTCGCCTTCCGCGACTAGCCCCCCGACCCGGCACCATCCCGGGTATGCAACCTTTTCGGACTCCGAGTGCGCCTTCGCTTCGGACGGGCCGTCCGGCCCGCCCGAAGTCTGGCACTAGGAGAAGTCCGCATGCGACTTACCCGACTCATCGGACCCGCGGCCGCCCTGGCGCTCGCGGGCTCCGCGCTCGCCACGGGCACTGCGGCGCAGGCCGAAACGCCCGCGCCCGACACCGGGGCACCGGCCTCGGTGACCCTCCCGACCGGCGACCGCGTCACCGTGCTCCCGGGCGGCGCCACCGGCATCGAACCGGCCCCGGGCCGCGAGGACACCACCTTCCTCACCCCGCCGTCCCCGGACGGCGACATCGTCGTCGTCCCCGCCGACCGCGTCGCGGCCGTCCTCGGCGGCGACGAGGACCCCCGCCGCTACAACGTCACCGAGCTGCTCGCCGCAGGCCAGAGCGACGCCGCAGCCGCCCCCGCCGCCGCACTCGACGACAGCGAGTACACCGGGCTCGTCCCCGCGGCCGACGGCGCCGCGGCCTTCGCCGACGGCGACCTCCAGCCGCTGCACCTCACCCTCCTCGACCGCGACGGGAAGGCCCCCGACGGGTCCTGGATGCTCTGGGTCGCCCGCGACGGCTCCGCCGCGGGCGACATCCCGATCGGCGCGGACGGCACCGGCACCATCGACCTCCCGCCGGGCGACTACATCGTCGTCTCCGGCTTCTGGTCCGCCCCGACGGGCACCGGGCGCGGGCAGCAGATCGCCGGGATCACCCCGGTGGCCGTGGGCGACGGCCCCGCCGAACTCGTCCTCGACGGCGCCGCCGCCGCACCCGTCGGCGTCCACGTGGAACGGGAGACCGAATTCCTCAACGCCGCGTTCAACATCGGGGCGAAAGGCCCCGAGAACCTCGGCTACGGCGTCTTCCTCGGCCCGCTCGACGACGCCTTCGTCCTCCCCGAGCCCGACCTCCCGGAGTACGAGCTCTCCTTCGTCTACCAGCCGGTCCTCACCGGGCCCGTGACCGACCCGGTCCCGTACGCGTACAACCTCGCCTTCGTGGAGAAGGGCGCGTACCCGGAGGACACCGAGTTCACCGTCGCCGACGAGGACCTCGCCGCCGTCGCGACCGACTACCGCGACCTCGGCACCGCCTACAGCGCCAAGCAGGGCGACACCTGCGACTACGGCGACCACGTGGACGGCTGGCTCGGCTCGGGCTTCTGCAGCCTCGTGCCCACCGCCGTGCCCTCGCAGCGGACCATGCTCTACACCGCCGACCCGGACGTGCAGTGGAACCTGAACCTCAAGGCCGGGACCAGCACACCCGACGGAGTGTTCCTCACCGACGGGTTCGCCGTCGGCGCGGCGGCGGTCCTCGAACCGGGCCGGTCCGAGCGGACCATGCCCCGCGGCGGCCTGTCCGCCGGGCTCAGCGGCGCCTACCGCCACTCCGACGGCGGCGTCGACTACATGGGGTTCGACCTCGCCCCGAACGGCGGCGGCAACGGCGAGCAGCTGGTCCTGGCCGGGGACAAGGGCGACGTCACGCTGAGCCGCGACGGCGAGGTCCTCTCGTCGGTCTACGGGCTCGACTTCTACCTCGAACGGATGTACGGGCCGCTTCCCGAGAGCGACGCGGGCGGCCGCTACACCCTGAGCGTCGACGCCACCGAGACCTCGAAGTCGCGCGTGTTCGGCACCGACTTCGCGACCGAATGGTCCTTCGACTCCGCAGAGGCCGCCGAAGGCGAATGGAGCGACATCGCACTCCCGGTGGTGCAGTTGACGTCCGACGCGATCGAAGGCGGCTACGCCCCCAAGCGCGGCTGCCAGGAGATCACCCTCGACCTGCGCACCAACCAGTACCTCCCGGCCGTCCACGCCGAGGACATGGCCTTCGAGGTCTCCTACGACGACGGCGCGACCTGGCGCGACGTCCCCCTCGACCGCGACGGCGACACCGCCACGGCCGAACTCACCCACCCCCGCCGCGCCGAATGGGTCTCGGTCCGCCTGACCGCCCTCGACGACCACGGCACCGAGGTCACCCAGACCGTCATCCGCGCCTTCGGGCTCGACTAGCGGGGCGGCACCAGGACTTCGTCTCGGGCTTCAGCAGCGCCCACAGGAACGCGACCGGCACCAGCGCCAGGGCCGCCGGAACCATCCACGGCCCCCCGCCCGCACCGAACGCGACCGCCGCGGCCACCAGCCACAGCGTGTAGACCGCCGACAGCCCGACAGTCCCCAGCCACCCCCACTTGCGGCGGCCGGTCATCCCGATGTTCAACGCAGCGTGGACGACCGCCGCCGCAACCAGCACCAGCCCCAGCCAGTCCGAGCCGTCGTCGGCCAGCACCGCGCGCGTCCCCGTCTGCAACGCGAACACGACCCCCGCCCACACCAGCACCAGCAGCGCGACCACCAGGAACGGCGGCTCCTCCCGCTCCCCGATCCGCGGACTGTGGCAGTCCGACCCCTTGTCGCACCACCGCTGCGAGACCGGCAGCGCCAGCAGGACCAGCAGCGCCAGGATCACCAGCGTCCCCGCCAGGCCCGTGCCGAACGTCAGGCCCGCGCGGGTCGCCAGCGCCGTCACCAGGACCGTCGCGCACACGATCACCACGGACCGGCGCGCCCAGTCGCGGCCCGTCCAGACCTTCACGGCCGCAAGGCCGGTGGCCGCGGCGACCGCGAGGAACAGCAGGGGTTCCACGAACGCGAGCGCGCTCGCCGAGCCGGAGAACCGGGTCGAGACCCGGAACGACGTCATGACCGCCGAGACGGCCACCAGCCACGCCATGGCCGCGACCATCGCCCACAGCAGGACGACCGCGGCCTTCACCGGGATCGGCGCCCGGGGCGGGGCCGAAAGGGAGGATCGCTCAGGGGTATCCATCCGCCCAGTTTAGGGGCCGGTCCGCCCGGGGGCCGTGAAGTCGCGGGCCCTAGACGCGGCGGCGAACGACTGGCGCCGCGTGGGCCGGGTGCGCCACCTGGGACCGCTGCGGCTCCGGGGGTCCCGGGGCGGTATACCGGTCGGTTAGAATCGAACCGTCTCGCTGGGGAAACGGCGCAGGCAGGCCGCTGTAGCTTTAACGGTAGAGCAACTGTCTTGTAAACAGTAGGTTGCGGGTTCGAATCCTGTCAGCGGCTCCACGACGCGGCAAGACCGCAGGTAGGCAAGACGACAGACATGGCAACGGCCGGGCACCCGCCCGGCCGTTGCGCATTCGCGGAACCTCAGTCCTCAGTCTTGACCGCTCCCGACACGAGACCCGCCGCCGCCTCGGCCGCAAGTGACTCGGCCTGCCGCCCGGCCGCGGCGAGGTCCGACCGGAGCTCCTCCAACTGCGCGAAGGCCGCGCCGCGGCGCTGCTGCTCGGCGAGTGCGAGGCGCGGGATCTTCACGGACAGGATGCGGCGCTTGGCACCCGTGGCCGTGCGCTTCGACGCCGCCGGGAGCCGCGCCGACAGCGCCGCGGCGATCCACGCGAGGTCCACGGCGGGCCCGCACTCGACGGTCCACTGGATCTCGGTCGCCTCCCCGCGCGGTCCGATGCGCACCGGAGGCTCGCCGACCGGGTCGACGATCACGCAGCGCGGCCCCGGCGGCTCCTCGCCCGCCGCCGCGTCGGTCGTCCGTGTGCCCGCGGCGACCGTGAGGTGGCCGTCGCGTTCGAGGTCCCCGAGGCTCGTCTCCGGGGCCGATTCCTCTGCGCCGCCGGTGAACCGGGGGAGCGGTCGTGCAGTGATCGCCTCCAGCCGCGAGCCCAGGTCGGCGACCGCCTCGGCGAGGTCTTCGGCGCCGCCGGGGGCGCTGGCGAGGTAGACCGCGGGGGAGATGTCGACGTCCTCGTCCCACAGGCGCATGAGGGGGACGGTGACGGAGTCGGGGGTCGCGACGGGGGCGTCGGGGGCGGCGGTGAACTCGTTCCACGCCCGGGCGAAGTCGCGGCCGTTGGAGACGAGGAGCTGAGTGGTCTCGCCGCGCGGGGCGAGGATCCAGATGTGGGCCTTGGCTTCGGAAGAGTCCACGACGGCGCGGAGGGCGCCCCAGCGGAGGAGTTCGGAGCGGATGCGGCGCCCGGAGCGGCGGTGCGCGACCTGCGCGGGCATTCGCACGACGGCGTGGCCGCCGGGTGCGAGGAGCGCGGTGCAGTGGAGGGCCCACGCGAGTTCGGGTTCGGTGCGCGGCGGGGTGCCGTAGGCCAGGCGGGGGTCGTCGCCGTCGGGGAGGCGGTCGTAGCCCCAGTCCTTGACGTTGAACGGCGGGTCGCACACGACCAGGTCGTACCGTTCCTCCGGGAGCGCGGTGAGGAGCGAGTCGCCCACGCGCACAGCGACTTCCGCCTGCCCGACGGAGCGGTTGCCGACGGGGCCGCCGCCGCGCTGGTACGAGTCGAGGAGCCGCAGGCGCCGTTCGGCGATGGCGGCGCGGGCACTGGAGAGGTCCTGCCCGGCGAGGGCCGAGCACGGGCCGAGCTTCACGGCCGCGGCCCGGAGGAGGTCCCCTTCGTCGCAGGCCGGGTCGTACAGGCGCATCGCCAGGGTGCTCGCGGTGTGCTCGGTGCTGACGGCGGCGGCGATGTCGGCGAGGGGGCCGATCCCGGGCGGGACGCCGATGCCCTCGGCCTCGCGGGCGCGTTCGATGAAGAATTCGAAGAGGTCGGAGCCGAGGGTCTCCGACGCCAGTGACCTGACTTCGGCGGCCAGGTCGGCGCTGTTTGCAGTACCCGTCGGGGAATCAGTGCCGGTACTGCTGGTGCCCGCGCCGTTGAACGCCGCCGCGACCGCTTCGAGGGCCGCTTCGGCGGTGGGGTGGTCGGCGGCGAGGCGGAACCAGAGGCGGTCGGCGCCGGTGACCTTGAGTTCGCGGCCGTGGTCGGCGGCCCAGGACTCCAAGGCGGGCAGGGAGAAGCGGGGGCGGCGGGCGGAGTCGTCGACCGGGGCGGGGAAGTCGGGCTCTCGGCGCCGCCAGTTGCTGACGGCGTTGCGGCCGACCGAGGCCAGGCGGGCCAGGTCGGTCAACGTGATGGTCTCGCCTGGGCCGGCGTCACGGGAGGTCATGCGGGCTCCTGTCTTGATTTATCGAATCGTAACCCACCCCGCGTTGCGGAGGCTCGACACAGTCTACTATTCTCGTGAAGTAACTTCACAAGCTTCCATCAACGATCAACACCCCACGGAAGGTTTCCCATGAACATCGAATTCCCCGAGATCTCGAAGCGCCTCCTCGCCGTCAGCGGCGCCACGCTGATCGGCCTCGCGGCCCTCTCCGCGTGCGGCACCGGGGACGACACCACCGGCGGCGGCAGCGACGACACCGGCTCCGACACCTCCACCTCCGCCGCCGAAGAGGCCGCGGAAGAGGACACCGCCACCGGCGACGGCCTCAGCCCCGAGGCCCCGCTCCCCGCGGGCTCCACCGTCGAGATCGGCGACTGGACCCTCTCCGTCGGCGACGTCCAGCTGGACGCGACCGACGCGATCATGGCCGAGAACGAGTTCAACGAGGCCCCGGCCGACGGCAACGCCCTCGCCATGTTCACCGTCGACGGCACCTACAACGGCGCCGAGACCGGCACCCTGTGGCTCGACGCGACCGTCGGCATCTGGGCCGACGGCGTCATGTCCGAGACCTGCACCAACGTCGTCCCGAACGACATCATCAACACCACCGAGGTGACCGCGGGCGCCACCTCCACGGGCGCGACCTGCGCCGAGATCCCGGCCGACGCCGAGCAGACCCTCATCTACGTCGAGGACGTCTGGTCCTTCGACGGCACGGTCTACTACATCGAGATCGGCTAGCACCCTCCCCGGCCGAGCGCCGGGGACCACTGACCGGAGGGCGCGGAGACCATTGGGCGGAACCCGCGTCCTCCTTTATTCGATCCGTCACGGGCGCAAGCGAACCGGGCGAAACAGCGAAGAACCCTGCCAATGCGGCGATCGAGCTTGATCGAATCGCAACCTGGTGATCCCGGTCATGCGGCCTGGCCCACGCTTCCGGTGAAACTGTGAAACCGCAGCTCAGCGAAGTGTGAATGCGCTCCGTGACCGGCTGCGCCGCACGGGTAGTCGACGTCACCGCATATCTTCACGCTGAACTCAGGAGCACCGTTCGACCCGAGACGCGGTGCAGCACAGAAAGCAGCCAATGAACTTGAACTCCGGTCCCATCCGCCGCCTTCTCGCCGTCGGCGGCATCGCCCTCGCCGGCGCCGTCGCCCTCTCCGGCTGCGGCATCCTCGACGCCGCCTCGGACGACACCGAGGGCACCGACGTCAGCAGCGACCAGTTCGACGCCGCCGCCGACGCGGCCGCGGGCGACTGCCTGCCCTACGAGGTCCTCAGCGACGACTCCTCGACCTTCGCGATCGACTGCGACGGCGACGACGCGTTCTGGACGATCACCTCGATCACCGCCGACCCCGGCCTCACCGCCGCCGGCGGCGACCTCACCGACACCCAGGCCGTCTACGACGCCTGCGGCGAGGAGAACGGCGCGTACATCCCGGGCCAGCCGTGGACCGACTGGAACATGATCTACGACCAGACCACCGGCAACGTCGACTACCTCTTCTGCATCGAGGCCATCGACAAGCCCAACGCCGAGGGCAAGACCCCGGTCACCCCGAACACCGGCGACTGCATGTCCAGCAGCGACGTCGAGTGGTTCAAGCTCGACTGCGCCGACGCGGCCGCCGACACCACCGTCACCGACGCGATCGTCTTCGACGCCGCCGACTGGGCCGCCCCCGACGTGGAAGGCGCCGCCGCCTCCTGCGCGGCCAGCTACTACGAGGTCACCGACCTCACCGGCACCCGCACCTCCGCGGTCCTCTGCGTCGAGTAGCAACCACGTCCTTCTCCAAGAGCAGGGCCTGAACCGGCCCCGGGGCGCCTCCCGCCCCGGGGCCTTTCGCGTGCGCCCCACCGGCCGCACGGCCGTACACTGCGGCCATGAGCCCCGCCCGCATCCTGACCGCGCTCTCGGCCCTCGCGCCCGCCAACAAAGTCGCCGCCGAGACCGACGAGATCGGCCAGAAGTCCGCCTGGACCGGCAGCCTCACCACCGTCGCGGGCGCCGCCGACCTCGCCGCCCACGACGAGCTCCACCGCGACGAGCGCCTCCTGCGGCAGGGCTGGGGCATCGTCACCGGGATGCAGACAGTGGACGGGAAGCGCCGCCGCGTCGCCGTCCCCCTCGTCACCCGCCCCGTGCGACTCGAAGTGGCGCAAACGGAACCGTTCGACCACAAGATCGTCCCCGCGGGCGACATCGCCGTCCACCCCAGACTCGTCGGCACCGAGCACGCCGTGCGCCTCGCCGCCGTCCTCGACCCCGATCGCACCGGCGGCGACCTCGCCGACCCCGCCTGGCTCCTCGCCGCCGCCACCGCCGCAGGGTACGCCGCCATCGCCGTCACCCACCGGCCCGAACCCGAAGGCGCCCGACCGGTCGTCCTCGCCCGCTCCGTCGTCTACGTCTCGGGCCCCCGCACCGAATCGGGGCCTATCGGCCAGGCCCTCCTCGACTGGGCCGTACGCCCCGGCCTCGACGGCACCGCGCTCGCCGCCATGTACGCCGCAGCCGACACCCCCGAACCCGAGCCCGGCGAGGTCCGGTCCCCGCTGCCGCTCAACGCGGAGCAGGCCGCCGCAGTCCGCAGCTCCCGCACCGCCCCCGTCACCGTCGTCGCCGGAGCCCCCGGCTGCGGCAAGAGCCACACGCTCGCCGCCATCGCCCTCGACGCCGTCGCCCGCGGGCAGACGGTCCTCATTGCCACCCAGTCCGTGTTCGCCGCCGACGTCCTCGCCGGGCTCCTCGCCCGCCACCCGGGCCCCAAACCCGTCAGGTTCGGCGACACCGCGCACAGCGGCGCCGCCGCGGGCGCCGACCGCAACCCCTTCACCAGGACCGAAGAGGCCCTTGCCAAGCGCCGCGCCGACGAGACCCTCCAGATGCTCGAACGCGTCGAGCACGCGATCTCCATCCGCCTCGACATGGAGCGCCGCCGCCTCCGCGGCCTCGACGCCCCCGTATTCCTCCTCGACGACTACCCCGGCCTGCGCGACGCCGACCCCGACGCCGTCGCGGCCGCCGCCGCCCTCACCCGCGGCGAAGGCGGCTGGCCCTGGACACGCTGGCGCAGGCGCAAGGCCCGCAAGGAACTCCAGCGCCTCACCGGCACCGACACCGACTCCGCCGCACTCCGGCAGGCCCTCGAAGTCGTCCGCGACGTGCAGGCCATGACCCGCCTCGCCGCCGAAGGCGGCCTGCACCTCGAACCCCTCTGGCGCAACCTCGAACAGGCCGACCGCGACGCCGCCCAAGCCGCCGGGAACGCCCTGCGCACCACCGTCGGCCCCTCCCAGGCCGTCCTCGGCCTCCTCGAACTCAAGAAGACCGACCTGGACCGCCACCTCAGCCGCACGACCCGCCGCGAGCCGTGGTTCTCCGCCACGCCGCTGTGGATCGGCACCGCCGCCGACTCCGAAGCGCACCTGGAGCGCAAAGCCGCCCTGTTCGACCTCGTCATCATCGACGAAGCGAGCCACGTCAACCAGCTGCGCGCCGCCCCCGTCCTCGCCCGCGCCCGCCGCGCCGTCGTCGCCGGGGACCCCCGACAGCTCAAGTTCGTGTCCTTCGCCTCCGACGCCCGCCTCCACGAAGTCCTCGAACGCCACGGCCTCACCGCACTCCGAGACCGCCTCGACACCGGCCGCGTCAGCCTCTACGACCTCGCCTGCGGCGCCGGGCCCGTCGTCGAGCTCACCGAGCACCACCGCAGCGTCCCCCACCTCATCGGGTTCTCCTCCGCGAAGTTCTACGGCGGCCGCGTACGGCCCATGACCGCCCACCCGCGCGTCCAGGAGACCGACGCCATCACCGTCCACCGCGTCGCCGCCGGCACCGCCTCCGAGGACGGCGTGGTCGCCGCCGAAGCCGAACGCGCCGTGGAACTCCTGGCCGAACTCGTCGCCGCCGGGGACCGCGGCCTCGCCGTCCTCTCCCCGTTCCGCGCCCAGGCCGAGGCCATCGAGGCCGCCGTCATGAAGCGGTTCGACCTCGAAGCGATCCGCGCCCACCGCATCAGGACCGGGACCGTCCACGCGTTCCAGGGCTCCGAATCCGAGACCGTCATCGCCTCCCTCGGCACCGCACCCGGCGACAGCGCCGGACGCAAGCGCTTCCTCTCCGGCGCGAACCTGTTCAACGTCATGGTCACCCGCGCCCGCGAGCACCTCCACGTCGTCACCGCCCTCGACGACCCCGGCGGCCTCGTGGGGGAGTTCCTCGACTACGCCGACCGCGCCCCCAGCGCCCTCATCGGCGACGGCGCCCCCGACGGCGAATGGCCCGCCAAACTCGCCGACGCCCTCTCCGGCGCCGACGCCGCCGTCAGGCCCGGATACCCCGTGGGCCACTGGAAGATCGACCTCGTCGTCGGCGAAGGGGACGCCGCGTTCGGCGTCGTCTGCGCCGTCCACCCCGACGGCCCCCGCGCCCACCTCGACCGCCACCGGGCTCTGCGGCGCGCCGGGTGGCGCCTTTTGGACGCGTTCCCCTCGACCTACTCCGACGACGCCTCGCGCGCCGCCGTCGCGGTCCTCGCCGAACTCGGCCGCCCCTAGGGGATGAAGACGCAGTACTCGCGCAGGTGGTGCTCGAACGTCGGGCTGATCTCGATCACCAGCATCACCTCGCCGAGGCTCGCGAACGGCCCCGAACGCTCCACCCACTCCAGGATCTGCCGGGCGCTCCGCTCCGTCACGCCCGGAAGGGAAGTGAGCACGTGCAGGGGCGCGTGGTTGACGTCCACCAGGCCCCCGTCGTCGAACTGGCGCGGCAGGTCCGGGCGGCCGATCGCCAGCCGCTTCGCGAGCATCGGGTCCGCCTGCGCGGTCCGCCGCGCCTGCTCCCGGAGCTTCCGCGCCCGGTCCAGCACCTCGGCGTTCGACAAGTGCGCCACCGGGACCTGCGGACGCGAGGACGCCGCCCACACCTTCGGGCGGATCACCAGCAGCTGCACCGTCCCGCCGATCGCCGCGATGAACCACGACGAGTAGATGAGCACGTCGCCCCAGACCGGCGACTTGTCCGCGAACGTCCCCATCACCATGCACGACGCGGACAGCAGCGCCGAATGCAGGATGAGCGCGATGAGCACCAGGTTGTCGCGGCGCCTCGCGAGCGCGATCGCGAGCATGATCGGCGCCGCGTAGCCGCACGTCAGCAGCGGCGACAGCGCCCAGAGGTACGTGCCCGCGCGGCCGATGCGGTGCGCGGTGAGCTGCTTCTTCTCATTGATCGGCGGAGCGTATGGACCGGGGGCGGTCATCGAGGAGGACTCCCAGGCGAGGCGGAGGGCTGCGACGGCCACCCGGGACTCGCCTGGGGCGGCACGGACCAGGCCCGCAGCAGCCGTTCGGCTTCGATGGTATCGGCATCCTCCGGGCCGAGCGCCGCCGCCATCTCCCGGACCAGCCCCGCCAGGCGCCGGTGCGCCTCCGGGCCCGAGCCCACCGCCGCGAGCATGTCGACCTCGACCCGCCGCGACCTCAGGACCGGCCGGGCCCGCTCGCCCATGAGCCGCCGCTGCCGCTCGATGACACTGGAGAGCCCTGCCAGCGCGCTGGCCGCGTTCCCAAGCGCCGCAAGGCACTGCGCGGCCCGCACCTGGCAGTGCAGGGCCAGTGCCGGGTCGGGGGTCTCGAAGTCCTTCGCGAGGGACCGGAACACGCGCAGGGCCGTGTTGTAGTCGCCCGCGGCGTAGGCGTGGTCGGCCTCGGCGATCCGCTCGGCCGACCGGTCCGGTGCCGGGGCGGAGGCGAGGCGCGCGGCCTCGGGCGCGACGCGGGCGGGCGCGAGGGGGGCCCGGAACGGCCAGGTCGGGTCGCCGCAGTCGCGGATCGGGGCGGCCGAGACCGGTGCGTCCGCGAGGAGTTCGACGAGCCGCAGGTAGACGGCGGCCGCGTCGGAGCCGCGGTCGGCGGGCTCCTTCGACAGGAGGCGGGAGACGAGGCCGTCGAGCCCGGTCGGCATGTCGGGCCGCCTGCGGCGCACGGGCTCGGGCAGCTCCTTCAGGTGCGCGGTCTGGACCTCGTAGGCGGAGCCGCGGTCGGCGAACAGCCGTTCGCCCGTGGACATCTCGTAGAGGAGCGCGCCGAGGGCGTACAGGTCGGCGGCGGGCCCGGCGGGCTGGGCGCGGATCTGCTCGGGGGCCATGTAGTTGAGGGTGCCGGGCTTGTCGCCGGTGGCGGTGAGGCGGGCGGCGTCGAGGTCGAGGACCGCGGCGATCCCGAAGTCCACGACGTGGACGAGGCCCTGGGGTCCGACGATGATGTTGGCGGGCTTGAGGTCCCGGTGGATGACCTGCTTGGCGTGGGCCGCTTCGAGGACCGAGGCGAGCTGGGCGCCGACGGCGAGGGTCCAGTCCGCGGGGAGCGGCCCGGCCTCGTCGAGGAGGTCGCGGAGGTTCAGGCCCGGGAGGTAGGCCATGGCGAGGAACAGCTCGCCGGAGTCCTCGTCCAGGCCGGCGTCGAAGATCGCGGGGACGCCGGGGTGTCCGATCTGGGCGGTGACGCGG
The DNA here is from genome assembly GCF_040644205.1 of Glycomyces sp. NPDC047010. NCBI lineage: Bacteria > Bacillati > Actinomycetota > Actinomycetes > Glycomycetales > Glycomycetaceae > Glycomyces > Glycomyces sp. NPDC047010. Next base: position 267,725 of record NZ_JBEYVY010000008.1, on the reverse strand, counting down.
GCTTCGCGGCGGAACCGGGCGGCGGCCTCGTACCGCTGGGGGCCGTCCAGGAGGTCCGGTTTGACGAGTTTCACGGCGATCTCGCGGTCGAGCCGCTGGTCCACGGCCTGCCACACGCGGCCCATGCCGCCCGCGCCGATGGGGCGGACCAGTTGGTACCGGTCTGCGACGACTTGGAGGCTGCTCACCTTGCAAGTCTGCCCGGCGGCCGCCGGGGGGTGCGGGCCGGGCCGCCGCTCGGGCTACCCGCAAGTAGCACTTCTTCGTACAGGTGTCAGATGGCCACCGCCACAATGCGGGCCACGCGCCCCTCCGGACACTTGCGACACGTGGCGGGACGAGTGAAACACCTGCGTAACACGTGTATGGAACCTGTACTAATTCCGTGGCCCACGTTGACTCCGGCGTGTGTCGGACGCTACAGTTCTTCACAACCACCCCCACGAGTGAATGCGCACTCACCCCCACAGGTGAACCCCAAAAGTGGTAGGGAGCCCCATGCCGACGGTGACCTCAGATCCCCGAACCCTTCGTACGCGCACTGTGGACGGCTTCGGAGCCCTCGGCATACCCGCGCCGCCCGCGCAGTTCCCGCTCCCCTTCCCCGAGGGGCGGCTCCCGCGGCTGCGCCCGCGCGGGCACGTGGAGGCCCGGGCCGCGATCCTGAACATCGTGCAGGCCAGGGTCTTCGACATGCCCGAGGAGCTGGCGATGCGCTGGCTGCTCGACGCGCACGTCCTCGACCACCTCGCCCCCGACGAGTGGGGCTTCATCGCCTGCGGCCGCGGCGACCGCGCCCGGTACGCCGACCAGCTGGAGAGCCTGTACACGGTCTCGTGGCTGCTCGGCCTCGTCGACCACCTCGACCCGGGCGTCCCCTGCTCTGAAGAACTGCCCGAGCTGCTCCCGGACCTGCGCCGCCCCGAGTCGTTCGGGACCTGGCGCGACCGCCAGCTCACGCCCACCCGCGACCCCGGCGTGGTCGCGGAGATGCTCGACTTCTACTACTGCCTCGACTGGGTCTGCGACCAGGCCCGGCGCACCGGCCAGCCGATGCCCCGCGGCGTCGACGACAACCTGGTGTGGCACCGCCGCTGGGCCCTCGAATGGGCCCTGGTCCTCGACGGCGAGCGCCCCGTCCACTGGGACGAAGTGCGGCTGTGAGGCGGGCCCGCGAACGCGGCTGACTATATTCATGGGATGAATCAAGCTCTCTCCCACGACGAACTGCGCGCGGCCCCCAAGGTCGTGCTCCACGAGCACCTCGACGGCGGCGTGCGCCCCCAGACCCTCATCGAGATCGCCGACGAGATCGGCCACGAGCTGCCCGCGACCGAGGCCGGGGCGCTCGCGGACTGGTTCTTCGAGTCCGCCGACTCGGGCACCCTCGCGCGGTACCTGGAGACCTTCGACCACACCATCGCCGTGTCGCAGACCGCCGAGCACTGCTTCCGCATCGCCGCCGAGGCCGCGCAGGACCTCGCCGCCGACGGCGTCGTCTACGCCGAGATCCGGTACGCCCCCGAGCAGCAGCTCACCGGCGGCCTCTCCCTCGAAGCGGTCGTGGAGGCCACCCTCGCCGGGTTCGAGGAGGGCGAGCGCCTCGCCGAGAAGGCCGGGAACCCGATCCAGGCCCGCACCATCCTCTGCGGGATGCGCCACGCCGACCGCACCCTCGAAGTCGCGAAGCTCGCGACCGCCTACCGCGAGAAGGGCGTCGTCGGCTTCGACATCGCCGGCGGCGAGATCGGCAACCCCGCCGAGGCCCACGTGGAAGCCTTCAACTACCTGCGCCGCGAGAACATGCCGTTCACGATCCACGCGGGCGAGTCCGTCGGCCCCGAGTCCATCTGGGGCGCCGTCTCCGTCTGCGGCGCCAACCGCATCGGCCACGGCGTGCAGCTCATCAAGGACATCGACCTCACCGGCGACGACGCGAAGCTCTCGGACCTCGCGCACTACATCCGCGACCGCCGCATCGCCCTCGAAGTGTGCCCGTCCTCGAACCTCCAGACCGAGGGCGCCGAGTCCATCGAGACGCACCCGATCAAGGACCTGTTCGACCTCGGCTTCCGCGTCACCGTCAACAACGACAACCGCCTCATGAGCCGCACCCACACCTCCCGCGAGTTCCAGCTCCTGTCGGAGACCTTCGGGTGGGGCTGGGCCGAGGTCCGCAAGTGCACCGAGAACGCCGTCAAGGCGTCGTTCCTGCACTACCCCGAGCGGCGCCGCCTGCTCGACGAGGTCGTCCGACCCGCCTACGCGGCGCTGGAATCCGCATAGGAGTCCCGAGTACGCTCGGGCGCATGCACGTTTACACCGCCCCTGTCGTCGTCCCGGTCGCGGGCGACCCGATACGGGAGGGCGCGGTCGGGGTCGACGGCGGGCGCATCGCCTACGTCGGCCCCGCCGCCGGCGCCCCCGAAGCCGACGAGACCACCGCCTACACCGGGGTCATGACGCCCGGCCTGGTCAACGCCCACACGCACCTGTGCTACACCTCCTTCGCCGACATGTACGGCAACGAGAAGGAGTTCTTCGAGTGGATCCAGGAGTTCGCGCGCCGCAACCCCGCGACCGCCGATGAGGCGTGGAAGTCCTCCACGCAGGCGGGCATCGACGAGTCGATCGCCCACGGCGTCACCGCCGTCGCCGACATCGTCACCGCCGCACCCGGGTTCGCGCCGCTCCTCGCCTCCGACCTCGCCGGGGTCGCCTACTGGGAGGCCGTCTTCATCGACGAGGCCGCCTGGGAGGTCCGCCGCGCCGCCTGGCGCGAGGTCGTCACCGACACCCGCGCGGTCAACAACTCCGACATCGCCGTCGGCGTCAGCCCCCACACGCTCTACACGCTCGGCACGAACGTCGGCAAGAGCATCGCCGAGCTCGCCCGCACGCTCGACATCCGCCTCCACCCGCACCTCGCCGAGACCGCCCACGAGGACATGTTCGTGCGCCGCGGCTCCGGCCCGTTCGCGTTCATGAACCGCCGCGCCGGGCTGAACCTGGAGATCGCCGACGGCGGCGCCGGGCACTCCCCGGCCGTGCAGATGGACAAGGTCGGCTGGCTCGGCGCCGACTCCCACGTCGCCCACGGCGTGCACCTCGACAAGGCCGACCGGGAACTGCTGCGCGACAAGGGCACCTCGGTCGCCGTCTGCGCCCGCTCCAACGCCCGCCTCGAAGCCGGGGAGCCTCCGATCGCGGCCCTGCGCGCCGAGGGCAACGCCGTCGCCGTCGGCACCGACTCCCGCGCGTCCTCGCCCGACCTCGACGTCGCCGCCGAATGGCCCGTCCTGCGCAGGATCGCCCTCTCCCAAGGGGACTCCGGCGAGGGACTCGACGAGTGGCTCGTGCGCGCCGCCACCGAAGGCGGCGCCAAGGCCCTCGGCCGCGACGACATCGGCGCCATCGAGGTCGGCAACCGCGCCGACCTCGCCGTGTTCGACGTCCCCACCGACGGCGACCCGTACGCGGCGCTCGTCGCCGGGGCCGCCGGGCACTGCACCGCCACGGTCCTCCGCGGCCGTCCCACAGAGCGGTAGACACCGTCCCAGCGGATAACACTTCGATGACGGGACTTGCCGTGCGGCCGGTAATCCGCAATGCTGAATGAGCACCGTGTTGTTCACGGTGTCTTAAGTCTCGATTCACCGGAGAGGCTTCCACCTCTCTGTTGTATCCCCTGGAGAAGGCGGGGCGCGCATTGCGCGCCCCGCCGCCGCTTTTGCCCCGGGAACTCCTGTGACCGCGCCCACCTGCTAGTTATCGGATGGGTTACGTGCGATAACGGTTCGGTTTCATAGATCGACATCACAGCCTCCATGCGTCAAGGTAATCGTGTAGCGCAGACCGCACTCGGGGGATCTCTCAGCGTCATCCCAGACTGGGACCCCGGGCGTCCGCGCCGGGTCCGCGACGACGAGGAGGCGCAGTGAACGGTTCACCCACCGCGACGACTCCCCGTGCGCCCCAACCGGACCCCAGCACAGCTCCCTTCCCGGGCGAGCGTGCGGCCGTTCCCTGCTCCCTCAAGGCCGCACGCGACGCGTGACCCCGCGCGCGCCCGATATAACCCCTTGATCCGCCGGGGCCCACACCGACAGGGCTCCGGCGGATTTTCTCTGCGCGGTGTGCGAGGCTGTCGGGGTGATCGAGGCGAACGAAGCGAATACCCCGCGTAAAGAACCCGGCCGCATCGCGGCGATGTTCGACCGCGTCGCGCCGAACTACGACCGCGCCAACACCGTCATGGTCGCCGGGCAGGACAAGCGCTGGCGCCGCTCCGTGCGCGAGGCCCTCAGCCTCCAGCCCGGCGAGCGCTGCCTCGACCTCGGCGCGGGCACCGGCGTCTCCACCGTCGAGCTCGCCAAGTCAGGCGCCGACGTCATCGGCGTGGACTTCTCCCTCGGCATGCTCCAGGCGCACCAGGACCGCCAGGTCCCCCTCGTGAACGCCGACGCCCTGCACCTCCCGTTCGACGACAACACCTTCAACGCCGTCACCGGGTCCTTCTTCATCCGCAACGTCGCCGACCTCGACGCCTGCCTCACCGAGATCCTCCGCGTCCTCGCCCCCGGCGGCCGCATGGTCCTCTGCGAGGTCTCCACCCCCGTCTGGAAGCCCTACCGCAAGGCCCACGGCGTCTTCGTCAAGCACGTCCTCCCCAAGGTCGCCGGACGCGTCGGCTCCGACCCCGACGCCTACCGCTACCTCTCCGAGTCCACCCTCGAATGGCCCGACCAGTCGGCCTTCGCCGACCGCATCGTCAAGGCCGGCTACCGCAAGGTCGCCTGGCGCAACCTCGCCGGCGGCGCGGTCGCCATGCACCGCGGCTTCAAATAGAAGAAACGTGGAAAGGGGCGCCCCGGCCTGAGCCGGGGCGCCCCTTTCGCCTGTCCCTCAGGCGAGCTGGAAGCTGCGCTTCGAGAGGCCGAACCAGTAGCCGTCGATCACCGTGGTGGCCGCCTGCTCCTGGTCGGAGGCGGCGCCGTAGGTGACGAAGAGCGGGACGTAGTGGTCGACCGTGGGGTGGGCGTAGGGCATGCCCGGGGCCTGGGACCGGTAGCGGGCCAGCGAGTCGATGTCGCCGCGGGCGAGGGCCTCGGAGGCCCAGAGGTCGAAGTCCTCCGACCAGCCCGGGACGCGGTCGGGGTGGTGGAAGTCCACGAACGGGAGGCCGTGGGTCATGAAGCCCGAGCCGATCACCAGGTAGCCCTCCTCGCGGAGCGGGCGGAGGCGGCGGCCGAGGTCGATGAGGCGGTCCGGGTCGTGGGTCGGGATCGACAGCTGGAGGACCGGGACGTCGCCGTACGGGTACATGACCTTGAGCGGCACCCACGCGCCGTGGTCGAGGCCCCGGCTCGCATGCCGGTGCAGCGGCTCGGTGTCCGGCATCGCGGCCGCGACGCGCGCGGCCATCGCGCTCGCGTCCGGCGTCGAGTACTGCATCTCGAAGTACCGCTGCGCGAACCCGCCGAAGTCGTACACGAGCGGCGTGCCCGGGTCCGGGCTGGAGATCATCAGCGGCGCGGCCTCCCAGTGCGCCGAGACGATGAGGACGCCCTTGGGCTTGGGGAGGCCCTGCGCCCACGCGAAGAGCTGGTCCATCCACTCGGCCTCGTCGAACAGCGGCGGGGCGCCGTGGGAGAGGTACAGCGCCGGGAGGGCCCCGTCCTCGGGGGTCCAGTCGCGGCGCTCGGCCGCGCGGGGCGCGGTGGAGTCGAGGAAGGCGTCGAACGCGGCGCCGGGACGAGTGGGCATCGGGAACTCCAGTCTCTTGAACCTTCAATGAAAATGGTACTCGGGTTGCTTGATACATCAAGTAGTGAAGTTAAGCTTGGGGCATGAGTGATGCGGCGCCGTGGCTTGACGACGAGGAGATGTCGGCTTGGCTGCCGCTGATCGGCCTGGTCATGCGCCTCCCGGGCGCCCTCGACCAGTCCCTGCGCCGCGACGTGGGCCTGAGCCACTTCGAGTACGGCGTCCTGGCGGTCCTGGAGCACGCCGAGGACCAGACCATGCGCATGAGCGACCTCGCGTACCTCTGCAACGGCTCGCTCTCGCGCCTCTCGCACGTCGCCCGCAGGCTGGAGGGCGACGGGCTCCTGCGCCGCTACGCCTGCCCCACCGACGGGCGCTCCACCCTCGCCACCCTCACCGACGGCGGCCGCGAGGTGCTGAAGAAAGCAGCCCCCGGCCACGTGAAGACCGTGCGCGACCTCATCTTCGACGAGTTCACCCGCGACGAAGTGCGGCAGCTGGGGGACATGTCCCGGCGCATCATCGCCCGCATCCAGGCCCAGTGACCCTATATCCTATTTCCTATAGGATATAGGAAACGGCGACGCCCGGCCCGTTCCCGCAGGTGCCCTTGGGAATCGGACCGGGCGTTCGGCTGTCTTACGCGGCGATCGCGGCGCGGCCGGCCTTGAGGGCCGCGGCGGTGGCGACGACGCGCTCGGCCTGGGCGGTGGCCCCGGCGAGGGTCTGCTCGTCGATGTCGTAGCCGTTCCAGTGCGACACGCCGTACGGCGAGGCGTTGGCGAACAGGGTCTCGTTCGCGTAGCCCGGCGCCACGATGATGCCGCCGAAGTGGTGGAACGAGTTGTAGAGCGCGAGCAGCGTCGACTCGTTGCCGCCGTGCTTGCCGGAGGCCGCGGCGAAGCCGGAGTAGACCTTGTCGGCGAGCTGGCCCTGGAACCACTGCGGGCCGAGGGTGTCGATGAACTGCTTGAGCTGCGCCGCCACGTTGCCGTAGCGGGTGGGGGAGCCCATGACGACGGCGTCGGCCCAGAGGATGTCGTCCGCGGTCGCCTCGGGGATCTCCTGGATCGCCTCGAAGTTCGCGGCCCACGCCGGGTTGGAGTCGATCGCGGCCTGCGGGGCCAGCTCGGCCACGCGGCGCAGGCGCACCTCGGCGCCGGCCTTCTCGGCGGACTCGGAGATCTGCTTCGCCAGGGCGGTGACGTTGCCGGTGGCCGAGTAGAAGATCACGGAGACCTTCACGGGTTCGACGGTCATGTGCTGCCTCTTCCGGATGAAACGACTTAGGTAGTTCAGATTTGAATTACCCATCGACCATAGCGGCGCGCCATTGGAAGTTCAAATTTGAACGATGTGGCGCTCGCCACTTACTGCCCCTTTTGCGAACCAGTCCTGCGGGGGAGTGATCGCGACCCCCGCTCGTGTTACGAGAGTGTTTCAAGGCATCGACAGTTATGTGGGACCACAACTGTCGGCTTTATCACTCGCGTTCGCGTCGCCACCGCAGCCGCTCCAATCGCACCCGCAACTCTGGTTCAAGTACGCGCGTACGGCTCGTGACCTCGATTAATGACAACTTAGGCGGACCTAAGTGACAGGGCGTAGATATCGAAGTTCTAGACTGGCTGCAAACGCTTGTGAAGATCTTCACAAGCGGGTTGGTCGTGTAAAGGATCACCACCCCATCCGCCTGAGAGGACGCCCGTGACCACTCACGCAACCCCGGATGCCGATGTCATCGTCGTCGGCGCCGGGCCCGGTGGTTCGGCCGCAGCCCATCATCTGGCCGCCCGGGGCCTCGACGTGCTGCTGCTGGAGAAGACCCGTTTCCCGCGCGAGAAGGTCTGCGGCGACGGGCTCACCCCGCGCGCGGTCGCGCAGCTGCTCAAGATGGGGGTCGACACCTCCGAGTCCGCCGGGTGGATCCGCAACCGCGGCCTCCGCGTCGTCGCCGACGACCTCGCCATCGAGCTCGACTGGCCGACCCTCGACGACTTCCCGGACTACGGGCTCACCCGGACCCGCTACGACTTCGACCAGCTCCTCGCCGACAAGGCCGTGGAGGCCGGGGCCAACCTGCTCACCGGCGTCAAGGTCACCGCGCCGCTCTTCGACCTCGCCGGGCGCGTCTGCGGCGTGACCGCCGTCAGCGACGGCGAGCCCGTCGAGTTCAAGGCGCCCTTGGTGATCGCCGCCGACGGCGTCTCCGGGCGCCTCGCCCTCTCCCTCGGCCTCAAGCGCGACGAGAAGCGCCCCATGGGCGTCGCGGTCCGCCAGTACTACAAGTCCGAGGCCAAGCACGACGACGACTACCTGGAGTCCTGGCTCTCGCTGCGCACTGCGGGCGAACCCGATGTGCTGCAACCGGGCTACGGCTGGATCTTCGGCCTCGGCGACGGCCGCGTGAACGTCGGCCTCGGCGTCCTCAACTCCTCCGAGGGCTACGGGAAGACCGACTACCGCGCGCTGCTGCGCGACTGGCTCGCGAACACCCCCGAGGAGTGGGGCCTCGCCGACGAGGCGAACGCCGACGGGCCCGTGCGCGGCGCCGCGCTCCCCATGGGCTTCAACCGGGTCCCGCACTACAGCCGCGGCCTCATGCTCGTCGGCGACTCCGGCGGCATGGTCAACCCCTTCAACGGCGAGGGCATCGCCTACGCCATCGAGGCCGGGGAAGTGGCCGCGAAAGTGGTCGCGGAAGCCTTCCGGGCCCCCAGCGTCCCGCGGCGCGAAGCGGTCCTGCGGACCTACGCGGACCGGATGGACGACCTCTGGGGCTCGTACTACCGGATGGGCGGGATCTTCGTCCACCTCATCGGCAGGCCCGCCGTCATGAAGCTGTGCACCGAGCACGGCCTGAAGCGTCCGGCGCTCATGCGCGTCGTATTGAAACTGCTCGCGAACCTCACCGACCGGCCCGGGCGGGACGCCGCCGACCGGATCGTCAACGGGATGCGGTTCGTAACACCGACTCTCGGAAGGAGGCTCTGAGGATGGGGATGGAAGTCTACGTACCGGTCGTCATCATGCTCGCGATCGGAGGCGGCTTCGGCGTCGTCTCGGTCATCGCCTCGCGGATCGCCGGCCCCCGCCGGAAGAACCGCGCCAAGGAAGACCCGTACGAGTGCGGCATCGAGCCCGCGCCCACGACGTCGGGCCCGACCAAGTTCCCGGTGAAGTTCTACCTCACCGCCATGCTGTTCATCGTCTTCGACATCGAGATCATCTTCCTCGTGCCGTGGGCGGTCCACCACGACGTGCTCGGGATCTTCGGGTTCTGGGCCGTCCTCATGTTCATCGCCGCGCTGTTCGTCGCCTACGCCTACGAATGGCGCCGCGGCGGACTGGACTGGGACTAGCCAAAATGGGTATCGAAGAGAAACTCCCGCAGGGCATCATCCTCACCTCCGTCGAAGCCCTCGTGAACTGGACGCGGAGGGCCTCCATGTGGCCCGCCACGTTCGGCCTCGCCTGCTGCGCGATCGAGATGATGGCGACCGGCGCCGCCCGCTACGACACCGGCCGCTTCGGCATGGAGGTCTTCCGCGCCAGCCCGCGCCAGGCCGACCTCATGATCGTCGCCGGGCGCGTCAGCCAGAAGATGGCGCCGGTGCTGCGCCAGATCTACGACCAGATGGCCGAACCCAAGTGGGTCCTGTCGATGGGCGTGTGCGCCACCTCCGGCGGCATGTTCAACAACTACGCGATCGTCCAGGGCGTCGACCACGTCGTCCCCGTCGACATGTACCTCCCCGGCTGCCCGCCCCGCCCCGAGATGCTCCTCGACGCGATCCTCAAGCTCCACGAGAAGGTCCAGCACGAGCCCCTGGGCGAGAAGCGCCGCCAGGCCCTCGCCGACCTCCCCGAGCCGGTCGTCAAGCCCGGCGCGATGCCCTCCTCCTACCGCTTCGACAAGCAGCGCAAGAAGGAGTGGACCGAGGCCGTCAAGGCCGGGACCGAGGAGCAGCTGCGCATCCGGAAGGCGGTGGCGAAGCGATGAGCGACAACGAACAGGGATTGTTCGGCGTCAAGGGCACCGGCGACACCTCCGGCTTCGGCGGCCTCGTCCGCCAGCCCTCCAGCGCCTACGAGCTCGTCTCCACCCCCGAGCCGCTCGGCGGGTACTTCGACGAGGTCCTCGCGGCCCTCCGCGAACTCCTCGGCGAGGACGTCGCCCGCGCCGTGGTCGTCGACCGCGGCGAGCTGACGGTCCACATCGCGCCCGACCGCACCGAGGAGGTCTGCAAGACCCTCCGCGACGACGAGTCGCTGCGCTTCGAGCTGTGCGACGCCGTCTCCGGCGTCGACTACCCCGACCAGCGCAACCGCCTCCACGTCGTCTACCACCTGACGTCGATGACGTACCGGCGGCGCATCCGCCTGGAGACCGCCGTGGGCCTTGAGAACCCGGTGGTCCACTCGGTGACCTCGGTGTACCCGACGGCCGACTGGCAGGAGCGGGAGGCGTACGACATGTTCGGCGTCGTCTTCGAGGGCCACCCGCACCTCACCCGCATCCTCATGCCCGACGACTGGGAGGGCCACCCGCAGCGGAAGGACTACCCGCTCGGGGGCATCGCAGTCGAGTACAAGGACGGCGCGCACATCCCGCCGCCGGACGAGAGGAGGGCCTACAAGTGACCACCACAGAGCACGGTTCCGACGCGTACGCCGCGGAACGGGACACCACTGAGGGCCGCGTCTACACCGTCACCGGCGGCGACTGGGACGAACTGGTCGCCTCGGTCGACCCCGTCAGCGAAGAGCGCCTCATCGTCAACCTCGGCCCGCAGCACCCGTCCACGCACGGCGTGCTCCGGCTCGTGTGCGAGCTCGAAGGCGAGACGGTCCGCTCGGTCCGCCCCATCGTCGGCTACCTGCACACCGGCATCGAGAAGAACATGGAGTACCGGACCTGGGTCCAGGGCACCACGTTCGTCACCCGCGCCGACTACCTCGCGCCGATCTTCAACGAGACCGCGTACTGCCTCGCCGTCGAGAAGCTCCTCGGCGTCGAAGTACCGAAGCGCGCCGACGTGATCCGCGTGATCATGATGGAGCTCAACCGCATCAGCTCCCACCTCGTGGCCCTCGCGACCACCGGCATGGAGCTCGGCGCGCTCTCGATGATGATCTACGGCTTCCGCGACCGCGAGAAGATCCTCGACATCTTCGAGGCCGTCTGCGGCCTGCGCATGAACATGGCGTACGTCCGCCCCGGCGGCGTCGCCCAGGACCTCCCGTCCAACGGCGTCCAGATGATCCGCGACTTCGTCGAGTACATGCCCAAGGGCCTCGACGACTACGAGGGCCTGCTCACCGGCAACGCCATCTGGCAGGAGCGCACCCAGGGCGTCGGCTACCTCGACGTCTCCGGCTGCCTCGCCCTCGGCGTCACCGGCCCCGTCCTGCGCTCCGCCGGGCTCGCCTGGGACCTGCGCAAGACCATGCCCTACTGCGGGTACGAGGAGTACGACTTCGAGGTGCCCGTCCACAACGGCGCCGACGCCTGGGCCCGCTACGTCGTGCGGCTCGAAGAGATCCGCGAGAGCCTCAAGATCATCACGCAGGGCCTCGACAAGCTCGAACCCGGACCGGTCATGGTCGAGGACAAGAAGATCGCCTGGCCCGCGCAGCTCGCCGTCGGCGGGGACGGCTCCGGCAACAGCCTCAACCACATCCGCCACATCATGAGCCAGTCGATGGAAGCGCTGATCCACCACTTCAAGCTCGTCACCGAGGGCTTCCGCGTCCCGGCCGGGCAGGTGTACACCGCCATCGAGGCGCCCCGCGGCGAGCTCGGGATCCACGCCGTCTCCGACGGCGGCACCCGGCCGTTCCGCGTCCACATGCGAGAGCCCTCCTTCGTCAACCTCCAGTCCATCCCGGCGCTCGCCGAGGGCGGACTGCTCGCTGACGTCATCGCGGGCGGGGCCTCGCTCGACCCGGTCATGGGAGGTTGCGACAGGTGAACTACCCGGAGAAGATCCGCGAGCAGGCCGAGGCCATCCTCGTCCGCTACCCCGAGGGCCGCGAGCGCTCGGCGCTCCTGCCGCTCCTGCACCTCGTGCAGTCGCACGACGGCTTCGTCTCGGACGACGGCATCGCGTTCTGCGCCGACGTCCTCGGCATCACCAAGGCCCAGGTGCAGGCGGTCTCGACCTTCTACACCATGTACAAGCGCGAACCGGCCGGCGACTGGCTCGTCTCGGTGTGCACCAACACCCTCTGCCACGCCAAGGGCGGGCAGAAGGTCTTCGACGCGCTCTCGGACGACCTCGACGTCGGCCACGACGAGACCACCGCCGACGGGAAGATCACGCTCGAACACGCCGAGTGCCTCGCCGCCTGCGACTTCGCGCCCGTCGTCACCGTCAACTACGAGTTCTACGACGACATGGACGAGGCCAAGGCCCTCGAACTCGTCAACGAGCTCAAAGAGGGCCGCCGCCCGGTCCCCAGCCGCGGCGCCCCCCTCTGCACCCTCCGCGAGCTCTCCGTGCAGCTCGCCGGGTTCGACGAGGAGCGCACCGCCGGACTCGAAGGCAACGCGCAGGGCGACGCCACCCTCGCCGGGGCCCGCCTCGCCGCCGAGGCCGGGATCGCCGCCCCCGCCTACGACCCCAACGCCCCGCTGCTGACCAAAGAACCCGAGGAAGCGAAGTGAGCGTAACCGTGCCCGGTCCCCGGCGTCCCCGCGAAGCGGTCCTCGACAAGCTCAAGCCCGTCGTCACCAAGCGCTGGCTCTCGCCCGGCGCCTGGCGCCTCGACGTCTACGAGCAGCTCGACGGCTACAAGGCGCTCCGCAAGGCCCTCAAGCACTCCGAGGCCGACCTCATCAGCTTCATGAAGGAGTCCGGCCACCGCGGCCGCGGCGGCGCCGGCTTCCCCGTCGGCATGAAGTGGCAGTTCGTGCCCGACGACGGCCAGGACCACTACCTGGTCGTCAACGCCGACGAGGGCGAGCCGGGCACCTGCAAGGACCTGCCGCTCATGATGAACGACCCGCACGCCGTGATCGAGGGCATCATCATCGCCTCGTACGCGATCAAGGCGTCGCGGGCCTTCGTCTACGTCCGCGGCGAGGCCATCCACGCCGCCCGGCGCCTGCGCAACGCCGTCCGCGAGGCCAAGGAGGCCGGGTACCTCGGCAAGGACATCCTCGGCTCCGGCTTCGACCTCGACGTCGTGATCCACTCCGGTGCGGGGGCGTACATCTGCGGCGAGGAGACCGCGCTCCTGGACTCCCTGGAGGGCAAGCGCGGCCAGCCGCGCCTGCGGCCCCCGTTCCCCGCCACGCACGGGCTCTACAACAAGCCCACGTGCATCAACAACGTCGGCACCATCGCCGCCGTCCCGCACATTGTGCTCGGCGGCGCCCAGTGGTGGAAGGACCTCGGCACCGAGACCGCCGCGGGCACGATGATCTACTCGCTCTCCGGCCGCGTCAAGCGCCCCGGCCAGTACGAGTGCAACATGGGCACCACCCTCCGCGAGCTCATCGAGCTCGCCGGGGGCATGTCCGAGGGCCACGAGCTGCGGTACTTCACGCCCGGCGGGTCCTCCACCCCGATGCTCTCGGCCGACTCGATCGACGTCCCCCTGGACTTCGACTCGGTCTCCAAGGCCGGGTCCATCCTCGGGACCACCGCGGTCATGATCTTCTCCGACCAGGACTGCCCGGTGGTCTCCTGCTGGCGCTGGATCAAGTTCTACGCGCACGAGTCCTGCGGCAAGTGCACCCCGTGCCGCGAGGGCAACTACTGGATGGTCCGCGTCTACGAGCGGATCCTCTCCGGCCGCGGGCAGCTGAGCGACCTGAAGCTCCTGGAGAGCGCCTGCAAGAACCTCCTGGGCCGGTCCTTCTGCGGCCTCGGCGACGGCGCCACCTCCTGCGTCACGTCGTCCCTGAAGTTCTTCCGGCAGGACTACCTCGACTACATCGAGGGCCACAAGCAGCCCCTCTTCGATGCCGAGAAGATCGGAGCCCACTAGACATGACCGATCAAGTCACGTTCACCATCGACGGCGTCGAGGTCACGGTCCCCAAGGGCACCTTGATCATCCGCGCCGCCGAGCAGCTCGGCATCGAGATCCCCCGGTTCTGCGACCACCCGCTGCTCGAACCCGCCGGGGCCTGCCGCCAGTGCCTCGTCGACGTCCCCGACATGGGCAACGGGCGCGGGATGCCCAAGCCCGCCGCGTCCTGCACGACCACCGCCATGGAGGGCATGGTCGTCAAGACCCAGCACACCAGCGAGGTCGCCAAGGACGCCCAGGAGGGGATCATGGAGTTCCTCCTGATCAACCACCCCCTGGACTGCCCCGTCTGCGACAAGGGCGGCGAGTGCCCGCTCCAGAACCAGGCGATGAGCACCGGCCGCACCGAGACCCGCATGGAGGCCAAGGACAAGCGCCACTACAAGAAGGCGCTGCCGATCTCCTCGCAGGTCCTCCTCGACCGCGAGCGCTGCGTCCTGTGCGCGCGCTGCACCCGCTTCTCCGACCAGGTCGCGGGCGACCCGTTCATCGAACTCATGGAGCGAAGCGCCCTCGAACAGGTCGGCGTCTACGAGGACGAGCCGTTCGAGTCCTACTTCTCGGGCAACACCGTGCAGATCTGCCCGGTCGGCGCCCTCACCGGCACCCAGTACCGGTTCCGCTCCCGGCCGTTCGACCTCGTGTCCAGCCCCAGCGTGTGCGAGCACTGCTCGGCCGGGTGCGATCAGCGCACGGACCACCGCCGCGGCAAGGTCCTCCGGCGCCTCGCCGGGGACGACCCGGCGGTGAACGAGGAGTGGAACTGCGACAAGGGCCGCTGGGCCTCCTCCTACATCGACGCGGCCGACCGCATCACCAAGCCGCTCGTGCGTGAGGCGGACGGGTCGCTGCGCGAAGCCTCCTGGCCCGAGGCCCTGCGCCGCGCCGCGGCCGGGCTCGGCGCCGCCGGGGAGAACACCTCCGGGCGCGTCGGGGTCCTCACCGGCGGGCGGCTCACCGTCGAGGACGCGTACGCGTACTCGAAGTTCTCGCGGATCGCGCTCGCCACCAACGACATCGACTTCCGCTCCCGGCCGCACTCGACCGAGGAGTCCGAGTTCCTCGCGCACGCCGTCGCCGGGGTCTACCCGTCCAGCGGCGCCGTCACCTACGAGGACCTGGAGAAGGCCCCCGTGGTCGTCACCGTGGGCCTCGAAGTCGAAGAGGAATGCCCGATCGCGTTCCTGCGCATGCGCAAGGCCGTCCGCCAAGGCGGCCAACGAGTCCACGTGGTCGCCCCGTTCGCGACCCGCGGCACCGGCAAGCTCGGCGCGAACCTCATCGAGTCCCTCCCCGGTGAAGAGGCGGAGCTCCTCGACGGCTGGACGCGCGGCGGCTACGTCCGCGACGCCCTCGCCAAAGACGGCGCCGTGATCCTCCTGGGCGAGCGCCTCGCCACGGTCGAGGGCGCGTTCTCCGCGGCGGTGCGGCTGGCCCGCGCCACCGGGGCGCGCCTCGCCTGGGTCCCGCGCCGCGCGGGCGACCGGGGCGCGGTCGAGGCCGGGTGCCTGCCGGGCCTGCTGCCGGGCGGCGGCCTCGCCTCCTATGCGGCCGACCGCGAGCAGCTCGCCGAGTACTGGGGCGTCGAGTCCCTGCCCGGCGCCGACGGGCGCGGAGCCTGGCAGATCCTCCAGGCCGCCGCGGACGGCGAGATCGACGGCCTACTGGTCGGCGGCGTCGACCCGTACGACTTCGCGGACGCGCCCGCCGTCGAGGCGGCGCTGTACGCGGCCCGCTTCGTGGTCTCCCTTGAGATCCGGCACTCCGCGGTGACGCGGGTGGCGGACGTGATCCTCCCGGTGGCGCCGGTGACCGGCAAGGCCGGGGCGTTCTTCGACTGGGAGGGCCGCCTGCGGACCTTCGACACGGTCATCGAGTCGGACCTGATGAGCGACCACGCGGTGCTCGACGCGCTCGCGGACGTCATGGGCGTGAAGCTCGGGCTCGCGGACACGCGGACCGTGCGGGCCGAGCTCGCCGGGCTCCCGGACCCGATCACCCGCCAGCCCGCGCCGGACTGGACGGCCGACCGGCCCGCCCACCCGACCGAGGACGGCAAGGCGGTCCTCGCGACGTGGCGCCAGCTGCTCGACGGCGGCTCGCTCCAGGAGAACAACCCGCAGCTCGCGGGCTGCGCGCCGGACCCGGTGGTGCGCTTGAGCGCCGCCACGGCGAAGGCGATCGGCGCGGCCGAGGGCTCGGGCGTGACGGTCTCGACCGCGATCGGCGGGATCACGCTGCCGCTGGCGGTGACGGCGATGCCCGAGGGCGTGGTGTGGCTGCCGCAGAACGCCCCCGGGCGCGGGATCTACCGCCACCTGGGCGCGGGCTCGGGCGACGTCGTCCAGATCCGCGCGTACCCGACCGTTCCCCGCACTGGGCAAGGTTATGGCTCGCAAGCATCGCCAAGAGGCGGGGAGACCGTGGAGGCGGTTGAAGCATGAACGATCCGATCTGGCTGATGCTCGTCAAGGGCGTGCTCGTCTTCATCGTGCTGGTCCTGCTGGTGCTGTTCACCATCTGGTACGAGCGGCGCGTCGTGGCGATCATGCAGGTGCGTCCCGGCCCGAACCGCAACGGGCCCTTCGGGCTCCTCCAGTCGCTCGCGGACGGCCTAAAGCTGGCGTTCAAAGAGGACACGATGCCGCGGACCGCGGACAAGATCGTGTTCATCGCCGCCCCGGTGATCGCCGTCGCGTGCGCGTTCACGGCGTTCTCGGTGGTGCCCTTCGGGCCCGAGGTGACCGTGTTCGGCATCGAGACCGAGCTCCAGCTCACCGACTTCGAGGTGTCGGTGCTGGTGATCCTCGCGTGCTCGGCGCTCGGCGTGTACGGGATCGTGCTCGCGGGCTGGTCCTCCGGCTCCGCGTACTCGCTCCTGGGCGCGCTCCGCGCCGCGGCGCAGGTGATCTCGTACGAGATCGCGCTGGGGCTCGCGGTGCTCGCGGTGTTCTTCCAGTCGAAGCTGATGTCCACGGGCGCGATCGTCGAGGCGCAGGCCGAGGGCCTGCCGCTGTCGATCGGCGGCGCGGAGATCACGCTGCCGGGCTGGTACTTCATCGTCCTCGCGCCGAGCTTCGTGATCTTCGTGATCGCGATGGTCGGCGAGACGAACCGCGCCCCGTTCGACCTCCCGGAGGCGGAGTCGGAGCTCGTGGCCGGGTTCGCGACCGAGTACTCCAGCCTGAAGTACGCGTCGTTCTTCCTCGCCGAGTACGTGAACATGGTGACGATGTCGGCCCTGGCGGTGACGCTGTTCCTCGGCGGCTGGGCCGCGCCGTTCCCGGACGCCTGGTGGCCGGGGGCCAACGAGGGCTTCATGCCGCTCGTGTGGTTCTTCGGGAAAGTCCTGGCGTTCCTGTTCTTCTACGTGTGGCTGCGCGGCACGCTCCCGCGCCTGCGCTACGACCAGTTCATGAACCTGGGCTGGAAGGTCCTCGTCCCGGTGTCCCTGGTGTGGCTCATGGTCCTGGCGGCCATGAACATCGGCCTGGACACGGGCAACGAGCTGCCGACGCGGATCGCGTTCGCCGGCGGCGCCGCGATCGTCGTCATGGCGCTGATCTTCTTCTGGCCCAGCCGCAAGCAGTACGAGAACCCGGCCGAGCCCGACGCGGGCCTGGGCGGCTTCCCCGTGCCGCCGCTGGACCTGGTGGTCCCCCCGAACCCGCGCTCGATCAAGCAGCTCGAACCCGCCAACACGACTTCAACGCCGATCAACGGCTCCCGTTCCGAAGGGGAGGAGGAGTAATGTCCGGTTTCGCCAAAGGCTTCGGCGTCACCTTCGCGCACATGTTCAAGCCGAAGGTCACCGTCGAGTACCCGGAGAAGCCCTCCAAGCTCGAACCGCGCTACCACGGCCGCCACGTGCTCAACCGGCACCCGGACGGCCTGGAGAAGTGCATCGGCTGCGAGCTGTGCGCGTGGGCCTGCCCGGCCGACGCGATCTTCGTGGAGGGCGCCGAGAACACCGAGGCCGAGCGGTTCTCGCCCGGCGAGCGGTACGCGAAGACCTACCAGATCAACTACGCGCGCTGCATCTTCTGCGGCCTGTGCATCGAGGCGTGCCCGACCCGCTCGCTCACCATGAGCAACGAGTACGAGCTCGCCCGCGACGACCGCCGCGACCTCATCTTCACCAAGGAGGAGCTGCTCGCGCCGCTCATCGAGGGCATGGAGCAGCCGCCGCACCCGATGCGCCTGGGCGACAGCGAGAAGGCGTACTACGAGTCGGGCCCGGTCAACCCGGGCGCGAGCGAGGGCGCCGAGTTCTCGCTCTCCGAGATGCTCGCGCAGAAGAAGGGGAGCGCGTCGTGATCGAGCTCGCGCAGTCCGCGTCCGCAGGCGAGTCGGTCTTCTTCTGGATCCTCGCGCCGATCGCGCTCGGCGGGGCGATCGGCCTCGTCCTCGCCCGCCAGGCCATCCACGCGGCGCTCTCGCTCGCGGTCACCATGATGTGCCTCGCGGTCTTCTACATCATGCAGTCCGCGCCGTTCCTCGGCTTCGTGCAGATCATGGTCTACACGGGCGCGATCATGATGCTGTTCCTGTTCGTGCTCATGCTGTTCGGGCGCGACTCTAAGGACTCGATGTTCGAGACGCTCCGGGGCCAGCGGCTCCTGGCGGTCGTCCTCGGCATCGGCATGGCCGCGCTGCTGTCCTCGGGCCTCGCCCGCGCCGTCTCCGGCCTGGTGATCGCCGAACCCACCGCCGCTGCGGGGCAGGGGAACGTGGAGCGGATCGCCGAGGCCCTGTTCTCGACGTACCTGTTCCCGTTCGAGATCGTCTCCGGCGTCCTCACCGTCGCCGCGGTCGGCGCGCTCATGTTCGCGCACGTCGCCAAGAAGGGCGGCCACCGCGGGCAGAAGGAGCACA
This sequence comes from Glycomyces sp. NPDC047010, assembly GCF_040644205.1. Classification (NCBI taxonomy): domain Bacteria; kingdom Bacillati; phylum Actinomycetota; class Actinomycetes; order Glycomycetales; family Glycomycetaceae; genus Glycomyces; species Glycomyces sp. NPDC047010. The sequence continues at coordinate 249,041 of NZ_JBEYVY010000008.1, read as the reverse complement.
GCCGCGAGCGGTTCGCGCCCGGCGTGTACCCCGGCCCGAAGCCCGGGCCCGGCGTGTTCGCCACCTCCGACTCGACCGCGACGCCGGCGCTGCGGCCCGACGGCTCGATCGAGCCCGCGTCGCTGTCCCCGTACGTGCCGCCGCGCCAGCTCACGCCCGCCGAGGCGGCCCCGAAGCACACGGAAGGACTGGAGTCGTGAATCCCGAGTACTACCTGATCCTCGCCGCGGCCCTGTTCTGCATCGGCGCGGTCGGCGTCCTGGTGCGGCGCAACTCGATCGTCGTGTTCATGTGCGTGGAGCTGATGCTCAACGCGGGGAACCTGACGCTCGTGACGTTCTCGCGCACCACCGGCACGATCGACGGGCAGGTGATGGCGTTCTTCGTGATGGCCGTCGCCGCCGCCGAAGTGGTCATCGGCCTGGCGATCATCATGGCGATCTACCGGTCCCGGCGCTCCGCCTCCGTCGACGACGCCAACCTCCTGAAAGCCTAGAGGGACACTGTGGACGAAATCTCGTACGCGCCCGCCGAGGGGCTGCTGTCCTTCACCTGGGCGCTCATCGCCCTGCCCGCCCTGGGCGCCGTCATCCTCCTGCTCGCCGGCCGCCGCGCCGACAAGTGGGGCCACTGGGTCGGCGTCACCACCATCGGCGCGGCCTTCGCGCTCGCGCTCGGCCTCTTCGGCTCCCTTGCGGGCCTTGAGAACAAGAGCGCCGACCTCGACCTGTTCACGATCCTCTCCGTCGGGGACGTGCACATCGAGGCGAGCCTGCTCTTCGACCCGCTGAGCGCGGTCTTCTGCCTGCTCATCACCGGCGTCGGCTTCCTCATCCACGTCTACGCCGTGGGCTACATGGCCCACGACCCCGGGCGCCGGAAGTTCTTCGCCTACTTCAACCTGTTCGCCGCCGCGATGCTCGTCCTGGTCCTCGGCGGGAACTACTTCATGACCTTCGTCGGCTGGGAGGGGGTGGGCCTCGCGTCCTACCTCCTCATCGCGTTCTGGCAGCTGAAGCCCGCCGCCGCGACCGCCGGCAAGAAGGCGTTCCTCACCAACCGGGTCGCCGACGTCGGGTTCCTCCTCGCGATGTTCCTCATGCTCGGCACGCTCGGCACCGTCGACTTCGCGGGCGTCTTCAACGGCGCCGCCGAACTCTCGACCACCACGAGCCTCGCGCTCGGCCTGCTGCTGCTCGCCGCCGCGTGCGGCAAGTCCGGCCAGTGGCCGTTCCAGACCTGGCTCCCGGACGCCATGGAGGGCCCGACTCCCGTGTCGGCGCTCATCCACGCCGCCACCATGGTCACCGCGGGCGTGTACCTCATCGCCCGCTCGAACGTCATCTTCAGCCTCAACGCCGACGTGCAGACCGCCGTCGTCGTCGTGGGCGCCCTGACGCTCCTGTTCGGCTCGATCGTCGGCTGCGCCAAGGACGACATCAAGCGGGTCCTCGCCTGGTCCACCGTCTCCCAGATCGGCTACATGTTCCTGGCCGTGGGCCTCGGCGGCGGCGCGTTCGCGCTCGGCATCATCCACCTGCTCGCGCACGGCTTCTTCAAGGCCGGGCTGTTCCTCGGCTCCGGCTCGGTCATGCACGCCATGAACGACCAGACCGACATCCGCCGCTTCGGCGGGCTGTGGCGCAAGATGCCGCTCACGTACGCGACGTTCGCCGCCGGATGGCTCGCCATCATCGGCCTGTTCCCGTTCTCGGGCTACTTCACCAAGGACCCGATCATCGCCGCCGCGTTCACCCGCGAAGGCTGGCAGGGCTGGGTCATCGGCGGGGCCGCGCTCCTGGGCGCCGCGCTCACCGCGTTCTACATGACCCGCCTGTTCGTCCTCACCTTCCACGGCCCCAAGCGGTGGACCGAGGACGTGCACCCGCACGAGTCCCCAGCGATCATGACCGGCCCGCTCGTGCTCCTCGGCATCGGCTCGCTCGCCGCGGGCGGCCTCATGGCCTCGCCCGTGACCGAGTGGCTCACACCGGTGTTCGGCGAGCAGCACGAGGCGCACGGGCACCTGACGCACCTCCAGGTCACCGTCGCGACCACCGTCGCCGTCGTCCTCGGGGCGGCCCTCGCCTGGGTGCTGTTCCGCAACGGCACCGACGAGGTCCCGCGCGCCGCCGCCTGGCCGGTGCGCTTCGCCCGCGCCGACCTCGGCGGCGAAGCCGTCAACCGCGGCGTCTTCGAGCGGCCCAGCCGCCTCGCGGCCTCCGCGTCCGTGGCGATGGACGGCCGCGTCGTCGACGGCGCCGTCAACGGCCTGTCCGCGGCGATCGGCGGCTCCTCGCGGCGCCTGCTGACGCTCCAGACCGGCTTCGTCCGCTCCTATGCCCTGTCCATTCTGTCCGGGGCGGTCATCGTGGTGGCCGCGCTCATGGTGGTGGTCACCCAATGAACGAACTCCCGTTGCTGTCGGCGCTCGTCGCCGTCCCCTTGATCGGGGCGGTCGTCGTCGCGTCGATCAAGCGCGAGAACGCCGACGCGGCCCGCTGGACCGCGCTCGGCTTCGCGGGCGCGGTCGCCGTCATCACGGCGCTCGTCGCGGTCGGCTTCGACTACTCCGACGGCGCGCCGTGGCTCCAGTTCACCGAGTCGTACACGTGGATCTCCGCGTGGGACCTCAACCTGTCCTGGGGCGTCGACGGGATCGCGCTGCTGCTCGTCGCGCTCACCGCCGGGCTCACGCCGATCGCGATGCTCGCGGCCTGGCGCGACCTCGACGCCGTGACCCGCTCGGTCCCGGCGTTCTTCGCGCTGGTGCTCGCGCTCGAAGCGGCGATGCTCGCGACGTTCCTCGCCTCGAACGTGCTCCTGTTCTACTTCTTCTTCGAGGCCATGCTCGTCCCGATGTACTTCCTCATCGGCTCGTACGGCACCGGCCCGAAGAAGCAGTACGCGGCCGTGAAGTTCTTCCTGTACTCGCTCCTCGGCGGGCTGCTCATGCTCGTCGCGGTGATCGCCCTGTGGGTCAACAACGGCGGGGTCTTCGACTGGCAGACGCTCGTCGAAGCCGACCCGATGGCCTCCGGGACGCTCCAGAACTGGCTGTTCCTCGGCTTCTTCGTCGCGTTCGCGATCAAGGCCCCGTTCTTCCCGTTCCACACGTGGCTCCCGGACGCGGGCGGCGCCGCACCCGCGGCCGTCGCGGCGCTCCTGGTCGGCGTCATGGACAAGATCGGCACGTTCGCGATCCTGCGGTACTGCATCCCGCTGTTCCCCGACGCCACGAAGACCTTCGCGCCGTGGGTGATCGGCATGAGCGTCATCGGCGTGATCTACGCGGCGTTCGTCGCGATCGGCCAGACCGACCTCAAGCGCCTCGTCGCGTACACGTCGATCGCCCACTTCGGCTTCATCGGCCTGGGGATCTTCGCGTTCACGTCCGAGTCCGCCACCGGCGCCGTGCTCTACATGTTCAACCACGGCCTCGCGACCGGCCTGCTGTTCATCGTCGTGGGCTTCCTGACGCTGCGCCGCGGCTCGGCCCAGATCAAGGACTACGGCGGGGCCGCCAAGACCCTGCCGCTGCTCGCCGGGATCTTCCTGTTCGCGGGGCTCGCGTCGCTCTCGCTGCCGGGGACCGCGCCGTTCATCTCGGAGTTCCTGGTCCTGTTCGGGGCGTTCACGCACAACGAGCCCGTCGCGGTCCTGGCGACGCTCGGGATCATCCTCGCCGCCGCGTACGTGCTCTGGATGTACCAGCGCACCATGCAGGGCGAGCGGAACCCGCAGCTCGACGAGGTCCCCGCGATGAAGCGCGACCTCACGATCCGCGAGAAGGCCCTCGTGGCCCCGCTCGTGGTCGCGATCCTCGGGTTCGGGTTCTTCCCGCAGCCGCTCATCGACCTGGTCGAGCCGGCCGTCGACCACACGCTCGGGTTCGTCTCCGACGAGCCCGTCGACCTCCCCGCCGCTGAAGGAGCCGGTAATGAGTGAGTCCACAGAGCTCACGATCGACTGGGCCGGCCTGGCCCCCATGGTGATCGTGTTCGTCGCGGCCTTCGCGGGGCTCCTGGTCGAAGCCGCCGTGCCCAAGGCCCGGCGCCTCCCCGTCCAGGTGGCGCTGGCGGTGGCCGCGCTCGCGGGCGCGTTCGTCGCCGTGGTCCTCAACGCCGACAAGAGCGGCGCGGTCTTCAACCTCGGCGGCACCGGCCTCGGCTCCGTCGTCGTCGACGGCCCCGGCCTGTTCCTCCAGGGCACCATCGCGATCCTCTCGATCATCGCGGTCCTGCTCCTCGCCGAGCGCCGCACGGTGCGCGGCGGCGACTTCGTCGCGGAGGCCGCCGTCGTGGCCGACTCCGCCGCGGACGTCGAGCAGCGGCGCGAGGACGGCGCGACGGAGATCTTCCCGCTCACGCTGTTCGCCGTGACCGGCATGATGATGTTCGTGACCGCGGGCGACCTGCTCACCATGTTCGTCGCCCTCGAAATGCTCTCGCTCCCGCTGTACCTGCTGTGCGGCCTCGCGAAGCGCCGCCGCCTCATCAGCCAGGAGGCCGCGCTCAAGTACTTCCTGCTGGGCGCCTTCGCCTCCGCGTTCTACGTGTACGGCATGGCCATGCTCTACGGCTTCGCCGGGACCGTGGACCTCGCCGGGATCAACCAGGCGGGCGTCTCCTCCGGGCAGCCGCGCATGCTCCTGTACATCGGCGTCGCGATGATCGCCGTGGCCCTGCTCTTCAAGGCCGCGGCCGTCCCGTTCCACATGTGGACGCCCGACGTGTACACGGGCGCGCCGACGCCGGTGACCGCCCTGATGGCCGCGTGCGTCAAGGTCGCGGCCTTCGGCGGGCTCCTGCGGGTCTTCAACGTGGGCCTGTCGTCCTCCGCGTGGGACTGGCACCTGATCCTCACGGTGATCGCCGTCGCCACGATGATCGGCGGCGCGATCTTCGCGGTCACGCAGCGGAACATCAAGCGGCTCCTGGCGTACAGCTCCATCGCGAACGCCGGGTACCTGCTCATCGGCGTCATCGCCCTCGGCGACGCGGTCGGCCAGACCATGTTCTACCTCGCCGCCTACGGCTTCACGGTGATCGCGGCCTTCGCCGTCGTCTCGCTCGTGCGCGACGGCGACGAGGAGGCCACCCACCTCGCGCGCTGGGCGGGCCTCGGGAAGAACTCCCCGGGCACGGCGGTGGTCTTCACGATCCTGATGCTGGCGCTGGCGGGCCTGCCGTTCACGTCCGGTTTCACGGCGAAGTTCTCGCTGTTCTCCGCGGCCCTCCAGGCCGACGAGCTCGGCCTCGTGATCGTCGGCGTCGTCTCCTCGGCGATCCTGGCCTTCCCGTACCTCCGCGTGGTCGTCCTCCTCTGGCTCAACGAGCCGGCCCCGGACGCCCCCACGGTCAACCTCCCCAGCCCGATGGCCGGCACCGTCGTCGCCGCCGGAGTCGCCGCCACCCTCATCCTCGGCGTGGCCCCGGGCTTCCTCCTCGACATCGTCGACCAGGCCAGCACGTTCCTGAACACGTAACGCGCACAAGGCGAGAGGCCGCAGGGTTTCCCTGCGGCCTCTTGCCGTCCCCGGGTCTGAAACGGTTCCGCTACCATGAGTGCTGCTCCGCATTGGCTTGATTCGCCCCAGAAGTCGCCATTGCGCCCCATCCCCATGCAGAGGAGCCCCTGCCTTGAGCGACAGGAACTTCGACCCCGACTCCACGAGAGAGACCGCCCGCGTCGACGTCCCAGTGCTCGCCGACGCCTATGAACGGCTTGAGGAATTGGTGACCGGCGCCGGCGCCTATCTCGACTCCAGCGGCGCCTCGAAGGAGATGGCCGAGGCGTTCACCCCCTACCATCTGCTGCTGCGCAACGCGGTCGTCGAGTCCCGCCAGAACTATGAAGGACTCGGCCCGGCACTCGAACGGATCGCCGAGGACGACGAACTCGCCGAAGCCGAGATCGTCGAAGCTATGAACACACTCGCCGACGGCACCGAGAGCACGTTCGCCGCGGACGGCTACACCCCCATGGCCGAAGGCCAGCACGGAGACTCGCTGGAGGCCGCCCCGAGCGAATTCGACGGCCAACTCGGTTCGGGCTCGGCGGCCCGGGAAGAAGGCACCGCCCGATGAGTTTCTGGGACGAGGTCGCCGAGACCGCAGAAGGACTGGTCACCGATCCGGTGGGCACCATCTCCGACCGCGTCGATGACGCGGGCGAGGCGGTCGACCACGTCCGCGACGAGTTCCAGGAGGAGTTCCTCGAACCGGAGACCGGCACGATCACGCCCGCGCCGCCGCAGCCGGGCGGACCGTACGACCCGACCGGGGTGCCCACCAAATCGGAGATCCTCGCCTTCGTCGAGACGTTCGAGCCGTCCGTCCGCGACGCGATGACCCGCGAGGCAGCCAAGGAGCTCTACCCCGGCTGGGAGACCTACATCGACATGTCCAAGGACGAGTGGGAAGACCACAAGTCCGGGGTCGGCGACAACGTCACCGTCGGCGGAGAGGGATACGGGGCGGAGACGATCACGACGTTCAAGTGGTACGACGGTCCCGAGATCGTCCTCCCCACCGTCGACGGCATGAACTACTACCAGGGGTACGCCCCGATGGGGCCCGACCCGGACTCGGTGATCGGGGACATCGAGCTCGCCGGTCAGGAGCGGGCGAAGATGCTGGTCGAAAGCCTGCGCGACGCTTGCGACACCGCGCTGGAGTTCGACGACCTCGAAGGCATGTTCCACACCGCCCGAGCCCATTCCGACCTCTACGCTGCCTTCGACGCGGCGCAGAATGACCTGTCCGCAGCGCTCGCTGGAATCGAAGCCCTCGGCCAGAACTGGGAGGGCGACGACGCCGAAGTGTTCCGCGAGCAGTATTCCGAGGCCGTCCGCGGAGCGTTGCAGCGCCATATCGCGATCGCACTGAACCTGGCCCGCGGCGCCGACTCTGACCTCGGAGTCCAACTCGGACTGCATTTCGCGGTCGCAGGCGCCCTGCGCAACGGGCAGGCGAGGATCGACGAGCTCTCGGTGCGGCGCCTGTTCGGGGACCAGACGATCAGCGTGCTCACCACTACCGGGCTGGTCACCAGCACCGTCGGTCTGGTCCCAGGGCTCGGAACCGCGGCAGCGAGCACGATCGGTCTCCTCGGCCTCCTCTCCACCGCCGGCGGCATCGCCGGTGTCGACGTGACCTTGAACCCGAAGACCGAGCTGATCCCTTCAGCCGAGAAAGTTCGAGAGGTGATGACGACCATGGCCGAAGGCGTGGTACAGGCCGCCGAGGAAGCCGCGGGATTCCGGTCGGAGGCGGCGTCTCAGCTCCGCGATCTCGGTGGCGATCATATGACTGATATCGGAACCGTGAACCTGGTTCCAGGGAGCGGGTACTAGATGATGCCGCTGAAGTCGCGCACCTTGGTACTGATGGTGTCGGTGGGACTCACTATGGCGCTTGTGACAGGTTGCACGTTTGGTTCAGGGGTGGATGGTGATGAAGTCTCCGGACCTGTTGGATCACAGAATCAGTCGGCTCCTCCGCTTCAGGATTTCACCGACCAGGTCGCTGTGATCGCGACTTGGGACAGCGCATGCCCTCCAATGAACTTGGAACCGGTGGTTGATCAATTCGAGGGTATGGAGTCGGCAGAGTATCGGTCTGAAACCGGCGATTTCGGTTTGGCACCCGAAGCGATCTGGAACGCAATCTGCGTAGCCGATCTCTCTGACCCTGAAAGTGGAGCGCTGTTTGACGTCTCTTTGTCGATCAGTGCATTCGACACGAACGTGCTGGCATTCGAGCACTATGAGGCCGTCACATCGGTTGCCGCAGAGCTGCACAGCGAAGCGGAGGTCGATCAGGAGTTCGAACTCGGAGTCGATTCGGCATGGTCCGCTTCGCGAATCACTGCTCAAGAGAATCCTACCCAGCAGACGCTGCAACGCCCATTGGCGGCGGCTGCGTTGCTCGGAGACTTCTACGCGATCCAGATACTGGTGCGGTTCGATCCTGATACCGCAGAAATGAAGGGATGTGCGGCAGACGAGGAACCTGATTGCGTCATGACCGCCACCTCCATGGCCGAGTTCTTCGCGACCAGTGGGTACCTCGAAGACCTGCACGCAGGCATCGAAGCAGCGATCGACGCCGCTTAGGCGTGAAGAAGGCCGCGGGGAATGATCCCCGCGGCCTCTTTCGCGTTCTGGGCTACCTGGCGGCCTCGAACTCGGCGGTGTCGGAGAGTTCGCGGTCGAGGTCGTCGAAGAGCTCGCCCGCGGCGAACCAGGCTTTGGCGGCGCGGGTGTGGAGCAGGGAGACGACGACCGCGGGGAAGGACCCGCAGACGACGAGCATGGCGGCGGCGCTCATGAAGAACGGGGCCGAGTCGGGGAAGGTCGCGAAGTAGGCGCGGCCGAGGACCCACAGGTACATGGCGGCCGGGACGATCACCAGGGCCCACCAGGCGATCGTGACGACCTTGGCGCGGCGGCGCCCGATCCCGGAGGCGATGAACGGCATCGAGACCGTGATGGCGACGCTCAGCGTGATCGTCACGAGGTTCTCGGCGCTGATCGACCCGATCACGTCGAGCATCGAGTCGTGGCTCGACGACGACCTGGTCGCGTCGAACAGGAACCGCAGCCCCGTCGCGTACAGCAGCATGATCGCGAGGAACTGGAGCCAGAGCACGCCCTGGGCGGCGAGAACGGCCTTCGGCCTGGCTGAGGGTCGCACAGCGCCCCCTTCTCGGCGGGAACAATGCACGCCGGAGGTGTCGGAACCTGGGAGGACGCCCTCACGAGGGCGGCGCCTTGAACCATAGCGAACCAGGACAACATCCGGGCAACGGGTGCGCGGCAGAACACACCCGGTTCGGTGAAACGTCGAACATGTACATGATGTTAATCTAGATGCATGACGACTTACACTATTACCGAGGCGCGACCTAAGCTCGGCGACATCGTCCGACGTGCCGCCGCGCACGAGCAGACCGTCATCACCGACCACGACCGCCCCATCGCCATGGTGGTGAACTTCAGCGACTGGGAGGACATGGAGGACACGATCGCCGCCCTTCGCAACCAGCTCTCGCGAACGCAAGGGGTGCAGGCCATCCCGCACGAAGAGGCCAAACGGCGCCTGCGCGAGGCGGCGGCCGAGGCGGCCGCGCAGTGAGCTATGCCGTGCAGTGGGAGCCGGTCGTGGTCGCGCAGGTCTCGCGGTTCATGGCGACCCACCACGGTGAGCTCGAAGAACTCCTGGCGTTCCTGGACCTGCTTGAGGAGGACCCGCGCCCGGCGGGTTCGGTCGCCTGGGGGCCGGACTACCGCCGGGCCCGTGTCGGCGCATGGCGGGTGCTCTACCGGATCGACGAGGTGCTGAGCGTGATCGGCATCGAGAACGTCGGGCGCGCCGAATGACCCCTGAACCCGTCGAGGGCGGGCCCTCGCCTCAAGGTCGCGCAGACGGCAAGCGCACCTCGGCGGAACTCATCAGCCGTGCTCAGCGATTGCCGCACATCGACTACGCCAAAATGCGAGCGGAGGCGGATGCGTACTTCGGGGAGGACCGTCTTGACGACGACGATCCCTGGGATCGGGCCAGGTCCGGCGAGTTAGGCGTCGCGTTCGATCATGTAGTCGCAGATGTCGACGAGGGCGTCTCGGGCGGGGCCCTCGGGGAGGGCGGCGGCGAGGGCGCGGGCTCGGGCCTGGTACTGGTGGAGGGTGTCCTTTGCCTGCTCAAGGGCGTGGGAGGCGCGGAGGAGGGTGAGGGTCTCCTCCAGGTCCTCCTCGGCGACGGGGCCGGAGACGAGTTCGCGCAGGCGCGCTCCGGCGGGGTCGTCGTCGGCGAGGGCGTAGAGGACCGGGAGGGTCGGGACGCCTTCGAGGAGGTCGGTGCCGGGGGTCTTGCCGGAGGCGTCGGAGGCGGACGCGATGTCGATGATGTCGTCGGCGATCTGGAACGCCACGCCGATGACCTCGCCGTACTCCTCCGCGACGGCGGTGACGGCCTCGTCGGCGCCGCCGAACCAGGCGCCGAACTTCGCGCACGTGGAGATCAGGGAGCCGGTCTTCTCCGAGAGGATGCCGAGGTGCCACTCGACGGCGTCGATGCCCTCGGGCCGCGGCATCGTCTCGTTGATCTGGCCGCGCACGAGGCGCGCGAACGTGGCGGCCTGGAGGCGCACGGCCTCGGTGCCGAGGTCGGCCATGATCTGGGCGGCCTGGCTGAACAGGTAGTCGCCGGTGAGGATCGCGACGGAGTTGTCCCAGCGGGCGTTGGCGCTGGGGGCGCCGCGGCGCACGGGGGCCTCGTCCATGACGTCGTCGTGGTAGAGCGTCGCCAGGTGGGTCAGCTCCAGGGCGACGGCCGCCTCCAGGATGTTCGGGCGGTCGGGGTCGCCCAGGTGCGCGCACGCGAGGGTGAGCATGGGGCGGAAGCGCTTCCCGCCGGCGCGGATGAGGTGCGACCCGGACTGGCGCAGCAGGGGCTGCTCGGTGTCGACGGCTTTGAGCAGTCGCTCCTCGACGAGGTCGAGCGAAGCGCTGATCGCCTCGGCGAACGTCTCGTCGGTAAAGGTCAGCGCGGTCTGTCGGGTGGTCACCACAGCCTCACCTTATCGTGTTGCGGTGCCGGACGAGACGGGGCGGGATCGGGAGTCGCCCGGGCCGCAGTCAGGAACGTCAATGCCGGGGCCTCGCGAAGACCGTGCTGCCCGCGACGATGAACAGGGCCGAGAGCGCCATCGACACGGCGACCGCGATCCACCCGGCGCCCCAGCCGAAGTGGTCCGCGACGAGCCCGAAGCTGATGGGCCCGACGGCGCCGCCGAGGAAGATCCCCGTCTGCGTCACCGAGGTCGCCACCGCGGGCGCGTCCGGGTACCGGCTGGTCACCGCGTGGTTCATGAGGCCGGGCCAGGCCCAGCCGAACGCGTACGCCGCGACGGTCCCCAGCGGCAGCAGCCACGGCAGCTCGAACAGGAACGTCGCCACCCCGGCGGCCCCGGTGAGGAGCATGACGGTGATGACCAGGAACTCCCGTCCCGTGCCGCGGTCGCCGACGGCGCCGAACGCGGTGCGCCCGATGACCCCCGCGATGCCGCCGATCATGAGGACCAGTCCCGCGTAGCTCTCGGACCCGCCGATGTCCACGGTGTACGTAGTCAGGAACGAGCCGATCGGCGTGGCCGCGGTCGCGCCGAGGAACGTCGCCACCGCGAACACGAGCAGCTGCGAGTCGAACGCCTTCGCGCCGGGCACCTTCGGGCGCGTCGCGGGCCGCCCGAGCCCCGCGAGGGGGACGAGCGCCGCGAGCACCAGGACCGCGCCGAACACGAACGCCCACCGCCATCCCAGCGTCAGCGCCACGGCGGGCACGCTGAGCCCGCCGAGCATGATGCACAGCGGCACGGACGCCTGCTTGGCGCCGAACAGGAGCCCCTTGCGGCCCTCCGGCGCCCACTCGGTGAGGACCGTGTTGGACGCGAGCTGCCCGAGCCCGTTCGCGGGCGCGCACAGCACCAGGAACGCCGTTAGCACCGCCGGGTGGTGCGCGAAGCCCGCGACCCCCAGCAGCGCCGTGGCCGAGAGCCCAACGGCCACACGGGCGGTCACGAGCGCGCCGAAGCGGTCGACGAGCCGTCCGGAGGGGACCGTGGTGAGCGCCGAGACCGCGAAGTACAGCCCCGAGATGAGCCCGATCGCGCTGACGCCCATGCCCAGCTCGTCCGAGATCTGCACCGCCAGGCCCCCGAACAGGAACAGCGGCAGCACGGCCGCGACCTGGACGCTCATGGCGGCCGTGATCGTCACGGAGGTCTTGGGTCTTGATGGCGCTTGCAGGGCTGGGGGCACGGCGGCAACCGTACTCCAACGCGAGGAGCGCGCCCAGAATGTGCTCACATCGAGGGAAACGCGGTGTGCGTTCACGGATTCGGGTGACTTGTCTTGACTCGCACACTCAGCGTGTGCGACGGTTGAACCCGGTGTCACCGAGTGGCGCCGGCCGGGACTTCCCGTGGATCGCCATGCCCCGCATGGGGATGCGAAACGCGGCGGCCCTGGTGGGAGGGAGCCGCCGCGCTTCGGTTATTCGTATGTCCGCGGCTTCGGCGAGGAAGTTTGGTGGGGACTCGACGCCGCCGCCGCGGTTTGTCCGCGGTCGGCCGGAGCCGATTCGCGAACGGTGCTGACACATCGATACTGCCCTGTATGCGACGGAGACGCAACCGGCTGTTGTTTATATAGTTAGATCACGGCCGATCCGGTGGGCGCCCCGCGGCGCCGCGGCATCCGGATCACGGTGTGCAATTGGAGCGACGGTATGGTGGACCGGCAGCGACCAGGGGTTTCTTCGCAGGATGCCCGGGGGACAGACCCCGGGACGACCGCGCGTCAAGAACCGACCAAATTGATCCAGAGCGTCCAGCGCGCACTGCGCATCATGGAGCTCGTGGGCCGCCACGCCGACGGCGTCTCGGCCCCCCGCATCGCCTTCGAGTGCGGCCTCAATCGCGCCACCGCCTACAACCTCCTGCGGACCCTCGTCTACGAGGGCTACCTGCGCCGCGACGGCGAGGGCCGCTACTCGCTCGGCCTGGAGGTCTCCGACCGCTACTCCGAGCTCACGCGCGCGATCTCGGGCCCAAAGACCTGCGGCGCCTACATGCGCAAGGTCTCCGCCGAGACCGGCTACTCGACGTTCGTGGCCCGCTTCGTGGAGGACCGCCCCGCGGTCACCGAGGTCATCGAGGGCAACCGCAGCCCGCACGTGGAGGACCTCATCGTCGGCTTCGACGACGGCGCCCACGCCACCGCCCTCGGCAAGGCCCTCCTCGCGACCCTGCGCCCCGACGACCGCGCCCGCTTCCTGCGCGCCGCGGGCATGCGCCGCTTCACCGGCCGCACCCTCGTCGAACCCGACGCGTTCGAGCACGACCTCGCCGTCGGCGACGAGTCCGGCGTCTACGCCGAGCTCGGCCAGTTCAAAGCGGACGTCGCCTGCGCCGGGGTCGTGGTCCGCCGCGACGGCAACCCCTCCGAGCGCGTCGTCTTCGCGGTCGCCATGCCGCTCAGCGACATCCGCGAGTCCTGGCAGCGCATGTCCGCGCGCCTGCGCGAGGCCGCCGCCGAACTGCAACCGCTCGTGTAGCAACCGACCGCTCCGCACCGCGCGTACTGAGGGGAATCGCACCCACGACTCCCCACGAGAGGACGCGACTGATGCAACCGAGGACGCGGACCGCCGGAGCGCTCTGCGCCGCCCTTGCCCTGTCCGCCGCGGCCGCCTGCTCCGGCGGCGCCGACCCGGCCGACGGGCCCGAGGGCGCGGGCGAGGAGTTCGACGAGGACCGCCTCGTCACCATGGTCAACGAGAGCGCCCGGCTCCTCTACGAGCTGGAGGGCGCCGAGAACCGGATCATCCGCAACTGCCTGGAGGACGCGGGCTTCACCGTCCACGACGAGTTCTGGTTCACCACCTACGAACCGGACGAGCAGGAGGCCCTGTTCGGCGCCGAGGACTGGGGCTCCTGGCTCCCCTCCTCCGAGGAGGCCGCGCTCTACGGCCTCGGGAACTGGGCGTTCTCCGCCGAGGGCGCCGACGACCCCGAGTACGCGGCCTACCGCGAGTACAAGGGCTACCTCGACGACGACGCCGCCGCGCTGGCCGAAGGCGGCGGGGGCGCGAACCTCCCCGACAACAGCGCGTTCGAGGCGCTCGACCCGCAGGAGCAGTACGACTGGCACGTCGCGTTCTACGGCGAGGCGATCGCGATCGAGGAGAACGGGTACCTCATCGGCGAGGACCACACGCAGAGCGACGACGCCGACGAGGACCTGGACTTCGGCGACGACTTCGACTACGTGCAGCCCGAACCGGGCGGGTGCCAGCGCGAGATGATCGACGCGCTCTACGGGGACCTGCGGCTCGTGGAGGACCCCGAGGGCCAGGCGTACCGGACCGCGAACTGGGCCTGGCGGCCGGACAACCCGATGGACGACGCGGCCTCGATCGACGCCGCGGGCATCGCGTACGACGAGGCGATGGTCCCGGCCCGGACCGCGCTCATCGACTGCCTCGAAGGCAAGGGCCGCGCGGGGTGGGAGTTCGACGAGGAGGGGTCGCTCCCGCTGACCGACTACTTCTACGAGCTGTACGACGGTGAAGTCGACGTCCACGACCACCCGGACCTGCCCGACGACGCGCCCTCGGATTACGAGGGCAAGAAGGAGTTCGAGATCGCGTTCGCCGTGGACCTCGCCGCGTGTGGCGACGAGACCGGCTACCGCGAGACCGCGACGCAGGAGTGGGCCGACTCCCAGAACGACCACTACCTGTCGATCGAGACCGCGGTCTACGCCTGGCAGGACGAGGTGCGCGGCATCCTGGAGGCCGCGCAGACGGCCATCGAGGGCTGAGACGCCGAACGGCCGGGCCCCGCGGGGCCCGGCCGTTCGACTCGTCTTGCAGCGCTTTACAGCACGGTCCAGGTGTCCCCGCCGTGCAGGAGCCGGTCGAGGGCCTCCTTGCGGTCGACGCCGGCCGCGGCCTCGTCGACCTGGGTGCGCACGCCCTTGTCGTACGTGGGCCGCTTGACGGAGCGGAACACGCCGATCGGGGTGTGGTCCAAGGCGATGCCGGAGAGGCGCGAGAGCGCGAACGCGTACGCGGGGTCCTCCACGTCGGCCTTGTGGACCACGACCTCGGACTCGTCGACCTCGGAGGCGTCCTTGACCTGGAGCCCGTACCCGGACTGGACGACGGCCTTGTCGCCGAAGCGGATCGGCTCGCCGTCCTTGAGGCGGATGATCGCCTCGTCGCGGGTCTCGGGGTTCTTCAGGACCTCGAACGCGTTGTCGTTGAAGATCGGGCAGTTCTGGTAGATCTCCACGAACGCCGAGCCCTCGTGCTCGGCGGCGGCGCGGAGCACCTCGTGCAGGTGCGCGCGGTCCGAGTCCAGGGTCCGGGCCACGAACGTGGCCTCGGAGCCCAGTGCCAGCGACAGCGGGTTGAACGGCGCGTCGACCGAGCCCATGGGGCTCGACTTGGTGAGCTTGCCCGGCTCGGACGTGGGGGAGTACTGGCCCTTGGTGAGGCCGTAGATCCGGTTGTTGAACAGGAGGATCTTCAGGTTCACGTTGCGGCGCAGCGCGTGGATGAGGTGGTTGCCGCCGATCGACAGCGCGTCGCCGTCGCCGGTGACGACCCACACCGACAGGTCGGGGCGGGAGACCGCCAGGCCCGTGGCGATGGCCGGGGCGCGGCCGTGGATCGAGTGGATCCCGTACGTGTTCAGGTAGTATGGGAACCGCGAGGAGCAGCCGATGCCGGAGACGAACGCGATGTTCTCGCGTTCGAGGCCCAGCTCGGGCAGGAACGACTGGACCGCGGCCAGGATGGCGTAGTCGCCGCACCCGGGGCACCAGCGCACCTCCTGGGTCGACTTGAAGTCCTTGGCCTTCAGCTTGGGGGCGTCCAGCTTCACCGCGTCAGCCATTCTTGATGACCTCCTCCAGGGCGTCAGTCAGTTCGTTGGAGGTGAACGGCAGGCCGCGCACCTTGTTGTAGCCGACCACCTCGGTGCCGGGGAAGTTGCCGCGCAGCAGCAGCGCGAGCTGCCCGAGGTTCATCTCGGGGACCACGACCTTGTCGTACTGCTCCAGTACGCGGGCCGTGTTGCGCGGCATCGGGTTCAGGTAGCGCAGGTGCGCGCGGGCGATCGAGGCGCCCTTCTCGCGCAGGGCCCGCACGGCCGCGCCGATCGGGCCCCAGGTGGAGCCCCAGCCCAGCACGAGCACGTTCGCGTCGCCCTGGGGGTCGTCGACCTCCAGGTCCGGGACCTCGACGCCGGCGATCTTCGCGGCGCGGGTGCGGACCATGTGGTCGTGGTTGATCGGGTCGTAGGAGATGTCGCCGGTGCCGTCGGCCTTCTCGATGCCGCCGATGCGGTGCTGGAGGCCCGGGGTGCCGGGGACGGCCCACGGTCGCGCGAGCGTCACCGGGTCGCGCTGGAACGGCAGGAAGATCTCCTCGCCCTTGGCGTCCACGGCGTTCGGCTCGGTCGCGAACTCCACGGACAGGTCCGGGAGGTCGGCGAGCTCGGGCAGCTTCCACGGCTCGGCGCCGTTGGCGATGTACCCGTCGGAGAGGACCATGACGGGCGTCCGGTAGGTCAGCGCGATCCGCGCCGCCTCCAGCATGATGTCGAAGCAGTCCGAGGGCGACTGCGGCGCGAGGACCGCGATCGGGGCCTCGCCGTGGCGGCCGAACATGGCCATCACGAGGTCGGCCTGCTCGGTCTTGGTCGGCATGCCCGTGGACGGCCCGGCGCGCTGCACGTCGACGACGACGAGCGGCAGCTCCAGCGACACGGCGAGCGAGATCGTCTCGGACTTGAGCGCGATGCCGGGGCCCGAGGAGGTGGTGACGCCGAGCGCCCCGCCCCACGAGGCGCCCAGGGCCGCGCCCACGGCCGCGATCTCGTCCTCGGCCTGGACCGTGGTCACGCCGAACCGCTTGTGCTTCGACAGCTCGTGGAGGATGTCGCTGGCGGGGGTGATCGGGTACGCGCCCAGGAACACCGGCAGGCCCGACGCCACGCCGGAGGCGGTGATGCCCCACGCGAGCGCGGTGTTCCCGGTGATGTTCCGGTAGGTCCCGGCGGCGAGCTTCGCCGGCGGGATCTCGAACCTGACGGCGAACGCCTCGGCGGTCTCGCCGTAGTTCCACCCGGCCCGGAGCGCGGCGATGTTCGCCTCGGCGATCACGGGCTTGGCCTTGAACTTGCCGCGGAGGAAGTCCTCGGTGGCCTCGGTGGGCCGCGAGTACATCCACGACACCAGGCCCAGCGCGAACATGTTCTTGGACCGCTCGGCGTCCTTCTTCGAGACCTCGTGCTCGGCGAGCGCGCCGATCGTGAGGGTCGCGAGGGCCACCGGGTACACCTGGTAGTCGTCGAGCGAGCCGTCTTCGAGCGGGTTGTCGTCGTACCCGACCTTGGTGAGGTTCCGCTTGGTGAACTCGTCGGTGTTCACGACGATGGTGCCGCCGGGCTTGAGGTCGCGGATGTTGGCCTTGAGCGCGGCCGGGTTCATCGCGATGAGCACCTCGGGCTGGTCGCCCGGGGTGAGGATGTCGGTGTCCGCGAAGTGGATCTGGAAGCTCGACACGCCCGGGAGGGTCCCGGCGGGGGCCCGGATCTCGGCGGGGTAGTTCGGGAGGGTCGACAGGTCGTTGCCGAGCTTGGCGGTCTCCGCCGTGAAGCGGTCACCGGTGAGCTGCATCCCGTCGCCGGAGTCCCCTGCGAAGCGGATGACGACCCGGTCGAGCTGCCGGACGGTGTTCACCTAGTTCTCCTCTTGCTGGGGCGCGCAGGGACTGCGGCTTCGGTCCCGGCGGAGTCGGGCCCCGCCGCTTCAACGGCGGGTCCCCGCCAAGTCTTACTTGCGATGCTACGCGGGCGCGCGGCGGCGGTGCCAACCCCGCGCGGCGGGCGCGATGTAGGCGACACCACTCGGTGCGATACCTCTCACGGTATGGGAACGACGGCCGGTTTCAGTGACCTGGACCTCTCGTTTCGGCTGTCCGGAGCGGTATCCCATTCTCAGAGGGCCGTCCCGGATGCTGGGCGCGCGCGACACGCGGAGGTGGTGAGGGCGGCTCGTGCGAGGGCCCGTCAGGACCCGCCCGCGCCCGTCGTCCCGGACGTCGCGCCGTCGCTCGTCGGCGTCTCGGAGGGGGTCGAGGACGTGGCGCTCGCGGAGTCGGTCGGCTCGGCGCTGGCGCCCTCGTCGACCGGTGCGAACACCAGCTCCTCGGGGTCCCACGCGAACGACAGCGTCCACGGCGCGTCGAGTTCGTCCACGCCCGCCACCGTGACGACCCCGGTCTCGGCCGTGGTCACGGTCTCGGGGACGTCCGGGTCGGCGCCGGGCTGCCACACCCAGCCGAAGGACGCCAGCACGGGCGCGCCCTCGTCCTCGGCGGCGGCGAACGCCGCGACGCCGGTCCGCTCGCCGCAGGTGAGCGCCAGGAGGGTGTCCTTCTCGCCGTCCAGGTCCACGTCGCCTTCGGCGGCGAACGCGATGCTCCAGCCGGTGTCCCCGGTGATCTCCCAGGACTCGAAGTCCGCGTCCTGGAGGCCCGGGGCGCACTCCTCGGCCCAGTCGCCGGTGAACGGCCCCTGGATGAGCAGCGCCTCGATGTCGTCGGCGGGCGGGGACGGCGCGAACGTGGTCGCCTCGCCGTCGTCGATCCCGCCGCTCGCGGGGCCGCCCGGGGACGCCGAGGGGTCGTGGTCCGACTCGGAGTTCGACACGGGCCCGTCCACGGACCCGGTCGGGTCCGGTTCGCCCTTGAGCGGACCGAGGGTCTGTGCGACGGCGAAGCCGCCCGCGGTGACCGCGGTGCACGCGCCGACGACCGCGGCGAGCGACACGAGGCGCCGGCGCCGCAGGGCGGCCGGTCCGCGCATGAGGAGGTCGTCGACCGGCGGGGGCGGGAACTGCGCGGCGGACTCCGCCTTGAGGCTCCGGAACGCCGCCGCGACCGTCTCGTGGTCGCGATCGAAATCGGAACTCATGAGCGGTCCTCCTTCACGGAAGATCGGCGGGCGGCGGGGCGGGGCACCCGGGCGCCGCGGCGGATGCGGATCGGCATGGTGTCGGGGTCGGCCGCGGCCTCGGTCTTGAGGGCACTGGTCCGGATGGCCGTCGTGTCGTCGTTCCGGTCCGCGAGGAGCGCGGCCAGCTCCTTGCGCCCGCGGTGCAGCCAGGACTTGACGGTGCCCTCGCGGGCCCCGGTCTCCTCGGCGATCGCACTGATCGTCATGTCCGCCATGTAGTGCATGACGAGGGCCTGGCGGCGCTTGTGCGGGACCTGCTTGAGCGCGGCGACGAGCGCGACGTGGTCGGGGCTCGCGGCGGGCGCGGGCTCGGGGGCCTGCGACTTCTGGAGGAACTTGCGCGCCACCTGGTTGCGGCGGTGGCGGCTGGTGGCGAGGTTCCACGCGACGCGGCGCACCCACGCGACCGGCTCCTCGTACCCGCCGACCTTGTCCCAGCGCTGCCACGCCCGAAGGAACGCCTCCTGGACGAGGTCCTGGGCCTCGGTGGCGTCCCCGAGGTAGGCGCACACCTGTGCTGCGAGCTCCGAGAAGTGGCTCTCGTAGAGGTCGGTGAACTCCGCCTCCGTTCGCACATCCGCTCCTGCGCAGGTAGGGGAAACAAGGGCATTCAACGGGCCCTGATGCTCGTGCCCGGCGGCAACCATTGTCGCTTTCGCGCAGTCGGGGACACGAGGGGGGGTCGCCATGTCGACAATACTGTCAGCGACGGTTCCACGGTGTCCCCGGCGGCCGTCCGGCGCCCACTCGCCGACGACCTCGGCGAACTCGGCGTCCAGGGCCGCGGCGTCGACCGGGCGGATCGTCGGTGCGCTGGCAGCGGTCACGGGCCGTGACCCCCTTCCGAAGTGTCAGCTTGCGTTCGCGGGTGTACAGCATCAACACGTGTGTGAGTGCCGCTCGGTTGCGGCGTGCGCAGGGGAGATCCGCGTCAACCGCTCGCCGTCCGCGCGCTTCTGCGGCGATTCCACCCTGCACGGGTATCGCCGGACCCCTTCGCGGCATTAGGGTGTCGATATGGACACCTCCCGCCTGGGCGAGTACGCCGTCTTCGGCGTCCTGCTGCTGGCCGGCTTCGCGTTCGTGGCCGCCGCCATGGCGGCCAACGCGGTCCTGCGCCCGAGCGCCCCCTCCAAGGCCAAAGGGTCCACGTACGAGTGCGGTGTGGACCCGGTCGGGAAGGACTGGGCGCAGGTCCAGATCCGCTACTACGTCTACGCGTTCCTGTTCGTGCTCTTCGCGGTCGAGGCCGTGTTCCTGTTCCCGTGGGCCGCGGTCTTCCGCGCCTTCGGGGCCGCGGCGGCCGTCGAGATGGGCGTGTTCGTCGGCGTCCTCGCCCTCGGCCTCGCGTACGCCTGGCGCAAGGGGGTCCTGCGGTGGCGGTGAAGCTCCCGTTCCCGTCCAGGCCCGGTGAGAGTGCGGGCATCGTCGGCGAGCCGATCCGGTTCGTCCTCAACTGGGGCCGCCGCTATTCCCTGTGGGTCTTCAACTTCGGCCTCGCGTGCTGCGCCATCGAGTTCATCGCCGCGTCGATGAGCCGCCACGACTTCATGCGCCTCGGCGTCATCCCCTTCGCGCACTCGCCGCGCCAGGCGGACCTCATGGTCGTCTCCGGCACCGTCACCGACAAGATGGCCCCCGCGATCAAGCGCCTCTACGACCAGATGCCCGAACCGAAGTACGTCATCTCCTTCGGCGCCTGCTCGAACTCCGGCGGCCCCTACTGGGACTCCTACTGCGTCACCAAGGGCGTCGACCAGATCATCCCCGTGGACGTGTACATCCCCGGCTGCCCGCCCCGCCCCGAAGCGCTCCTGCACGGCATCGGCGAGCTCCAGAAGCAGATCGCCGCCGCCCCGCTCCGCAAACCCAGCCTGCGGCCGCTGCTGCGGAGGCCCGAATGACCTGGGACGAGCGGGTCCGCGAGGCCCTCGGCGTCGCGGAGACGACCGCGGACGGCGCCCGCGCCGTCGCCGACGTCCCGCCCGCGACCTGGCACGAGTCGGTCCGCACCTGCCGCGACGTCCTCGGCTGCGACTTCTTCGACTGGCTCTCCGCCGTGGACGAAGGCGACGAGGGCCTCCGCCTCGTCGCCCACCTCTGGTCCATCGCCGAGAAGCGCGGCGTCCTCCTGCGCGCCATGCTCACCGGACCGTCCGCCCCCACCGTCACCGACCTCTACCCGGGCGCCGACTGGCACGAGCGCGAGACCCGCGAGATGTTCGGCCTCGACTTCCCCGGCCACCCCAACCCGGCCCCGCTGCTCCTCGCCCCCGAGTTCGAGGGCCACCCGCTGCGCAAGGACTTCGTGCTCGCCTCCCGCGTCGTCAAGCCCTGGCCCGGCGCCAAGGAACCCGGCGAGGGGCACGGCACGGTCCGCAAGCGCGCGCCCAAGCGCCCGCCGGGCGTCCCCGAGGACTGGATGCAGGATGGCGCTTGAGATCGCGGTGAAAGTCGTCGCGGTCCTCGCCGCGTTCCTGGTCCTCCCGCTCGTGGTCGGCCAGACCGAGCACAAGCTCATGGCGCACATGCAGGGCCGCCTCGGGCCCATGCACGCCGGGCGCTTCCACGGCTGGGCCCAGCTCATCGCCGACGGCGTCAAGTTCGCGCAGAAGGAGGACCTCGTCCCCGACGCCGCCGACAAGCCGGTCTTCAAGCTCGCGCCCGCCGTCGCCCTCCTGCCCTACCTCCTGGTCATCCTGTTCATCCCGCTCGGCCCCGGCGACCTCGTCGGCTCCTCGCTCGACATGGGGCTCTTCGTGGTCGTCGCGCTCGTCGGCGTCGGCGTCCTCGCGGTGCTCATGGCCGGCTGGTCCTCCGCGAACAAGTACACGCTCGTGGGCGCGCTCCGCGGCGCCGCGCAGCTCATGGCCTACGAGCTCCCGCTGGTCCTCGCGGCCGCCTCCGTCGCCGTCGCCGCGGGCACCCTCAGCCTCCCCGCGATCGTGGACGCCTGGAACCCGTGGTGGCTCCTGTGGCAGGCCCCCGCGGCGCTCGTGTTCTTCACGGCCGGGCTCGCCGAGATCCGCCGCCCCCCGTTCGACGCGCCCGTCGCCGACTCCGAACTCGTCTTCGGCTAC
Organism: Glycomyces sp. NPDC047010; assembly: GCF_040644205.1. Classification (NCBI taxonomy): domain Bacteria; kingdom Bacillati; phylum Actinomycetota; class Actinomycetes; order Glycomycetales; family Glycomycetaceae; genus Glycomyces; species Glycomyces sp. NPDC047010. The sequence continues at coordinate 227,367 of NZ_JBEYVY010000008.1, read as the reverse complement.
CTCACCGAGTACGCCGGGCTCCGCTTCGCGCTGCTGCTCCTCGCCGAGTACGTCGGCATCGTCGTCATCTCCGCGCTCACCACCGTCCTGTTCCTCGGCGGCTGGAAGGGCCCCGGCCCCGACTCGCTCGGCTGGCTCTGGACGCTCCTGAAGACCGGCGCGCTGGCGGCCGTCGTCATCTGGCTCCGCGTCGCCTGGCCGCGCCTGCGCGTCGACCAGATCCAGGCCCTGTGCTGGAAGGGCCTCGTCCCGATCGCCCTGGCGCAGCTGGTCCTCACCACCGCCGTCGCCCTCGCGATCTGAGGCCGCTTCCTCACCCTTCGTACTGTTTTGCGGTCCCGGGCAACCCCGACCCCTCCGGCGCATGTCTACCCGGTATGGCTGGTCGACACATCTTGCGCCGTACCCGCGCAGCGAAACCCAGGCGCCGGGGGCGCCGCCGCCTCATCGCCCTCGGGCTGGTCCTGGCGGTCCTCACCGGGGCCGCCGTGGTCGTCGGGTCGGTGTTCTACGCGAGCGTGGACCTCCCCGAGGACCTCGACGCGGCCCTGAGCCAGGGCTCCACCGTCTACTACTCCGACGGCACCACCGTCATGGGCGAGCTCGCCGCCGAGCGCCGCACCTCCGTGGGCCTCGACGACATCGCCGACGACGTCCAGTGGGCGCTCATCGCCGCCGAGGACGCCGGGTTCTACGACCACCCCGGCGTCGACTTCAAGGGCGTCATGCGCGCGCTCGTCAACAACGCGACCGGCGGCGACCGCCAGGGCGCGTCCACGCTCACGCAGCAGTACGTCGGCATGGTCGCCGACATCCGCGGCGACGGCTCGTACCTCCGCAAGGCCCGCGAGGCGGCCATGGCGATGAAGATGGAGGAGGCGTACTCGAAGGACGAGATCCTCAACCACTACCTCAACATCGTCTACTTCGGACGCGGCGCGTACGGGGTGGAGGCCGGCGCCCAGGCGTTCTTCGGCCAGTCCGCCGCCGACCTCTCCACCTCGCAGGCCGCGCTCCTGGTCGCCCAGATCAAGTCCCCGGACGGCCCCTACGACCCGCGCGACCCCTACGGCCAGGGCGGCAGCGTCGAAGAAGCGACGGAGCGCTGGAACTACGTGCTCGACCAGATGGTCGCGATCGGCGAGCTCGACCAGGTCAAGCGCGACGCCCTCACCGGGCTCCCCGAGACCCTCGACCCCACCGACGACCCCGAGGGCCTGGGCCCGGAGGGCTTCGTCACCAACGGGTTCGTGCTCCGCGAGCTCGCCGCCGCCGGGATCACGACCGACGAGGTCATGCGCGGCGGCCTCGCCATCACCACCACGCTCGACGCCGAACTCCAGTCGGTCCTCCTGGACCGCACCGGCATCCGCGACGTCGCCGCCGACGACGAGGCCCTCGCGGCCGCGGCGGCCGCCGTCGAGCCCGGCACCGGAGCGGTCCTCGCGTACTACGGCGGCGAGAACGGCGCGGGCCTCGACCTCGCCGAGGACGTGGGCCACCTCCCGGGCACCGCGTTCAACGCCGTCACCGCCGCGGCCGCGATCGACGCCGGGTTCGACCCGTACGCCGAAGTCCTCGACGGCTCCTCGCCGCAGCGGTTCGCGACCTACACCGACGAGGACGGGAACCCGAAGGACCTCCTCAACACCGGCGGCCAGTCCGTCCCGCAGACCAGCATCGTCGGCTCGGTGCTCCGCAAGCTCGACACGCCCGTGTACGGCCTCGCCGAGAACATCGGCGGCGACACGGTCGCCGCGGCCGCCGAAGCCCTCGGCATCAGTCGCTTCTGGGACCCCCACGACCTCGACGACAACGGCGTCGCCGCCGAGACCGCGCCCGACGCCGGCCCCTTCCAGCCCGACATCGGCATCGGCGCCTACCCGGTCACCGTCCTCGACATGGCCTCGGTCTACGCGACGATCGCCTCCGGCGGCACCGCCGCCGAGCCCTACTTCGTGGAGGAGGCCAGCGGCGCCGACGGCACCGAGTACGAGGCCGAACCGCAGACCGCCGACAGCGGCCTGAGCCAGACCGCCCTCGGCGCGGTCCAGGGACCGCTCCTCGACTACGCCTGGGAGAACTTCGACCAGGAGACCGGCTACGAGGTCGGCTCGAACGCCTCCCCGACCTGGCACGTCGGCTCCTCGAACGGCCTCTCCCTCGCGGTCTGGGCCGGGGACGAGACGAAGGAGGGCGACGGCAGCTCCCCGCAGGGCACCCTCGCCGAGCACATCTGGTGGGCGGCCATGAGCGACCGCCCCGACGACTACTACTACCCGCGCGCCGACCGGCCGGGGGAGAGAGGCGCCGCAAACACCGACCCGAGCGCCGAGATCGAAGCGAAGCAGGAGGAAGAGGCCGACGCGGAGTCCCCGACCCAGGACTGAACGCACCGGTGCCCGGCCACTAGAAGCGACCGGGCACCGGTGGAACGTTCTTGAGACCTACGCGGCCTTGGCGGAGTCGGACTTCGCCGCGGGCTTGGACTCGGCCTTCTTCTCGGGCTTCGCCTCGCCCTTCTTGGCGCCGTTCTTCGACCCGTTCGAGCTCAGCGACGACGAGTCCGTCGACCGCGAGTCGGTGCGGTAGAAGCCGCTGCCCTTGAAGGTGACGCCCACGTTCCCGAAGACCTTGCGCAGTGCGCCCTCGGCCGCGCAGTTCGGGCAGTCCGTCAACCGCGCTTCGGAGAACGACTGGTGCTGGTCGAACTCGTAACCGCACTCCTTGCAGCGGTATTCGTAGACAGGCACGCCCAACCTCCAGGACTTGACACGGGACCCGACCGACATTAGCAGTCAACGCCCGCACCGGCGAAATCCATCCTGTGCAGGCGTGAGGCGTCAGCCACTACCGCAGTGACACGAATCCCTTCACCGGCGTCACCACGCCCGTGACCGGCCGGTCGTGCGGCTCGGCCGGGACCTGAACCCCGAACTCGCCCTCGCGCAGCAGCGCCACCACCGGCACGTCCGGCCCGACCCGGGCCAGCGCCCGGTCGTACGAGCCGCCGCCGCGCCCCAGTCGCGTCCCGCCAGGTGAGACGGCCAGGCCCGGGACGATCACGGCCGCGGCGTCCTCGATCTGCCCCTCCTCCCGCGCCGTCCCCTCGCCGCCGGCGTACTCCCAGGCGAGGTCCCGGTCCGGCAGCAGCACGGGCAGCATCACCCGGTAGACGACCGCGAGCCGCTCGGGCAGCTCGGGTTCGAGCGTGCAGCCCGGCTCCGCGCCGAACGGCCGGTACGCGGCGACCACCGCCCCCTCGTCCACTGCTTCGATGAGGAAGTCCCGCAACGCCTTCCACGTCGCCACGTCGGCGGCCGCGCGGGCCTCCCCGGGCATGGCCTTGCGCGCTCCGAGGAGCGCGCGGCGCGCCAGCTGCTTGCTCTCATGCATGCGAATTCCCTCCGTCGGCATATGTCACCTGGAAGGATTCCCCTGAACAGGCGATCACACTCGTCCTTTCAGCCAGAGTGATGGAAAACCGGATGCCTTGTCGTGTCCGGTCAGTAGCTCTAGGTAGTCTTCTAAGGGAGTGAACTTGAGGGGGCTTCGGTGTCGCTGCGCTCACGGCTCACCACGGCGTTCCTCGTGGTGGTGCTCGGCCCGGTCCTGGTGGGGGCCGTCTTCGTCGCTGCCGTCATGTCCCACCTGGCGGACTCCCGCGGGGAGGCGCTGGCGAGCTCGGCGGTGACGTCCGTCGACTCCACCCTCGGCACGATCTGCGAGCGCATCCAGGCGTCGGCCGCGGTCGTGGCCCTGAGCCACAGTAGCGGCGGCAACGACGACGCGCTCGAAATGGCCCAGCTCGTGGTCGACCGCAAAGTGGTCGACGGCGTGGTCTTCACCGGCCTCCAGAACGCCGACTCCACCACCGGCCCCGACATCGGCTCGCCCGCGCCCGAGGGCGCCTGGGTCGACTGCGGCGAGGCCGCCGCCTACGCCGGTTCCGGCCCCATCGTGGCCCTCGGCGCCCAGGCCGAAGTGAAGAACGCCGACGGCACCACGGCCGTGTTCAGCGCCTTCCGCGTCGTGGACCAGGAGTTCCTCGGCCGCATCGCGCGCGTCGCCGACGCCGACCTGGTCCTCCTCGACGGCCGCGCCGAGCCGATGCGCGCCGGGGAGGTCGACGCGGGCCGCTGGGACGCCACCGACTCGTTCCTGCCGCTGAACATCGGCACGGTCGCCACCAGCGTCACCCCCATGTACTGGACCCTCGCCGCGATGGTCGCCGCCTCGGGCCTGTGCGCGGTCGGCCTGGCCGCGTGGCTCGCCCGGTCCACGACCCGACCGCTCCACGAGCTCGCCGACGCCGCCGAGCGCGTCTCCGAAGGCGACCTGAACGTCCGCGTGCCCGTCCACGGCCGCGACGAGGTCGCCCACCTCGCGCTCGCGTTCAACCGCATGACCGCGCAGACCCAGTCGTACGTGAACGCCCTGACCGCCTCCCGCGACCAGATGCGCGGCCAGCTCGGCCGCCTCGGCCAGACCCTCACCGCGACCCTCGACCTCGACCGCATCCTGGAGGTCATCCTCGACACCGCCATGGTCACCGCGGGCGCCGAGGCCGGGGTCGTCATGCTCGTGGACGTGGACGACGCCGACCAGCTGCGCCAGAGGGCGGGCGAAGGGGACCTCGGCATCGAGCAGCCCGCGACGATCCGCCTCGGCGAGGGCATCGTCGGGTCCATCGCCGCCTCCGGCGAGCCCGCGCACGGGCGCATCGCCGACGGCTTCTTCGAGGGCCGCCGCCGCGCCGACACCGAACCGGACGCCCGCTCGATCGTGGCCGTGCCCTTCGAGGGCCGCGCGCCCGCCGAGTCCGACGACCCGGGCGCCCCGCGCACCGAGTCCGGGGTCCTCGGCGTCCTCGTCCTCTACAACCGGATCGCCGGGGACGACTTCGAGCCCGGGGACGTCGACACGCTCCGCACCTTCGCCGGGCAGGCGTCCGTGGCCGTCGAGAACGTGCTCCTGCACCGCCAGGCCCAGCGCCTGAGCCTCACCGACCCGCTCACGGGCCTGTGGAACTACCGGTTCATGCAGACCTCGCTGCGCCGCGAGGCCGAGCGCTCCCGCCGCTACCAGCGGCCCTCCGCGCTGCTCGCGATCGACCTCGACCGGTTCAAGTCCGTGAACGACACGTACGGGCACCCCGTCGGCGACCAGGTCCTCACGGAGCTCGCGCGCCGCATCACCGGCCAGATCCGCGAAGTGGACCTGGCGTTCCGCCACGGCGGCGAGGAGTTCATGGTCCTGCTGCCCGAGACCGACGCGACCGGGGCGACCGCCGTCGCCGAGCGCCTGGGACGCTCCGTCGCCGCCCGGCCGTTCAAGGTGAACGACGCCTCGGGCGGGCGCGAACTGCGCGTCACCGTCTCCATAGGCGTGGCCGTCCTCGGCGAGCACGCCGACACCGCCAGCGAGGTCCTCGCGGCCGCCGACGAGGCCCTCTACGCCGCGAAAGCCGCAGGACGCGACACCTGGCGGGTGGCTTCGGTCTGAGGTCCGTTCACCGTCTGTTCTCCAGGGTGGCCGGGACCTGACGGAGCGTGCCCACGATACCCTCGCCATATGCCAGATACTGCGCCCCGCGCCACGAAAGCCGTCATTCCCGTGGCGGGCAACGCCACCCGTTTCCTGCCGGTCACGAAGGCGGTCCCCAAGGAGCTCCTGCCGATCGTCGACACGCCGGTCCTCCAGTACATCGTGGAGGAGGCCGCGGCCGCCGGGCTCGACGACGTCGCCCTGGTCACCGCCCGCGGCAAGGACGCGATCACCGACTACTTCGACGTCCGCCCCGACCTCGAAGAGGCCCTCGCCGCCAAAGGCAAGGACGACCTGATCGCCGCAGTCAAGGCCCCCGAGCGGATCGCCGACGTCCACGCGATCCGCCAGGGCCGCGCCAAGGGCCTCGGCCACGCGGTCGGCCGCGCCGCCGCCCACGTCGGCGACGAGCCCTTCGCGGTGCTCCTCGGCGACGAGTTCTACGACGTGGACGACAAGCTCCTCCCGCGCATGATCGACCTCCAGAGCGAGACCGGCGGCATCGTCCTCGCCCTCCTGGAGGTCCCCGAGTCCGAGGTCTCCCGGTACGGCGTCGCCTCGGTCCGCTCCACCGACACGCCCGACATCGTCGAAGTCACCGGAATGGTCGAGAAGCCCGCCCGCGAGGACGCGCCGTCCAATCTCATCCTCATCGGACGCTACGTCCTGCCCGGCGCGATCTTCGCCGAACTCGACCGCACCGAGCCCGGCAGCGGCGGCGAAATCCAACTCACCGACGCCATGGACGCCATGCGCGCCAACGGAACCCCCGTCCACGCCGTGATCCTCCGGGGCCGCCGCTACGACACCGGGCAGCCCGTCGAGTACCTCCAGACCCTCGTCGAGCTCGCCAGCCGACGCGACGACTTGCCCGGCTTCAACGCCTGGCTGCGCGAATTCAGTGCGACACTGGACTGACCGCACCGCCGCCAGGCGGCGCATTTGAGCTTTTCTGACCGACGGGGGAGATGAGGAGAGATGGGGACCGGCGACGCGACGCCATTGGCCGACTTCCTGTCGAAGGCGCTGGCGCTCGTCCGACCCCTGCCCCCGGTCGACATCGACATGACCCAGTCGACCGGGTCGGTCCTCGCCGAGAACGCGGTCAACCCCGGGCCGCTCCCCGCCTTCGACTACGCCGCGATCGACGGCTACGCGTGCGCGGCCGACGACATCGCGGGCGCGAGCCCCGAACGGGGCGTGGGCCTGAAGGTCCTCGGCGACCTCGCCGCGTCCTCGTGGCGCCCGGTGCGCCTGGTCGCGGGCACGTGCTTCTCGGTCGCCGCCGGGGCCGCGCTCCCGGTGGGCGCCGACATCGTGGTCCCGCTCGCGTGGACCGATGAAGGCATGGCGACTGTGGACGTCCGCCAGGCGCCCCGCCGCGGGCACGGCGTGCGCCGCATGGGCTCCGAGCGCTCGGCGGGCGAGATCCTCGCCCACGAGGGCCGCCGCGTCACCCCGCAGCTCGTGGGGCTCCTCGCGGGCGCCGGGATCGCCGACGTCGTCGTCCGGCCCACGCCGCGCGTCGTCGTCATCGCCACGGGCGACGAGCTCGTGGACACCGGCCGCCCCTCCCAGCCCGGCCAGCTCATCGACGTCAACTCGCACCTCGTGACGGCGGCGGCCTCCGAAGCGGGCGCCCACGCGTACCGCGTCGGCATCTGCGACGACGAGCCGGACGCGCTGCGCTCGGTCCTCGACGACCAGATCCTCCGCGCCGACCTCGTCATCACCACCGGCGGCACCGGCACCGGCCCCGGCGACATGGTCCGGCGCACGTTCTCCCGCGACGGCGCCGTCGACTTCTCGCCGATCGCCGTCTACCTGTGCGAGACCATGGGCTTCGGCACGATCGGCCCCGAGGAGGTCCCCGTGGTGTGCCTCCCCGGCGACCCGGTGGCCGCGACCATCGCGTTCGAGGTCGTCGCCCGCCCGCTCATCCAGCGGCTCGCGGGCGCGGAGCCGGTTTTCCGGCCCAGCGTGCGCGCCAACCTGACCGAGCCCGTATCCTCACCGAGCGGACTCAGGGAGTTCCGCCCCGTCCGCGTCGCCGAGCGCCGCGGCGGCGGCTACACCGTCGCACCGCTCGGTGCCACTTCATACACGCTCTCCGGTCTCGCCGAGGCCACCGGCCTCATGACGATCGGCGAGAACGCGACCCGGGTGCCCGCCGGGTCCACGGTGGACGTGCTCCTGCTCGACAGGAACCGATGACCCGTACCGACATCCAGGCGGACGGCCCCCGATGACCGTCCCACGAACGCAGTTGGACCCAGACCGATGACCCTTTCCAACCCCGGATGGCCGGTGCACCTCGAACACGAGCAGGTGAGCGTCCGGCCCTTCCGCCGCTCCGACGCCAACCGCTGGTCCGAACTGCGCCGCGCCAACGAAGCCTGGCTCGCCCCATGGGAGCCCGGCACCGGCACCACCTGGCACGAAGCCCACTCGCCCGCCGCGTTCCGCGCGATGCTCCGCAGCCTCAAGCGGTCCGTCAAGGACGGCACCAGCTGGCCCCTCGCGGTCTGCTGGGAGGGGAAGCTCGTCGGCGGCCTCACCGTCGGCAACATCGTGCGCCGCGCCTTCGGCTCCGCCTACGCGGGCTACTGGATCGACCGCGGCCACGCCGGGCGCAACATCACCGCGGCCGCGCTCGCGCTCGTCGTGGACCACGCGCTCACCGTCGGCCGCCTGCACCGCATCGAAGTGAACATCCGCCCCGAGAACGGGCCCTCGAACCGCGTCGCCGAGAAGCTCGGCCTGCGCCGCGAGGGCCTCCACAAGCGGTACCTGTACATCGACGGCGACTGGCGCGACCACTACGGGTACGCCGTCACCGCCGAGGAGGTCGTCTCGGAGCGCATGGTCGACCGCATGGAGCGCCTCAGGCGCGCCGAGGCCGAGCGCCCCGCGTCCTCTTCCTAGCCCGCCCTAGTCCCTGGCGGTGAGGATGATCGGCCCGTCCTCGGTGATCGCGACGGTGTGCTCCATGTGCGCGCCGCGCGAGCCGTCGGCGCTGCGCAGCGTCCACCCGTCGGGGTCGTAGACGATCTCGTCGGTGGTCTGGAGGAACCACGGCTCGATCGCGATGACCAGGCCCGGCTTGAGCTTCATGCCCCGGCCCGGGCGGCCGTCGTTGGGCACGTGCGGGTCGCCGTGCATGGTCCGGCCCACGCCGTGCCCGCCGAACTGGGTGTTCACGCCGAGGCCGTCGCCGCGCGCGACCGTGGCGATGGCGTGCCCGAGGTCCCCGAGCTTGTTCCCGACCACCGCCGCGCCGATGCCCGCTTCGAGCGCGCGCGTGGTCGTGTCGATGAGCCGCAGGTCCTCGTCCTTCGCCTCGCCGACCACGACCGACAGCGCCGAGTCCGCGACCCAGCCGTCGACCTCGGCCGCGAAGTCGAAGCTCACCAGGTCGCCGTCCTTGAGCTTGTAGTCGTGGGGGAGGCCGTGCAGGACCGCGTCGTTGACGGAGGTGCACAGGACCTTCCCGAACGGGCTGCCGCCGAACGACGGGTGGTAGTCCACGTAGCAGGAGACCGCCCCGGCCTCCTTGATCCTGCGGGCGACCAGGTCGTCGAGTTCGAGGAGGTTCATGCCGACGTCGGCGGTGCGCGCCAGCTCCGAGAGCGTGGCGGCCACGAAGCGGCCCGCCGGGCGCATCGCTTCGATCTCGGCGGGGGAGTACAGCTCGATCATCGTCGGCCTTCCATAGGGTTCCGGTATTTGTATACCGGTACTATAATACCGGTATGATCCGACCGCCGCTGAGGCCCGAAGAGCACGACCGCGGCCGCGCCCTCGGCCGGGCGCTGCGCACGGCCCGCGGCCCCCGCAGCCTCCCCGACGTCGCCGCCGAGGCCGGGATCTCCCCGGAGACGCTGCGCAAGATCGAGACCGGCCGCATCGCCACACCGGCGTTCTTCACCATCATGGCCCTCTGCGGCGCCCTCGGCGTGGCCCCCGACCAACTCCTCGAAGTGGCCGAACATCCCATCACCGGCTGATGACCAGGTCACGATGGTTGTCATGTGGAACCTTACGGATTTCGGCAGGGATTAGGCTCTCGCCGTGGATGCCGCGACCCAACTCCCGACCGTGGGAATGATCGGTGCCGGCCAGCTGGCCCGCATGACCCATCAAGCCGCCATCGCCCTCGGCCAGAGCCTCAAGGTCCTCGCCGGGGACCCGGCCGAGAGCGCCGCCGTCGTCGCCCCCGCGACCGTGCTCGGCGACTACCGCGACGTCGAGGACCTCCGCGGCTTCGCCAAGGGCTGCACCGTGGTCACCTTCGACCACGAGCACGTCCCGCAGGAGGCCCTCCAGGCCCTCGTCGCCGAGGGCGTCGACGTCCAGCCCCGCCCCGAGGCCCTCCTCTACGCGCAGGACAAGCACGCCATGCGCACCCGCCTCACCGGCCTCGGCCTCCCGCAGCCGCGCTGGGCCCCCGTCGACTCCATCTCCGACGTCGAGGCGTTCGGCCTCCCGTGCGTCCTCAAGGCCGCGACCGGCGGCTACGACGGCAAAGGCGTCTGGATGGTCGACACGCCCGGCGACGCGCAGGCCGTCCTCGCCTCCGGCCTCCGCCTCATCGCCGAGGAGCGCATGCCCCTCCAGCGCGAACTCGCCATCCAGGTCGCGCGCTCCCCGCGCGGCGAGACCGCCGTCTACCCCGTCGTGGAGACCGTCCAGACCGGCGGCATCTGCACCGAGGTGATCGCCCCCGCGCCGCACCTCGACCCCGCGGTCGCGGCCCAGGCGAAGGAGATCGGCGAGACCGTCGCCCGCGAACTCGGCGTCGTCGGCATGCTCGCCGTCGAACTGTTCCAGACCTCCAAGGGCCTCTTCGTGAACGAACTCGCGATGCGCGCCCACAACTCCGGCCACTGGACCATCGAAGGGGCCGAGACCAGCCAGTTCGAGCAGCACCTCCGCGCCGTCCTCGACTACCCGCTCGGCTCCACCGCCCCGGTCGCGCCGTACACCGTCATGGCGAACGTCCTCGGCGGCGCGCCCGGCGGCCCGCGCCTCGACGAGCGGCTCCAGCACCTCCTCGCCGACGACCCCGGCGCGCACGTCCACCTCTACGGCAAGGCCGTCCGGCCCGGCCGCAAGATCGGCCACGTCACCGTCCGCGGCGACGACCCCGACCTCCTGCGGCGCCGCGCCCTGCGCGCCGCCAAGTGGCTCCAGGAAGGCGAGTAATGACAGAGCAGCAGCCGCGCGTCGGCGTCATCATGGGCTCGGACTCCGACTGGCCCGTCATGGAAGCGGCCACGGCCGCCCTCGACGAGTTCGGCGTCCCCTACGAGGTCCGCGTGGTCTCCGCCCACCGCACCCCCCACGGGATGCTCAGCTACGCCGACTCCGCCGCGGGCCGCGGCCTCCAGGTCATCATCGCCGGAGCGGGCGGCGCCGCCCACCTCCCCGGCATGGTCGCCTCCGCGACGCCCTTGCCCGTCATCGGCGTCCCCGTGCCCCTCAAGCACCTCGACGGCATGGACTCCCTCCTCTCGATCGTCCAGATGCCCGCCGGCATCCCCGTCGCCACCGTCTCCATCGCGGGCGCCCGCAACGCCGGCCTCCTCGCCGTCAGAATCCTCGCCGCCGCCGACCCCGACCTCCGCACCAAGATGGAGACCTTCCAAGTCGACCTCGAAAGCATGGTCGCCCAAAAAGACGCCAACCTCCGCTACAAACTCACCCACCCCGAATAACCGCTGGCGCACCGCACATCCCGCGTTTAGCCTCGGCGGATGAGCGGACTGCATCCGACCGGCGGGTATGAGCACGTGACGATCGTCGAGGCCGGGCGGCTCGCGTTCCTGGCCGGGCAGTGCCCGGTCGACGGGGACGAGCGGGTCGTCGGGGTCGGGGACCTGGAGCGGCAGATCGAGCAGGTGGCGGCCAACTGCCTTGCGGCGCTGGCGCATGCGGGCGCGGCGCCGGAGGACGTGGTCCGGTCGATCGTGTACGTGGTGAGCAGTGAGAGCGACGTCGTCGGTGGCGCCTGGCACCGGCTCTCCGAGCACCCCGAACTCGGCCCCGCGTTCAAGGCCGCCAGCACCGTCACGGGCGTCACCGCGCTCGGGTACCGCGACCAGCTCATCGAGGTCGACCTCACCGCGAAACTGGACTAAGCCTCGGAGCAGAGGATCGCCGCGTGGTCTCCGGCGAGGCGGGTCGCTAGGAGGGTCGCCTCGTTGGGGCCCTTGAGTTTGAGTTGCTTTCGGAGGGCCGCGGGGTCGATGCCGGTGCCTCGCTGTTTGATCGTGAGGCGGCCGATTCCCCGTTCGGCGAGGAGCGGCTTGAGCTTCTTGGGGTGCAGCGGCCAGACCTCTTCGACTTTCCAGGCCCTCGCGAACGGGGTTTCGGTCAACTGGTCGCCGTAGAGGTAGGCGATGTCCTCGCTTCCCATGTGGGCGTTGAGGTCTTCGGCCAGTTCGGCCACCAGGCCCGCTCGGATGACAGCCCCGTCAGGTTCGTAGAGATAGTCGGCGACGTCGCCGACCTCGGCCCGTTCCCCGCCCGTGCCCGTCAGCTCGTGCCACCGGCCCGATCTGAGGAGGCTGGCCCGGCGGGGGACCTGGGCGGCTTCTCCGAGCCATAGGCATGCCTCGACCACGTCGCGGTCGACCGAGACCCATTCGGCTTCGGCGCCTTCGGGGATCCAGTCGTGCTTGATGCCGGGGCCGAGCTTGACCGCCGCGAAGCGGGCGGTGCGCAGGCGGGCCAGGAGCGGGTCGAGGGGCGGGGAGTAGTCGGCCGGGTTGAAGTTGCGGGTGCCGCCGCTCCGGCGGGCCGGGTCGGCGAAGGCGGATTCGGCGAGGGGGGTTTCGAGGGCGTCCCCGACGGTCACCCGGATCGGGAGGCCCAGAGCCGCGGCGTTCGCCTCCGCGTAGCCCGCGGTCGCCCCGCTCATGTCCACCGCCTCCACCGTCAGGCCCGCCTGCGCGAACGCCAGGGCTTCCGTGCCCAGGCCGCAGCACAGGTCGGTCACGTCGGTGACGGCGGCGGCGAAGCGGGTCGCGCGGCGTTCCGCCACCGGCCAGCGGGTGGCCTGCTCCAGGCCCGCCCGCGTGAAGTAGAGGCGGTCCGCCAGGTCGCCGAACTTGGTACGGGCGTGGCGCCGCAGGTCCGCGAGCGTCAGGGCCGCGGCGGCCAGGGACGGGTCGATCCCGGCCTTGCGGAGGGTGAGCGGGGCCCGGTCGCCGTCGCGTTCGAGGGCTTCGGCGGCGCGGGTCTGGAGCCCGGGGTCGGCGAGGAGGGCGTCAGGCAGGCTCGTTTCCACGGGACCATGGTATGACGTGCGAGACCCGTTGTTGACGCCCCCACCTGCGCGAACTAACGTCGGCCTTAGCACTCGCAGGGCGAGATTGCTAAGCGCTATGATCGCTTTGGCACTCTCTCCGCGAGAGTGCCAGCCACGGGCCGGTGCCTCGGCACCCGCGACGACGAGACCCGCGCTGTCGTGGCGGACATCCGCACTGCACTGAGTTTGGAGAAACCAAGTGAGCAAGGCTGCCATCAAGCCGCTGGGCGACCGCATCGTGGTCCAGGCGAACGAGGCCGAGACCACCACCGCGTCCGGCATCGTCATCCCCGACACCGCCAAGGAGAAGCCCCAGGAGGGCACCGTCCTCGCCGTGGGCCCGGGCGCCTTCGACGACAAGGGCAACCGCCTCCCGATCGACGTCAAGGTCGGCGACGTGGTCATCTACTCGAAGTACGGCGGCACCGAGGTCAAGTACAACGGCGAGGAGTACCTCGTCCTGTCCTCGCGCGACGTCCTCGCGGTCGTCGAGCAGTAGCGCGCACCGGGCCCTCGGCTGAGGGCCCGTCCGCGTTCCTAGGAAAGGGAACCAATGCCGAAGATTCTCAACTTCGCCGAGGACGCGCGGCAGAACCTGCTGCACGGCATCGACCACCTCGCCGACACCGTGAAGGTCACGCTGGGCCCGAAGGGCCGCAACGTGGTCCTCCAGCGGTCCTTCGGTGCGCCGCTCATCACCAACGACGGCGTGACGATCGCCAAGGAGATCGAGCTCGCGGACCCGTACGCCAACCTCGGCGCGCAGCTGGTCAAGGAAGTCGCCACGAAGACGAACGACGTCGCGGGCGACGGCACGACCACTGCGACCGTGCTGGCGCAGAAGATGAGCCGCGCGGGCATCAAGGCGGTCACGGCCGGGGGCAACCCGATCGCGATCCGCAAGGGCATCGAGGCCGCGGCGAACGCCGTGTCCGAGGAGCTGCTGCGCCAGGCCATCGAGATCTCCGACCACGAGCACATCGCGCAGGTCGCGGCCGTGTCGGCGCAGGACCCGGAGATCGGCGAGCTCATCGCGAAGGCGATGGACGTCGTCGGCGCCGAGGGCGTCATCTCGGTCGAGGACGGCTCCAGCCTGGAGACGATCCTCGAAGTCACCGAGGGCATGCAGTTCGACAAGGGCTTCATCTCCCCGAACTTCATCAACGACCAGGACTCGCGCCAGACGGTCTTCGAGGACCCGTACATCCTCATCACCAACGCGAAGGTCTCCTCGATCGAGGAGCTCCTGCCGGTGCTGGAGAAGGTCATCGAGACCTCGAAGCCGCTGCTCATCATCGCCGAGGACGTCGAGGGCCAGGCCCTCGCGACCCTGACGGTGAACGCCCTGCGCGGGACGCTGCGCGTGTGCGCCGTCAAGGCCCCGGCCTTCGGCGACCGCCGCAAGGCGATCCTGGGCGACATCGCGACCCTGACGGGCGCCGAGGTGGTCTCCTCGGAGATCGGCCTGGAGCTCAAGGCCGCGGACCTGTCGCACCTGGGCCGCGCCCGCCGCGTCACCGTCTCCAAGGACGCCACCACGATCGTGGACGGCGGGGGCGAGCGCGACGAGGTCGACGCCCGCATCGCGCAGATCAAGCAGCAGGCCTCCACGACCGAGTCGTCCTGGGACCGCGAGAAGCTGGAGGAGCGTCTCGCGAAGCTCTCCGGCGGCGTCGCCGTCATCCAGGTCGGCGCGGCCACCGAGGTCGAGCTGAAGGAGCGCAAGCACCGCATCGAGGACGCCGTCAACGCGACCAAGGCCGCCGTTGAAGAGGGCATCGTCGCCGGCGGCGGCGCGGCCCTGGTCCACGCCATCGCGATCCTCGACAAGGTGGAGCTCGCCGACCCTGAGGCCCGCGTGGGCCTCAAGATCGTCGCGGCCGCCCTGTCGGAGCCGCTGCGTCAGATCGCCGCCAACGCGGGCGAGTCGGGCGACGTGGTCGTGGCGACGGTCGCGGGCAAGGGCTGGCGCGAGGGCTGGAACGCGGCCACCGACACCTACGAGGACCTGGTCTCGGCCGGCATCCCCGACCCGGTGAAGGTCACGCGCAACGCCGTCCTGAACGCCGCCTCGATCGTGGGCCTCGCGCTCACCACCGAGGTGACGATCGTGGACAAGCCCGAGGACGAGCCGGAGGACGCCGGTCACGGCCACTCCCACGGCCACGGGCACTCGCACTAAGCCCGGGATCTCCTGAGCGACAAGCGAACAGAAGAAGGGCCGCCGACGATGTCGGCGGCCCTTCCGCATGCCCGAAGGCAGGGCCAGGGCTTCTGGACGCCCGCGGAACCGCAAGTGTCAACATCCCGACAGTTTGTCGCGGAGCTGTCGGGAAACCGATAGAGTTCAAGAGCCTTCGCGGCCTTTGGGGATCGGAGCCGCGAAGGCACTTTTACGCCTGATTCAAGGCATTACTCGGTTTCTTCCCGCACCCGCAGCTCCCGCATCCGGTTGAGCGCCGCGGCCACCTCGAACCGCCTGGGCACCGCGAAGTCCGCGTCCCGCACCCGAAGCAGCACCTCCTGGCCCTCCGCGTCGAGCGCGGACTCCAAGCGGTCCAACGCCTCCGACACCGTGGCCTTCCCGTCGATCCACCCTTCCCGCACCGCGGCCTCGATCGCGTACCCGATCCCGGCGGTCATCGAGTGGTCGGTGATCTGCTCGACGGCGCGCACGTCGATCTCGGACTCCCCGAACCGCAGCCCGTCGGTGTCGTCGGCGCGGATCTTCTGCTTCCCGCGGGACTCCGAGCTCACCGACCGCGCGTCGATGACGCGCGCCCGCGGCATCCGGAACCCCTCGGCCTCCACTCTGCGCCCGGTCGGCTTGGCCGCCAGGGCCTTCGCGCGCTCGGTGACGTCCTCGGGGACGTATGCGTCCATGAGCACCACCCGGTCGGCGACGTCCATGTAGTCGCCGGACCCGCCCATCACCAGCACCACCGCGACGCCGTGCTCGTCGGCCATCGATCGCACCACGTCGACCAGCGGCGTGAGCGGCTCGCGGTCCTTCGCGACGAGCTCCTGCATGCGCGCGTCGCGGATCATGAGGTTCGTGGCGGCCGTGTCCTCGTCGATGAGCAGCACGCGCGCACCGGCTTCGAGCGACTCGACGATCGCGGCGGCCTGCGAGGTGGACCCGGAGGCGTTCTCGGTCGAGAAGTGCCGCGTGTCGTCCCCTGACGGCAGGTGGTCGACGAACGCGTGGACGTCGACGCCCGTGACCGCGCGCCCGTCCTCGGCCCGCACCTTGACCGCACTCGTGTCGGCGACGACGAAGTCCCGCCCGTCCCCGGGCACGTGGTCCCACACCCCGGACTCCAAGGCCCGCAGCAGGGTCGACTTGCCGTGGAACCCGCCGCCGACGATGAGCGTGACGCCCGGCGCGATGCCCATGCCCCGCACCTTGCCCGCGTGCGGCAGCTCCACCTCGACCGCGAGCGAGCCGGGGGAGGTGAACGGCACGCCGGACTCCAGCGGCCGGTCGTCCACTCCGGACCGCCTCGCGAGCATGGCTCCGTCGGCGACGAACGCGACGAGTCCGATATCCGACACCTGCTTCCGCAGGGCCGCAACGTCATCGGCGTGGCGCACCCACGCGCCCGCCTCGTCCTCGCCGACGGCGAGCGCGTCGTCCGCCGTGTCCGGCAGGTCCTCGCACAGGAGCCGCGCGGCCTGGCGCCCGGCGATGCGCCGCCCGTGCCCCGGGAACTGCGCGCCGAGGCGGAAGACGACCGAGCCGTCCTCCTCCACCTGGCAGGACGCCCGCCGCAGGATCTCCTGGCCGCCCGCGTCGATCCGCAGGTCCCTTGTCGGGCATGCCTTCCGGAACCGCTTCGCGAGCAGTACCGCGAGGGCCCGGCGCCGCTCCGGGGTCGCGTACCACTCGGGCAGGAGGTCCGCGGTCTCGGCGTCGAAGCGCAGTTCGACACGGCTCGGCGGGGCGAACGGATCGGACTGGACTTTCAAAATGTCCAGAATCGCCGGTCCTGTCCACCATTTGCCACGCAAGGATTTATATCGGCCGTAACTCGTACCTTCCAGGGCCGTTAGTTCGTTAGACAGGTCATGGCGAGGTGGATGTGAACGATGATCACCAAAATCGCGGGACTCGGCCCGGTGCTGTCGTCCGCCTCTTCGCTGTGTCATGCCCCCAGTTTCCCATCAGGGTCGAGGTCTTCGCGTCAGCGAACCCGAACACCATGCGTCCACGCCTCTTCCCGGAATCCTCGAAAAGTCACTCGAAAAATTCGCGCGAACTCGCGTCATGGCGGCGGACCGCCTGCGTGCTGGATACAGAGAGACACGCACGGCCTACCGCACCGAAAGGTAGAACAAAGTGAGAACCGTACTGGTCTGTGTTAAGACTCCTCAAGCCGGACAGAAGATCTCGGCCTGCGCGACCCGCATGGGCCTGGCGCAGGCGGTCAAGTCGGTCGAGGGATCGCCCGAGCTGTTCCTTGAGCTCGGCCGCCGCCAGGTGGACGTGGTGCTGGTCGACGTCGGCCTCGCCGCCCCGGACCCGGTGAAGTTCGTCAAGACCGTCCGCGCCCGCTCCCCGCGCACCGGGGTCCTCCTGTCAGGCGCTGCGGACCCCCGTACCGCCGCGATGGTGGTGGCCGCGGGCGCCCGGGGCGTCATCCGCACCCCGTCCAACAACTCCGACGACCTCCTGGTCGCCCTCGCCCAGGCGATCATGTTCGCCTCCCCGAGCCTCCAGCGCGTCACCGAGACCGTGCCGAGGCAGCGCTCGACCCTCCAGGGCATGAAGCTGACCGAGCGCGAGCTCCAGGTCCTCCGCGGCATGTCCGAGGGCAAGTCGAACGCCGAGATCGGACGCGACCTGTTCGTCTCCGAGGACACCGTCAAGACCCACGCGCGGCGCATGTTCCGCAAGCTCGGCGCGCGCGACCGGGCCCACGCGGTGGCCGAGGCGTTCCGCTCGGGACTGGTCTGCTAGATCCACTGAGGACTGGCACGGGGCCGTCCGGCAGGAACGGCACCACCGCGGGGAGCTGGCAGGCCCCCGCCGGGCTCAGTCCGGATCGGCAAGCGCCAGAAGGACCTCGTCGCCTCCCGGAGTGGCGACGAGCTGAAGGCCGACCGGCAGGTCCTCGACCAGTCCGGCCGGAAGGGCGAGCCCGGGGGCACCGGCGAGCCCTGCGATGCACGTCAGGCGCACGATGGCCTCGCGGTCCGGTTCCTCCCCGATACCGGGCGCGGGGCCGGGCGCGGCGGGGATCGCGAGCGCGGTGCCCTCGGGGAGCCTGTCCCTGACGAGCGCCACCACGCCGCTGCGGACCCGCTGCGCCCGCGTCACCTCGGCGCTGGTCAGCTTCGCCGCGCCGGCGAAGCGCGCCTTGACGCCCGGCCCGAACTCGGGCCGGGACGCCTCGATCCACGCGCCGTGCGCCTGCCATGCCTCCCATGCCTGGAGCACGGCGTACGCGCGGCGCGCGTTCTCCAGCGGCGCCACGGCGGGCGCCGCCTCGTGGACGAGCCCGAAGTGCGGGTCGTCGAAGAACAGCGCGGTGTCCACCTCCAGGCCGAACGCCTCGACCGCGGGCATCACCGCGGCGCGCGTCGCGGGCGCGATCTCGTCCCATATGTCGCTGGGGGCCAGGAGCCTCCGGATCGGCGCGTGGTCCTCCGCGGGCTCCTCCAGGAGCACCTGCATCGCCAGGCGCAGCGTGTGCGCGTCCCTGGTGAGCACGCCCGCGGTGTCGAACGTCGGCGCGAGCGGCACGGCCCCCCGCAGGCTCACCCGCTCGTGGGTCGGCCGCAGCCCGTACAGGCCGCAGTAGGACGCGGGGACCCGGATCGACCCGCCGGTGTCCGTGCCGAGCCCGATGTCCGCCAGCCCCAGTGCGACCGCGGACGCCGACCCCGAGGACGACCCGCCGGGCACGCGGCCGGGCGCGGCCGGGTTCTCGGGGGTCCCGTAGTGGAAGTTCGAGCCGTTGAGGCTCCACGCGAGCTCGTCGGTGATCGTCTTGCCCACGACCCTCGCGCCGGCGGCGCGCAGCAGTGCGACGGCCTCGGCGTCCGCCTCCGGCGGCACGTGCGTCTCCAGCCACCGCGGATTGCCCGCGCCCGTCGCGGTCCCGGCCAGGTCGAACAGGTCCTTGACGGCGAGCCGGAGCCCTTCGAGGGGCCCGGGGCGCCCGAGGTCTTCCACGAGGGCGATGAACGGGTCAGTCAAGATCCAACTCCTTGGGCAGCGTGACGTGGGCGCCTTTGACGAGGTCGACGACCTGCGAGATCCGCACGTCCACGGCCGCGCTCAGGTACGCGAGCGCGACGGGACCGGGGATGCCGCGCCGCTCCCGCAGGAACGCGAGCGCGGCCCGGACCGCCTTCCGGACGGCTTCGTCCAGGTCCTCGTCGAGACCCGTCGTGATCCAGTGTTCCCCGGTCTCGGCGTACGGGCCGCCAAGGGCCGCGGCGAGTCTCCTTGCGTCGGGGTCCGCGCGCACCGTGAGCCGCAGCACCGCGCGCAGCGGCGCCTCGAACGCGGTGAGCGCGACCTCCCCGTCGCCCTGCGAGAAGTGCGGGTCGCCGCAGTAGAACGACGCGCCCGGGACGGCCACGGGCAGGTAGAGCTTCGCGCCCGCGCCGAGCAGCCGGATGTCGAGGTTCCCGCCGTGCGGGCCGGGCGGCACCGAGTGGACCGGGTCCGCCGTGTCGGGTGCGGTGCCCATGATCCCCAGGAACGGCGCGAGCGGGAACCGCAGCGACCTGCCGTCGCCCACGGGGATCACGCCGCGCCCGCGGCCGTCGACCGTGGCGACGGTGCTCACGGTGCCCTCGCCGAGCGGGTACTCCCCGGCGAGCGCGCCGCGCCCGTGCCGGTTGCTGACCACGCCGTACGGGGCGCGCCGCTCCAGTTGCAGCACTTCCACTTCGAGGACGTCCCCGGGCTCGGCCCCGGCAACGTGCACCGGTCCGGTGACCACGTGCGGCCCGGCCCCTTGGGCGCGAACGCATTCGCGGGCGATGCGCACGGCGTCGTCGAGGACCTCACCGATCCCGTTGGCGCCGAAGAACGCCGCCGGGTCGCCGCCCTGGTCCTCAAGCAGCCCTTCGTGGCTGACGGTGTCGATGCACACCGTGTCGCCGGACCTGACCTTGAGGACCGGCGCGCACTCGGCGTTCGGGAGGAGCCCCCACTGCACCGTGTCGGGCCGCGACGGCAGGTAGTGGTCGGCGCGGCCGAGAGCGGCATGGTCGAAGGAGGCGAGCGGCTGGAGGAGCGTCATGGGGCGGCACCGCGTTCCGGGGGCGAGGGAGTGTATACGAGAATGGTGGCCTGATCGTAGTGGAGGGAATCCATGGCTGGGGACAAGGGTCCGCGGCGGGCGCCGCAGGAAGCGGTGCGCGCGGTCCGCGAGGACATCATCCGGGGCGTGTTCGCCCCCGGCGAGCGGCTCACCGAGGACGCCCTCGCGGCCCGGTACGGCGTGTCGCGCGTGCCCGTCCGCGAGGCCCTGCGGGTCCTCGAAGCCGAAGGGTTCGTCGAGGCCAAGCCCTATGTCGGGGTCTTCGTGAAGGAGCTGAGCGAGGCCGAGGCGGAGGACCTCCTGGAGCTGCGCTCGGTGATCGAGCCGATGTGCGCGGCCCGCGCGGCCCGCAACCGCACCCCCGAGCAGCTCGGACGCCTCAAGGAGCTCGTGAACCTCGGATGGGACGCCGTGCGCGAAGGCCGCCTCGAAGAGGTCCCGCGCCTGAACTCCCGCTTCCACGAGGTCATCGCCGAAGCCTCCGGCTCGGAGGTCCTGGGCCAGATGATCCGCCAGCTCAGCCAGAAGATCGCCTGGGTCTACGCGGTCGGCCTCACCCTCCGCGCCGAGGACTCCTGGCGCGAGCACGAGGAGATCCTCGCGGCCCTCTCCGCCGGGGACGCCGACCGCGCCTCGGGCCTGCTCGGCCAGCACATCCTCCGGGCCACCACCGCCTACCGCAGGCGCCTCCGCCCGGAGTCCTGAACGCCTCCCGAACCGCCCCGCAAAACGTTGTATACGATTGGGTCCGCCGCCGCTCCCGGAAGGACCCCATGGACCCGCAACACCTCGCCCTGCTGCTCGCCGCCGGATTCGGGGCGGGCCTGTGCAACGCCATCGCCGGAGGCGGCAGCCTCCTGACGTTCCCGGCGCTGCTCGCGATCGGGCTCCCGCCGGTCCCCGCCACCGTCACCAACGCCGTGTCCGTGTGGCCCGGGTACGCCGGGAACGCCTTCGCGCTCCGGGGGCACCTCGCCGGGTTCCGGCCGGTCCTCCCGCGCCTGGTCGCCATCGCCGCCGTCGGCGCGGTCGGCGGCACCGTCGCCCTCCTCGCCGCCCCGCCGGAGGTCTTCACCGCGCTCGTCCCGTACCTGATCCTCTCGGCCACCGCCCTGTTCGCGTGCCAGCCGCTCATCACCAGGCGCCTCGCCGCCCGCGGCGGCGGCCCCTCGACGCCCCTGCTCTACGCGGGCGTGTTCATCGGCGGCGTCTACGGCGCGTACTTCAACGGCGGCATGGGGATCGTGTTCCTCACCGCGCTCGCCCTCGGCATCGACGCCGTCATCGGCCGCCTCAACGGCCTCAAGGCGCTCCTGGCGCTCACCACCGGGACCGCCGCGATGCTCTCCGTCTCGATCTTCGGCCCGGTCGACTGGCTCGCCGTCCTGATCCTCGCGCCCGCGTGCCTCCTCGGCGGCTTCGCGGGCGCCCGGCTCGCCGACCGCCTCCGGCCGATCGTCTTCCGCGTCGTCGTCATCGCGTTCGGCACCGCCGCCGGGGCCGCGATGCTCCTCACCTGACCGAAAGGACCGCCATGACCGACCTCCTCCTCAGGAACGGCCGCCCCTGGACCCCCGGCCTCCCCCTCAGCACCGCCGACATCGCAATCGCCGACGGCCGCATCGCCGCGGTCGGCCCCGACCTCGACCTCCAAGCCGCGCAAGTGATCGACCTCGACGGCGCGATCGTCCTCCCCGGCCTCGTCGACGCCCACTGCCACCTCGACAAGACCATGTTCGGCGGCCCCTGGACCCCCAACACCGGCGGGCGCACCCTCGAAGGCCGCATCAGCAACGGCGAGGGCCGCCGCGCCGAACTCGGCGTCCCCAGCGCCGACTACGCCGCGAACCTCCTGCGCGCCATGGCCGCCGCCGGGACCTCCTTCGTGCGCAGCCACATCGACATCGACCCCGAGGTGGGCCTCGGCGGCGTCGCGGCCGTGCGCGAAGCCGCGGCCCGCCTCTCCGGCGTCGTGGACGTCGAGCTCGTGGCCTTCCCCCAAGGGGGCCTGCTCACCCGGCCCGGCGTGCCCGCGCTCCTCGAAGCGGCCCTCGCGGACGGCGTCGGCACCGTCGGCGGCCTCGACCCCGCCGGGTTCGACCGCGACGCCACCGGCCAGCTCGACCTGCTCTTCGACCTCGCCGAACGCCACGGCGCGAACATCGACGTCCACCTCCACGACCGGGGCCTGCTCGGCGCGTGGGAGTACGAGCTCATCATCGAGCGCACCAAGGCCCTCGGCATGGCCGGGCGCGTCGCCATCAGCCACGCGTACGCCATGGGCGGCCTCGAACCGGACCACCAGCGGCGCATCGCCGAGGCCCTCGCCGAAGCGGGCGTCGCGATGATCACCTGCGCCGTCGGCGGCGCCCCGGTCGTCCCGGTCCAGCTCATGGCCGAGACCGGCGCGCTGCTCGCCCTCGGCAACGACGGCATCCGCGACCTGTGGACCCCGTACGGCGACGGGGACATGCTCCGCCGCGTCAACCAGGTGTCCTTCCGCGACCGGCTCATGTCCGACCCGGAGATCGAGCTCGCGCTCGCGGCCGGGACGCACGGCGGCGCGGCCGTCCTCGGCCTCGACGGGTACGGCCTGGCGGTCGGATGCAACGCCGACCTGCTCGCCGTGACCGCTTCGGCCCCAGCGGAAGCCGTGGTCAGCGTCCCGCCGCGGAAGCTCGTCGTCAAGCACGGCGCGGTCGTCGCTCACGACGGCGTCCTCGCCGACTGATCGTATACGAAACATCCGCGTCATCGTCCGGACCGGAGCCCGCAACGGTATACCGGTAGAACTTGAGTCATGAACGCACGGCTCAACTCCGAACACGGGCACGGGCCGGGTCATGTATACGACCGCCTCGGGCGGTCGCGATGAGCATCGACCCGGCCCTCGCCTTCCGCGGGACCTCCCTGACCTTCGCGAACGGCACCCGCGCGCTCCACGGCATCGACCTGGAGATCCGCCCCGGCGAGCTCGTCTCGCTCGTCGGCCCCTCCGGCTGCGGCAAGTCCACGATGCTCCGCCTCGCCGCCGGGTTCGAGACCGCCACCTCCGGCGCGGTCGAGGTCGGCGCCGGCCGCCTCGGCTACGTCTTCCAGGAGGCCACGCTCCTGCCCTGGCGCACCGTCGCCCGCAACGTCGAGCTCCCCGCCGAACTCGCCGGCGTCCCCAAGGCCGAGCGCCGCGCCGCCGCCCGCGACGCGATCGAGCGGGTCGGCCTGGCGGACTTCGCGAAGCACCGGCCCTCGCAGCTCTCCGGCGGGATGCGCATGCGCGCCTCGATCGCCCGCGCCCTGACGATGAAGCCCGAGCTGTTCCTCTTCGACGAGCCCTTCGGCGCCCTCGACGAGATCACCCGCCAGCGCCTGAACGAGGAGGTCGGCGGCCTCTTCGCCCGCGAGGGCTTCGCGGGCGTGTTCGTCACGCACTCGGTCCCGGAGTCGGTGTTCATGTCGACCCGTGTGGTCGTCCTGCGCGGCCAGCCCGGCGAGGTCGCCGCCGACATCCCCGTCCCGTTCGACTTCCCCCGCGACCCGGAGCTGCGCTACACGGCCGCGTTCGCCGACGTCGCCGCCGAGGTCTCGGCCGCACTGCGCGGCGCGAAGCGAGAGGTGGCCGCATGACCGCCGTCATCGAAGCCCCGGAAGCGGAGGCACCGCAGGCGAAGCGCCGCCCGAAGCGGCTCTGGCCCTTCACGACCGCGCCCGTCCGCGTCCTCGCCCCGGTCGCCGTGTTCGCGCTGGTGATCGCCGCGTGGGCGGCCTCCAGCCACCTCCTCGTCCCCGAGGCGTCCCGGTTCCTGCTGCCGTCCCCGGAGGCCGTGGTCGCGGAGGGGCTCCTCGACCCGCTGGCGCGCACCGAGATCCTGACGGCCCTGTGGAACACCGTGCAGGTCGCCCTGTGCGGCCTGCTGATCGCGATCGTCCTCGGCGTGGTGTTCGCGGTGGCGATGAGCCAGGCCCGGTGGGCCGAGTTCTCCCTGTACCCGTACGCCGTGGTGCTCCAGACGATCCCGATCCTCGCGGTGGTGCCGCTGTTCGGGTTCTGGTTCGGGTACGAGTTCGGGTCGCGGGTGATCGTGTGCGTCATGGTCTCGCTGTTCCCGGTCGTCACGAACACGCTCTTCGGCCTCAAGTCCGTGGCCGCCGCCGAGCACGACCTGTTCACCCTCCACGGCGCGACCCGCTTGCAGCGCTTGTGGAAGCTCCAGCTCCCGGCGGCGCTGCCCGCGATGATCTCCGGGTTCAAGATCTCCGGCGGCCAGGCGATCATCGGCTCGATCGTGGCCGACTTCTTCTTCCGCCAGGGCGTCCCGGGCGTCGGCCGCATGATCGACGTCTACCGCCAGCGCCTCGCCACCGAGGAGCTCCTGACGGCCCTCCTCCTGTCCTCGCTCGTCGGCTTGTGCCTGTTCTGGGCGTTCGACCTCCTCGCCGGACGCGTCGACCGCCTGCACGGCAAGCGATAACCCTTCCATCCCCTTTGGAGACACCCATGCACCGTGACCTCATGAAGCGCCGACTCGCCGCCGCCGCGGCGGCCCTCACCGGCGCGAGCCTCCTCGCCGCCTGCACCGCGACGACCGTCGACGTGCCCGCCCCCACCGGCGAGGGCGTGCTCGCCGACATCTGCCCTTCGACGATCGTGATCCAGACGGACTGGTTCGCCACCCCCGAGCGCGCCGCCGCGTTCCAGCTCGTGGGGCCCGACGGCACCGTGGACGTGGAGAAGGGCGCCTACACCGGGCCCCTCGGCGACACCGGCGTCAACGTCGAGGTCCGCCTCGGCGGCCCCTTCCTCGGCGGCCAGCCGGTGCCCGCGCAGATGTACCAGGACACCTCGATCACCCTCGGGTTCGTGCCCACCGACGACGCGGTGCGCGCGAACGCGGAGTTCCCGGTCACCGGCGTGTTCGCCTCGCTGGAGGTGACGCCGCAGATCGTCATGTTCGACCCGGCGACGTACGACATCGACTCCTGGGACGACGTGAAGGCCACCGGCGCCCCGATCGTGTATACCGAGGGCAAGGTCTTCATGGACTACCTCATCGCCCAGGGGTACGTGGACCCCTCGCAGGCCGACGCGTCCTTCGACGGCACCCCGAGCCGCTTCGTCGCCGAGGGCGGGCGGGTCATGCAGCAGGGGTACGTGTCGAACGAGCCGTACCGCTGGGAGCACGACGTCGAGGGCTGGATGAAGCCCACCGACTACCTGATGATCGACGACGCCGGGTACGAGGTCTACCAGCACGCCTGGTCGGTGCGCTCGGGTGAGCTCGACGAGCTGGCGCCGTGCCTGACCGAGCTGGTGCCGATGCTCCAGCAGGCCCAGATCGACTACGTCACGGACCCGGAGCCGGTCAACGAGGCGATCCTGCGGATCGCCGAGACGATCCCGGACGGGCCGCCGATCACGTTGGAGGGCAACGCGGACTCAGTCGAGGTCCAGCTCGCGGAGGGCATCGTCTCCAACGGGCCGGACGCCACCCTCGGCAACTTCGACACCGAGCGCGTCGACCGCGTCATCGCGGCGGTCCTCCCGATCTTCGAGGGCTACGGCGAGACGATCCCGGACGGCCTCAGCGCCGACGACCTCGTCACGAACGAGTTCATCGACCCGGCCATCGGCCTCCAGTAACGCCGTCAAGTCCCGCCCGGCCGCCTCGGCGGCCGGGCGCTCCCGTCCCCGGAAGGACCCCCGTGCCCCCACTCGCCCGGATCACCCGCGCCCGCACCGCCGACGGCCTCGCCGACCTCCACATCGAGGGCGGCCGCATCACCGACGCCCCCGGCCCGGGGGAGGTCTTCGACGCCGCCGGGCGCGTCGTCCTTCCCGCGTTCACCGATGCGCACGTCCACCTCGACAAGGCGTTCCTGCTCCCCGCGATCGAGGACGCGCTCGCCGCCGAGGGCACCGCCCTCACTCCCGACCTCGGCGACGCCATCGCCGCCGTCGCGCGACTCCGCGACCGCCTCCCCGCCGGCACGGTCGCCGCGGGCGCCCAGCGGGCCGCCGACACCTTGCTGCGCAACGGGACCACCGCGGCCCGCGCGATGGTCGAGATCGACCCCGCCACGGGACTCGACCTCCTCGAACTCCACCGCGGCCTCGACACGCGCCTGGACCTCCAGCTCACCGCGTTCCCCCAGCGCGGCCTCGAACTCCCCGGCCAGACCGACCTCATGCGCGCCGCGATGCGCGAAGGCGCGCACGTCGTCGGCGGCTGCCCCTACGTCGACGCCGACCCCGCCGCGCACCTCGACTTCGTGTTCGGCCTCGCCGAGGCCACCGGCGCACCCGTGGACCTGCACCTCGACTTCTCCGACGACCCCGCCGCGTCCCAGATCCGCCTGGTCGCCGACCGCACCCGCGCCCTCGGCCTCCAGGGCCGCGTCGCGATCGGCCACGTCACGACCCTCGCCGCCATGGACGACCCCGACCAGGCCCTCGCGGCGCTCGCCGACGCCGGGATCGCGCTCGCGGTCATGCCCGCCACCGACCTCTACCTCGCGGGGCACCCGCGCGCCGCCTCCGGCGGCTTCGCGACCCGCTCCGTGGCGCCGGTGCTGCGCGCCGCCGAACTCGGCGTGCGCGTCTCGATCGCCAACAACAACCTCTGCAACCCGTTCGCGCCCTACGGGAACGGGAGCCAGCTCCAGGCGGCGTGGCTCGCGGGGCTGCTCTTCCGGGCCGCCGCGCCCGCCGACCGCCGCGTCCTGCTCGACGCGATCACCGCCGGCCCGGCGGCCGTCCTCGGCCTCCCCGAGCGCGGCCCGGTCCCCGGCGCGGTCGCCGACCTCGTGGTGGTGGACGCCGACCGCCTCGGCGACGTCGTCGTCCAGTCGCCGCGCATCGCGGCCGTCGTCAAGGACGGGGCGCTGGTCGCCTAGTCCTCAGCCCTCCTGGCCGTGCGTCTTCAGCCAGCAGTCGCAGAACCCGCGGGCGTAGTCCCAGGTCACGTAGTGCGCCGGGTCCGGGTCGAACGCGGGCTCGTGGACCTGCGCGCAGTTCGCCTCCAGCAGGCCGCGCAGGTTCGCCATGAGCAGGCCCCACGTGAAGTAGTGCGGCTCGTCGCAGTCGGCGCAGTCGACGACCACCCCCCGGAAGCCCTGCGGCTGCAGGACCTTCTCGAACATCTCCAGTTCGTGGAGGTCCTCAAGGAGGTCGGCGCGGTCGTCGTCGTCCAGCTCGGGTTCGAACGGGGCGAGCGCCTCCGCGTGGTCGGGATCGTCGGCGAACGGGTCGCGAGGCTCCTCATACACGCTTCCCAGCCTAACGCCACCGCGCGCCCGCGCGCCCGAGCACAGCGCGACGTGGCCAGGTGGGCGCGGGTGCGCGGCCCGGGACTCCCGGATGCGTGCCACCATCGCGATCGGGTGCTGACACGGCGTGCGCCGCTGGTTAGGCTGGGCCGCAAGTAACCCCGACGGATGCGAGGAGACGGGCACATGGACGGTTTCGGCGAGAACGTGGAAGAGATCTTCGACGACGTCGTGGACGGGGTCGCTGACGCGGTCACCGACATCGACGCCACCGAGGTGTGGGAGGACGTCAGCGACGGCGCCACCGAGGCGTGGGACGCGGTCTCCGGGAGCGAGGTCTTCGAGACCGTCTCCGAGGAGGCCGGAGACCTGGCCGGGAACCTGGCCGACGAGGCCGGCGACCTCTTCGAGTAACCCCCCTCACCCGCTTCCCCTCACCCGCACACCCTTTTCACTCATCGGACCGGCCCCGGCGACACCGTCCGGGGCCGTGCCGATTCAGCGGATGACCGGATGCCCAGCTCCCCGCCGTGAATCACACCCCAAGGGGACGTGTGCGACGCGGGGCGACGCACGTTACGGCACTACCATTGGCCCATGGCGTTCTCAGGGGATTTCGGAATTCAAGGGCTCGAAGGCGCTGCCGGCGAGCGTGTCGGAGGCACCACGGTGCCCATGGGCGCGGCGAGTGCGATCCCGCTCGGCCTCACCTATGACGACGTGCTGCTGCTGCCCGGCGAGTCCGACGTCGTTCCGGCGGGGGTCGACACCTCCTCCCAGCTCACCCGCAACATCCGCATCTCGGTGCCGCTCCTGACCGCGCCGATGGACACCGTCACCGAGGCCCGCATGGCGATCGCCATGGCCCGCCTCGGCGGCCTCGGCATCCTCCACCGCAACCTCCCCGCGGAGGAGCAGGCCCAGCAGGTGGACCTCGTCAAGCGCTCCGAGTCCGGCATGGTCGCCGACCCGGTCACGTGCTCGCCCGAGGACACCCTCGACCAGGTCGACAAGCTCTGCGGCAAGTACCGCATCTCCGGCCTCCCCGTGACCGACGAGAAGGGCAAGCTCGTCGGCATCATCACCAACCGCGACATGCGCTTCGAGACGGACCACACCGTCAAGGTCTCCACGGTCATGACCAGGGAGAACCTCATCACCGCGCCCGAGGGCGTCTCGCAGGACGAGGCCCTCGAACTGCTCAAGAAGCACAAGATCGAGAAGCTCCCGATCGTCGACGGCGACTTCTACCTGCGCGGCCTCATCACCGTCAAGGACTTCGCGAAGCGCGAGGAGTTCCCGAACGCGTCGAAGGACGACTCGGGGCGCCTGCGCGTCGGCGGCGCCATCGGCGTCGGCGAGGACCAGTACGCGCGCGCCGGGCAGCTCGTCGAGGCGGGCGTGGACCTCCTCGTCGTCGACTCCTCCCACGGGCACTCCCGCGGCGTGCTCGACATGATCGCCTCCATCTCCAAGGACTTCGGCCACAAGGTCGACATCATCGGCGGCAACATCGTGACCGCGCAGGCCGCGGCCGCGATGATCGAGGCGGGCGTGGACGGCATCAAGGTCGGCGTCGGCCCCGGCGCGATCTGCACGACCCGCGTCGTCGCGGGCGTCGGCGCCCCCCAGGTCTCCGCGATCATGGACACCGTCCGCGTCGCCCGCGAGCGCGGCGTCCCGGTCATCGCCGACGGCGGCATCCAGTACTCCGGCGACATCGCGAAGGCCATCGTCGCTGGCGCGTCCACCGTCATGATGGGACAGCTGTTCGCAGGCTGCGCCGAGAGCCCCGGCGAGCTCATCTACATGAACGGCAAGCAGTTCAAGCAGTACCGCGGCATGGGGTCCTTGGGCGCCATGCAGTCCCGCGGCCAGGCGAAGTCCTACTCCAAGGACCGCTACTTCCAGGACGCGGTCGACTCCAACGACAAGCTCGTCCCCGAAGGCGTCGAAGGTCAGGTGCCCTACCGCGGGACCCTCGCACAGGTGGTCTACCAGCTGGTGGGCGGTCTGCGTATTGCGATGGGGTACACCGGGGCCGGTACCATCGAGGGGATGCATGAACGCGGCCGTCTGGTCCGGATCACCGCTGCGGGCCTCAAGGAGAGCCACCCGCACGACATCCAGATGACCGTGGAAGCGCCCAACTACCACACGCGGTAGTCGGGCCCGGTAGGAGGAGAGACTGTGCGGGAATTGGTCGAGATCGGCCCCGGCAAGATCGTGGCGCGCGGCTGGAGGCTGTCCGAAGTGGCGCTCGTGCCGACCCGGCGCACCAGGGACATCGATGATGTCTCCACCGAATGGCAGCTCGACGCCTACCGCTTCGAGATCCCGGCCGTGGGGCACCCGTCCGACGCGACGATGAGCCCGGCGTCCGTGATCGAGATGGGCCGCCTCGGCGGCCTCGGCGTCCTGAACGGCGAAGGGCTGTGGTGCCGCTACGTCGACCCCACCTCGCTGCTCAAGGAGCTCGCCGACACGCCGGCGGAGAACGCCATCGAGCGGCTCCAGGAGATCTACGCGGAGCCGGTGAAGCCCGAGCTCATCGCCGAGCGGATCGCCGAGATCCGCGCCGGCGGGATCACCACGGCGATCCGCTTCAGCCCGCAGCACACGGCCGAGCTCGCGCCGCTCGCGGTCGAGGCTGGCGTGGACCTGCTGGTCATCCAGGGCACCATCGTCTCCGCGGAGCACGTCTCCTCCGGTGGCGACGTCCTGAACCTGAAGCAGTTCATCGCCGACCTGGACATCCCGGTCGTCGTGGGCGGGGCCACGAACTACAAGACGGCGATGCACCTGATGCGCACCGGCGCGGCGGGCGTCATCGTCGGGGTCGGCTCCGACGACTGGTCGACCACCGACACCGTCCTCGGCATCGACGTGCCGATGGCCTCCGCGATCGTCGAGGCCGCCGCGGCGCGCCGCGACTACCTCGACGAGACGGGCGGACGCTACGTCCACCTCATCGCCGACGGCGAGGTCACCAACTCGGGCGCCATCGCCAAGGCCGTCGCCTGCGGCGCCGACGCGGTCATGCTCGGCTCGATCCTCGCCGACGCCGCCGAGTCCCCGGCCGCCGGCGCCTGGTGGCACTCCGCCGCCTCCCACCCGAAGCTCCCGCGCGGCCGCTTCCGCCCGGGGGACTCCGGCGACGTCGAGGTCCCCGACCTCGAAGCCATCCTCTACGGCCCGTCCAACTCCTCCGACGGCTCCCAGAACCTCTTCGGAGGCCTCCGCCGGGCCATGGCCAAGACCGGCTACACCACGGTCAAGGAATTCCAAAAGGCCAGCCTGGTCACCGCCTAACTCACGAGCCGAATCGGGGCCCGGACGCTGATGCGTCCGGGCCCCGGCGCTTACTCGGAGTCCTGGCCTTCCGGTACCGACTGGTCCTGAAGCAGCCGGTCCGCGAACTGCCGCCAGTCTTCCGGGACGAAGCCCCACCAGGCGGCGATCACCCGCCTCCGGCCATCGGCGCGGACCTGGTAGAGGCGCCCGCTGTAGATCGAGTACTCCAGGCGCTCGAACTTCCGTCGCGGAAAACCCGACCCTGAACCGCGGAACACGCTGCGGGTCTGCGGATCGTAGACGAGGTCCTGAGCGCCGACCAGGGGGCCGAAACCGGCGGCCAGCACCATGCTCGGTAGATAGATCGTCAACGCCGTGAGGTCCCGCTCCACCGATTCGGGCAGCAAGATGCTCGACACGATCCCGAGCACCCAAATGACCAGCCCGGCGATGAAGATCCGACGGAACCGGCGCCTGTTCACGCGCACAGTGATCATGACTCTGCCTCCGCGCTGGCGGGTGCGACGGGTCGGAGGTCCTCAAGGAACCGGTCCACGAACGCCTTCCATGTGTCCTGGTCGCGGGCCCAGCCCCGGGCGACGCGCCGCCGCTTCCCGTCGGCCCGCACTTCGAAGAGGCAGCCCCAGTAGACCGAGTACTCCAGCCGCTCGTACCCCGCGCTCGGGAACTCGCGGGCCGAGCGGCCGAGGGACTTGAGGCTGACCCGGCCGTCCTCGTAGATGAGGACCGGCCTGAGGATGAGCGGCAGCAGGCCGAAGAGGATGTAGGCCAGGCCCGCGAACGGCAAGGGCCCGAAGGGGTCGTAGTTGTCGGGGGTGTCCAGCCAGAAGAGGACGTTGAGCAACTCCATGGCCAGCCCGACGAGCATGAAGCCTGTGAAGAACCGCCAGCGAATGCCGACCTTGACCGCGGATTCGGCGACCACCGAGGAGGGGTCCGCCCTGCCCGCCCGAGGATGGTGGTGTGCGAGGAAGACGTCGACGAACGCCGCCCAGGAGTCCTTGTCCATCAGGAACGAGTTGCCGACGACGCTGCGCCGCCTGCCGCTCGCGCGCACCAACTCAAGCCGCCCGCGATAGATCGAGTATTCGAGGCGGTCTCCCTCGCGCCAGGGGGGACAGTTGATCACGCTTCTGATCTGCTGCCGACCCACGTCGTAGGTGAGGAGGTTCCTTCCCACTATCAGGGCCACGGTGCCGAAGACCGCTCCGAGCATCGGCGAGTACAACAAGGCGCCGAGGAGGAGCCGACTCTCGACATCGAATCTGGCCAAGAGGTAGATGCCGAGCGCGAATGACGCAGGGGTCAGCGGCCAGCAGACCGCGACCATCCAGATGAGCAGGCGGCGCCGGTTGCGAACTGTGATCAGGGTCGTCGAGGGTTCAGAGGGATGAGCCATTTGGGGTGTCTTCCGTTGTCGAGGAGAGCCGCTGATGCGCGATGAGCGCGTCCGCGAGTGCGCCCCAGTCGGTGCGGTTCATGTACCAGCGGGGGATCTGGAGCCGTTTGCGCTCGCCGTTCGGCCGCACCTCGTAGACCTGGGCGTCGTAGATCGAGTACTCGACCCGCTCGTAGCCGCTCGAAGGAAAGACCTTGTGGCGGTTCGTTCCGGGACGGATGACGACCCGGCCCTTCTCGGGATCGAAGGTCAAGAACCGCCAGAACGACAGGTGATTCACCACGTCGACTCCTGTGACCAACAGGAAGATCGCGATCACGCCGTACAGGACTTCGTAGGCGAAGCCGGATTCGCTCGGATCGAACATGATGAACACGGCCCCCAACCCGAGGCCGCCAACTGCGACCGGGACGGTCCGCCACAGGCTCACCCGCACCTGGACCTTGGAGGCGGCACCAGTTGCACGCGGCTCGGGGTCGGGAGCGCTGGCGAGCAGCCGGTCCACGACCGCCGACCAGTCGCCCGGGTTCAACCAGCGCGACATCCGGACGAACCTGCGGCGCCTGCCGCTGGCGGCGATCTTGTAGATGGTCCCTGTGTAGATCGAGTAGTCGAGCCGCTCAGTCGGGTTCCCCGGGAACCACCGGGTCTCGGAGGTCGCCCAGACACGGGTCGTAACCGCTCGTCGGCGCGGGTCATATCTGAAGCACACTTTGGCCCAGAGCGCCTGGATTGAGCTGGGAACGAGGTGTGCCCCCGCGAGGACCACCACGCCTGCCAGCCACCAGTCGAGGTTCGACCATTCATCGTCGGTGCCGATGAAGAGGAGCATTCCGGAGACTTCGAGCACGGTGCTGGCCGCGAGCAGCAACCAGACCCGGCGAAGGTTGTAGCGGACGTTCAGCAGCTCTCGAACCGGAGGCGGAGGTGCGGGAGGCAGCGGCGCGGGCGGCGCGATCGGTTGCGGCCTGGGGGCGATGGCGGCGAAGACCGCCCAGTCGTCGGGGTGGATCGTCCAGCGCCAGAGCGAGATCTTGCGGGATCTGCCATGCCCGTCGGCTTGGTGGAGCCTACCGTTGACGAATTCGAGGCGGTCGTAGTTCCGGCGGGGGAAGGTTCGCTTGGTGCGTCCCCAGTTGACTTCTTCGAGCACCTGGTCGTCGAGGCGGTACCGGTAGGAGAGGAGCCCCACCAGGCCGATCAGGCCGA
Organism: Glycomyces sp. NPDC047010; assembly: GCF_040644205.1. Lineage (NCBI taxonomy): Bacteria > Bacillati > Actinomycetota > Actinomycetes > Glycomycetales > Glycomycetaceae > Glycomyces > Glycomyces sp. NPDC047010. Next base: position 194,042 of record NZ_JBEYVY010000008.1, on the reverse strand, counting down.
GACCGACCGCTGCGGGTCCGGGGAGGACCAAAAGGTTCACGAGGTGGTTCCAGTACCCGATGTCGAGGGGCATGAAGTAGCTGAGGGCGGCCGTGATCGGAGTCCCGGCCGCGACCAGGATCGCGAAGTTGCGGCGGTTGGGGCGGAGTTTGAGGACCCGTCTGTCGGGGTCGGGGGAGGGGGCGGCCATATGGGGTGTCTTTCGTTTGCCGAGAGGGGGAGGGGTGCAGGTCGACGGCATGATCGTAACCGGATCAGCCGTTCGGGTGGGGGTCGGCGATAACGGGGGAGGGTTGGTCCCCTGCTCGGGGATTTGTGCCTCCGCACACAGGTATCTGTCAGGTAGGCCACGTATCCTTGCCACCGTGAAGCGCAAGATTGGCCCCGTTCCCACAAGGAGTGGGGAACAACACAGCCCTGTCCCGGCGTTGGTGCTGCTGTGACCTGCCCGTTCTGTTCCGTGCCCACTGTGCCGGGCGCGCGCTACTGCCACAACTGCGGTGCGCCCCTGTCTCCCGAGGCGACCGCTCCCCAGACGGAGCGGCGCTACGTGACGGTGCTCTTCGGGGACCTTTCGGACTTCACGACCTGGTCGGAGAGCCTGGACCCCGAGCGGGTCTCCTCCGTGACCGACCGCCTGCTCGCGGAGTGCGTCTCCGCCGTCAACGAGTTCGGCGGGCACGTCGACAAGCTCACCGGGGACGGCATCATGGCCGTGTTCGGCGCCCCCCTCTCACATGAGGACGACGCCGAGCGAGCCGTCCGGGCCGCCCAGGCCATGCAGAAGCGCGTCCGGAGGCTGCTCAAGGCCGAGTCCGGCGGGGGATTGCCCATCGGCCTGCGGATCGGGCTCCGGTCCGGGCTGGTCGTCGCCGGCATGCAGGCGAATCTCGAATACACCGTCATCGGCGACACCGTGAACACCGCCGCGCGCATCTGCGCGATCGCCTCCGTCGGCACCATCTGGGCCGGCGAGGAGACCATGCGCGCCACGAAGCACGCCGCGGCCTGGCGCCGGCTCACGCCCGTGCGCCTCAAGGGAAAGCGCGAGCCCGTCGAGGTGTTCCAGCTCCTGGGGCTCGAAGACGAGCCCGGGACGCGCGCCAGCCTCGGGGACACCGCGCCGTTCATCGGCCGCGACGCCGAGATCGGGCGCGTGACGGGCCGCCTCGAAGCGGTCATCGACCGCAGTGAGCCGCTGGTCCTCATCCACACCGCCGAAGCCGGGATGGGCAAGACCCGCTTCGCACGCGAAGTCCGGACCCTCGCCACCGAGCGCGGCGCCCGCGTCCTCACCGTGCGCGTCGCCCCCTACGGCGAAGGCCGCCGCTTCGGGCCCCTCGCCGACCTCGTGCGCAAGGCCGCCGGCCTGCGCTTCGACGACGACCGCGCGACCGCCGAAGCGAAGCTCAGGCGCATCGCCGACGGCCACGCCGACCACGGCGAGTGCCGCCTGAACATCACCGTGCTCCTCGGGCTCCTCGGCCACGGCCGCCCCGGGGCGGCCGACCGCGTCGGCGGGTTCACCGGGCAGCAGTCCGACGCGTACACGATCCCCGAGGCCGTCGCCGAGCTCATCACGCACATGGCGACGCACGGCCCGATGGTCCTCATCATCGACGACCTGCACACCGCCTCCGCAGCGGGCATCGACGCCCTCGGCGTCGCGCTCGCGAAGATCCACGGCCCCGTGCTCGTGCTCCTCTACGGCCGCCCCGAGCTCACCAGGTCCTCCGGCGTGCTCACCCGCGTCTCCGAGGCCGAGGTCCACCCGCTGCCGCCGCTCGCCGGCGCCGACGCCGCGCGCCTCCTGCGCGAGTTCCTCGGCGGCGGGCGCCTCCCGAAGCCCGACGAGGACCGCCTCCTCGGCTTCGCCCAGGGCAACCCGTACTACCTGGCCGAGCTCGTCACCCTCCTCGTCGAGCAGGACCTCCTGACCGGGACGGGCGACCAGTGGCGGCTCGTCGCCGGATCGCTCACCGGGAAGGTCCTCTCCCGCGACCTCGCGCAGGTCCTCGGCGCCCGCATCGACGCGCTCAGCCCCGCGGCCCGCGCGCTCCTGCGCGCCGCCTCGATCTTCGGCGACGCCGTCCCGCCCGAGGCCACGCAGCTCCTCGAAAAGGAGGTCCCGGGGGAGTTCGACCTGGCCCTCCAGGAGCTCCTCGACCGCCGCATGCTCCGGCGCCGCTCCTACGGCGGCTACCGCTTCGTGACCCCGCTGCTGCGCCAGGCCGCCTATGCGCCCATCGGGAAGGCCGACGCCGCGCACGCGCACGCCGAGATCGCCCGCTGGGCCGCCGACACCGAGCTCGAAGGCCAGAGCGCCGACGACCTCGTCGTCTTCCACGCCGAGCAGGCCGTGACCCTCGCGCACGAAGTCGAGATCGAGAAGATCGACGAGGTCTGGAACGTCCTCCCGCTCGCCGTCGACGCCGTCCGCAAGCAGGCCGACCGCGCCATGGACGCCTCGGAGCCCGAGCGCGCCGTCGCCCTCCTCAACGGCGTCGAGCGCATCGCCACGCTCTCCCACGACGACCGCCTCCTGCGCGGCCGCGCCCTCACCCGCCTCGGCCGCACCGTCGAGGCCGAGGCCGAGATCGAGGGCCTCGCCATCGACATCGGCCTCATCCCCGAGGACGCCGGCGACGACCACGCCGGGGACGACGACCACCCCTCGCCGCGCCTCTTCGGCGACGACTTCCCCGAGGACGCCTCCGAACTCGTGGCCCAGCTCCTGCTGCTGCGCGGGCGCCTCCACCGCTACAAAGGCGAGCTCGCCGAGGCCCGCGGGGCCTGGACGGCCGCGCTGGCGCTCTCGCGCCGCGAAGGGCTCGCCGGGCCCCGCTGCGACGCCCAGTGCCGCATCGGCCTCCTCGACTTCCTCGCCGGGCACCTGTCCGAGGCGGAGGCCCGCTTCATGGACGCCTACGACGTCGCGTTCGGCGTCGGCGACGACAAGCGCCTGGCCTGGGCCCTCCAGCACCAGGCGTGGGTCCTCGTGGCCCGCGGCGACTTCGACGGCGCCGACGAGGTGCTCCGCGAAGCGGCCAAAGCCTTTGCGCGCCAGATGGACCTGGTCGGCCGGGCGTGGGTCCGCGGCGTGTCCGCGTTCGCGCTCCTCATGGCAGGGCGGTTCACCGAGGCCAAGCGCCTCTCCGACGTGTTCATGCCCATCGGCGAGCGCAGCGGCGACGTGTTCGCCGTCGGGCTCCTGCGGGCCATCGGCGCCGCCGCGCAGATCGGCCTCGGGCATCCCGAGGGTGCGGACGCATTGGCGCGCAAGTCCTTCCGGGACTTCGAGCGGATCGACGACGACTGGGGCCGCGGCTTCGCGAAGTACGTGCGGGCCCTCGCGGCCCGCTCGATCGGCGCGATCGACCACGCCCTGGACCTCGCCGCCCACGCCGAGGAGTACGGCGCGAAGACCGGCCACCCGCTCCTGATCAGCCTGGCGCACAACCTGAGGGGCCGCTGCTCCCTCGAAGCGGGCGACCCCGCGACCGCCGAGACGGCCGCGGAGGAGGCGCTCGCGCTGCTCACCGACGACGTCCTCGAACCGGGCCGCGCGGCCAACACCGCGCTCCTGGCCGAGGTGCGCGCCGCCAAGGGCGACCGGGCCGAAGCGCTGCGGATGCTCGAACCCCTTGCGGCGCACTACGACGAGCCGTCCCTGGGGCGTCCGCGGCGGGCCATCGTGGCCCGCTACGCGCGCCTGCTCGACGAGGACGGCCGCCCCGAGGAGGCCGCGAAGTGGGCCGGGCTCGTGCTCAAGTCCTTCGGGGAGGACCCCGAGGCGACCGCATGGGCCGCGGGCTACCTCGACGCCGCAATGGGACTCGACGGGCCCGAGGGGGCCTGATGCGGGGAGGACGCGGCGGGCGGACGAGCGCCCCTGCGGAGACCGCCGGAACACCCGTCCTCCCGCGCGCTACACGGGGGATGCGTTCACTATGCGCCACCGGTACTTCGCCCTCGGGAAGCGACATATCAACCGTTCGGCCAGTTCTCGCTGGCTTTTCGTCTAGGGGTATACAGAATCGTGGGCGCGTTGCCGTACCGTTATCCGATAGGTCCCATGACTCGGATCCCCCAGGCCCGAGTCGCTCTCGCAACGCAGCGGCGCGCACCCCGGCGCTGACCCGCGCACCCGACCTGAACAGGCTCGACACCGAGCGACGCTTCGGCTTGCACGCTGGCCGAGAACGGAGGCAGTTTCCAGTGGACACCATGTCGTCCTACGGTGCTCCAACCGCTTCAGTCTCCCCGCCGAGAGCCCGGCCCGAGGCCGACCCCGAGTCCCTGCTCCAGGGCATCGAGCGCCTCACCGGGTTCAGCGAGATCGACCGCGGCGCGTACTCGACCGTCTTCAGCGCCACGCGCTTCGACGACGGCGCCGAAGTGGCCGTGAAGATCGAGGCCCGCCCGCTCACGGACGACGCCTCCCGCGAGCGCTTCCGCCACGAGGTCCAGACCGCCGGGCGCCTCTCCGACCACCCGTGCGTGGTCAAGATGCTCTCGGCCGGGCTCACCCACCAGGCGAACCCGTACGTCGTCATGGAGCGCTGCCGCGGCTCGGTCGCCGACCTGCTCGACCGCCACACCACGATCCCCCCGCACCGCACGATCGAGATCGGCATCCGCATCGCCGACGCGCTCGCCGCGGCCCACGAGGCCGGGATCGTCCACCGCGACATCAAGCCCGCGAACCTCCTCATCGACCACCACGGCCACGCCGTGCTCGCCGACTTCGGGCTCTCCAGCCTCATCCCCGTCCCCCGCCCCGGGGAGCGGTTCTCGATGATGGCGACCCCCGCGTACGCGCCGCTGGAGGTCTTCCAGATGCAGCACGTCGGCCCGAGCGCCGACGTCTACTCGCTCGCGGCCACCCTGTACGCGATGCTCAGCGGCAACCCGCCGCGCTTCCCCGCCGAAGGGGGCCTCGACATCAACGAGGTCGCGGCCCTGTTCGACCAGCCGATCCCGGCGATCCCCGGCATATCGCCCCTGCTCCTGGAGATGCTGCGCACCGCGCTCATCAACAACCCCGACGGGCGCCCCACCGCGGTCGAGTTCCGCGAGTTCCTCGCGAGCATCCCCGAGGCGTCCACCGGCATCATCCCGCGCATCACCGACGACCTCCCGCACGCGCCCTCCCCTGCGTCCCAAGGGCTCTACGGCGCGTACACCTCGCCGCCCCTGAACGCGGCGCCCACGGAGTTCCACGAGCCCGCGGCCCCCGGCTACGCCGACCTCGGCGGCCTGCCCGACTCGCCGTCCACGCTCCGCCTCGCCCCGGCCAAGCGCCGCGGCCGCCCCGAGGAGCCCGCCCCCGGCACCGTCCCGGTCCGCCGCACGGCGCAGGCCCCGGCGGCCCCCGCGCGCATGCCCAGCCCGCCCGTGAGCCCCCCGGTGAGCCCCGCCCCGGCCCCGAGCCCCGCCCGCGACTTCGCGGGCGAGACGGGCCGCTGGGAGGCGTACAGCGGCGGACGCGACCAGGACCATGAACGCGACCACGACTCGCGCCTCCCGGTCCCCGTGCCCCGCAACGAGACCGGCCTGACCCGCCGCGAGCGCCGCCTGAAGGAGGGCGGCGGCGGCAACGGCTCCGAGATGGGCCGCCTCATCGGCATGGGCGCGGTCGGCCTGGTCATCCTCGGCCTGCTCATCGCGGGCGGCGTGTGGCTCTTCGGCAACGGCGAGGAGCCCGCCGACCTGGCGTCCCAGTCCATGGCCGACGACTACGTCGGCGAGTGCACCCTCGCGGTCGAGGGCGCGGGCTGCGTCACCGAGCCGGCCTGCTTCGACGCCGCGTTCGCCGCGACCGGCTGCGACGGCGCCCACCTGTGGGAGGGCTACGCGACCGGCCAGCTCCCCGAGGGCGTCAGCGACGTCGAGGCGGCACGCGCCGACCCGGCGGTCGCGGCGGCCTGCGTGAACGGCCAGGCCGACGGCGGCCCGCTCTCGCAGCTGATCTCCAGCGACGCCGTCGACTGGACCACGGACGTGTACGTCCCCGGCGACGGCACGTTCCTGTGCGTCGCCCAGCTCAGCGACGGCACGGAGGCGTCCGGCTCGACGTTCGCGCGGGCCGGCTAGCGCCGCAAGCGAAGCAAGCGACAAGGAAGGGGCCCGGCGCATCGCGCCGGGCCCCTCCTCTTTCAGCCGCAGGCGGGAGACACCCTGCGGCCCGGGATCAGAACTCCTCGTCGAGGTCGACCTTGCCCTCCACGGCCACTTGGTAGGCGGTCGGCCTGCGCTCGAAGAAGTTCGTCAGCTCCTGCACGTCCTGGAGCGCCATGAAGGGGAACGGGTTCTCCGAGCCCCACTTCTTCGGCATGCCGAGGCGCACGAGGCGCTGGTCGGCGGCGTACTCCAGGTACGACTTCATGTCCTTGACGGTCATGCCGGGCATGCCCTCGCCGATGAGGTCCTCGGCGAACTGGAGCTCGGCCTCCACGGCCTCCTCCAGCATGTCGGTGACCTGGCGGCGCATCTCGTCGTCGAACAGCTCGGGCTCCTCCTGGCGCACGATGTCGACCACGCTGAACGCGAAGTTCATGTGGCAGGACTCGTCGCGGAACACCCAGTTGGTGCCGGTGGCGAGGCCGTCGAGGAGGCCCCGGCTGCGCAGCCAGTACACGTACGCGAAGGCGCCGTAGAAGAACAGGCCCTCGATGCACGCGGCGAAGCAGATCAGGTTGAGGAGGAACTTGCGCCGGTCGTCGCCGGTCTTCAGCTCCTTCATGTCGAAGACCTCGTCGATCCACTTGAAGCAGAAGTCGGCCTTGCGCTTGATCGACGGGATGTTGTTGACCGCGTCGAACGCCTTCGCGCGCTCGTCCGGGTCGGGCAGGTACGTGTCGAGCAGCGTCAGGTAGAACTGCACGTGCACGGCCTCCTCGAAGAGCTGGCGCGAGAGGTAGAGCCGCCCTTCGGGGGAGTTGACGTGCTGGTACAGGTTGAGCACCAGGTTGTTCGCGACGATCGTGTCACCGGTGGCGAAGAACGCCACGAGCCGGTGGATGAGGTGCTGCTCCTGCGGCGTGAACGACGCCAGGTCGGTCAGGTCCGAGCCGAGGTCGACCTCCTCGACGGTCCACGTGTTCTTGATCGCCGCCCGGTACTGGTCGTAGAAGTCCGGGTATTGCATGGGTCGCAGGGTCAGGTTCATGCCCGGGTCGAGCAGCATTGGGCGTCCTCTCGGTTGTCGGTTCGCTTAGGGGCGGGCGGCAGTTCGATGTCATGGAGCGGGCGGGGCGCCGCGGCGCCCCGCCCGCATCGGCCCTACTGGCAGGCTTCGCAGCTCTCCGGGTTCTCCAGGGAGCACGCGATGTCGGCCGGGATGACCTCCAGCTCGGTCGCCTGCGGCGCCTCGGCGGCGGGCTGGGCGCTGACCGTGGTCTGGTTGATGCGCGTGGCCGGGCGGCTGCGCAGGTAGTACGTGGTCTTGAGGCCCTGCTGCCACGCGTACCGGTACATCGACGAGAGCTTGCCGATGGTCGGGCTGGCCTGGAACAGGTTGAGCGACTGGGCCTGGTCGATGAACGGCGTGCGGGCCGCCGCGAGGTCGATCAGGGCGCGCTGCGGCAGCTCCCAGGCGGTGCGGTACCGCTCCTGGAGGTCGGCCGGGATCGCCGCGATGCCCTGGACGGAGCCCTCGGCGACGACGATGGCCTGGCGCAGCTGCTCGTTCCAGATCCCGCGCTCCTTGAGCTCGGCGATCAGGTGGCGGTTGACCTGGAGGAACTCGCCCGACAGGGTCTCGCGCTTGAACACGTTGGAGACGACCGGCTCGATGCACTCCGCGCATCCGGCGATCGAGGCGATCGTGGCGGTCGGCGCGATCGCGATCATGAGCGAGTTGCGCAGGCCGTGCTCGGCGACCTTCCCTCGCACGGCGTCCCAGCGCTCGTTGAGCGTGATGCGCGCGTTCGGGTAGTGGTCGAGGTGGAGCACGCCGTCGGCGGCGCGGGTCTCGGCGAAGTTCGGGTGCGCCCCGAGGGTTGCGGCGAGGCCGGCGGAGGTCTCGAAGGCCACCAGGGCGATCCGCTCGCTGATCGCGGTCGACAGCGCGAGGGCCTCCTCGGAGTCGAACGCGAGCTTCAGCTTGAAGAACACGTCGGCGAGGCCCATGCAGCCCAGGCCGATCGGGCGCCACTTGCGGTTGGCCTTCTCGGCCTCGGCGGTCGGGTAGAAGCCGAGGTCGATGGTGCGGTCGAGGAACTTGACGGCGCTGCGGACCGTGGTCTCCAGGCGCTCGAAGTCGAAGCCCTCGGTCGAGCAGTGCTCGGCGAGGTTCACGGACCCGAGGTTGCACACGGCGGTCTCGGAGTCGTTGGTGACCTCCAGGATCTCGGTGCACAGGTTCGACAGGTGGATCACGTTCTCTTTGCGCGCCGTCTGGTTCGAGGTCCGGTTCGCGGTGTCGGAGAAGGTCATCCAGCCGTTGCCGGTCTGCGCGAGGGTGCGCATCATGCGGCCGTACAGCTCGCGGGCCGGGACGGTCTTGCGGGCCTTCCCGGCGTTCTCGGCGGCGCGGTACGCCTCGTCGAACTCCTCGCCCCACAGGTCGACCAGCTCGGGGGTCTCCTTGGGGTCGAACAGGGACCAGGTCGCGTCGTTCTCGACGCGGCGCATGAACTCGTCGGGGATCCAGTTGGCGAGGTTCAGGTTGTGCGTGCGGCGCTCGACGTCGCCGGTGTTGTCGCGCAGCTCCAGGAACTCCTCGATGTCGGCGTGCCAGGTCGCGAGGTACACGCACGCGGCGCCCTTGCGGCGCCCGCCCTGGTTCACCGCCGCCACGGACGAGTCGAGGGTCCGCAGCCACGGCACGATCCCGTTCGAGTGGCCGTTGGTGCCGCGGATGAGCGAGCCGCGCGAGCGCACGCGCGACCAGGCGATGCCGATGCCGCCCGCGTACTTGGAGAGGCGCGCGACCTGGCTGTAGCGCTCGTAGATCGAGTCGAGCTCGTCCTTCGGGGAGTCGAGCAGGAAGCACGAGGACAGCTGGGCGCGCTTGGTGCCCGAGTTGAACAGGGTCGGCGAGGACGGCAGGTACGCGAGGGCCGACATGAGCCGGTACAGCTCGGCGGCCTCCTCCACGGACTGGCTCAGGCCGCATGCGACGCGGAGCATGAAGTACTGGGGCCGTTCGAGGACCGTGCGGTGCTCGGGGTGGCGCAGCAGGTACCGGTCGTAGACCGTCCGCAGGCCGAAGTACTCGAAGCGGTCGTCGGCGGCGTCGTCGATGACGGCGTCGAGCGCGGCGGCGTTGGCGTCGACGAACGCGACGAGGTCCTCCGAGAGGAGCCCGTTGTCGCGGCACGCGGCGATCGAGGTCGTGAACGAGGTGACGCCCTCGCCCGCGGTCTCGGCCGCGATGTGCTCGGCGAGGAGGCGGGCCGCGAGCTTGGAGTAGGTCGGCTCGGAGGCGACGCTCGACGAGGTGATCTCGACGGCCCGCTCGCGCAGCGCCGCCTCGGTCGCGCCGGGCCACAGGCCGGCCTCGATCTGGGCGATGACCTTCTCGCCGTCCACGTCGGGCAGTCCGGCGGCATGGACGCGAATGCGCTCGGCGATCAGCGCGACGGGGCCCTGCTCGGGCTCCCGCTGCTGCGGAGCGGTGGTGGTGGCGGATGGCGTGGTGGCGAGCCCGGTCATCTCTGCATCCCCTCGTGCTGTTGGTTCTGACAGAGGGGAATCATACATGTTGTGGTCGGGCTCCGGGGTCTCCCCAAGATGATGTGTTTTTCCGGTGATTCGGGCGACGAAACCGCAGCGTGTCCGCTAGGCTCACAGGTTTCGGCGGAGTCAGCCTATGCCCGTCCTCCGACACTCGGCGCGCCGAATCGCAGGACTTCGCGACGGTGTGATCCTCGCCGGGCAAACCGCGTTCGATCCCCTCCCCGGGTGCTGATAGCATCGTTCCGTCCGACTCGTCGGGCACGCCTCCGTAGCTCAGTGGATAGAGCACTGGTTTCCGGGACCAGGTGTCGCAGGTTCGAATCCTGCCGGGGGCACTCTGCATCAGCCCAGCTAGAGGGCATCTTCTCTTCCAAACCGCGAGGGGATCACCCCTGCCCGCGGGCGGTCATGGAGCCAAAAGGGGGGCCTACACGGTGGGCGAGCTCCTCTAGCCACGGTATAGATCAAGCCGTTCGGCTTGATGGTTTCACTCATGTGCTGTTGCGAGGCTGTGTTGCGGGCTGCCTCAGCTTTGAGCTTGTCGACCTGATTGCCCAGTGAGCGGCTCTTACTGTTGTCTAGGGCAAGCTGACTGCTCATCCAGTTGCCAGACGTTGCCTTTTGCGGAAGAATCACGTCTTCTGGAAGCAGGTGCGTGGTCGGTGATTAACCGGTCAAGGAGGGTCACATGTCAAAATCAACCTTTCCAAAGCAGTGGGCCAAGATGGTGTCTAAGCCCATTGAATCAGGTCAGGCATGGGTCTGGCGGGTGCGAAATGAAGACCATGCAGGTGACCACGCATTGAAGCGTTGGAAGAAGATAGACCGTGTTGATCGACTTCGACGAGAGTTCGATGCCATGCAAGATCTCTTTGCTAAAGGTGCGCCGGTTCCTAAGATCGTTGATAAAGATCTAGATGATGCTAAGAATCCGTGGTACGTGATGCCTTGGTATGAACAAGGATCGCTTGAGTCGATTGGGCATGTTTCAAGGGACAAATTTAGCACGCTCGATAGACTGCTTCTTGTTGACCAAGTCGCACTTGCCTTGTCGCGGATTCATGAATTCGGATACGCACATCGAGATGTCAAGCCTGCGAATATTCTGCGGTCTGGCGATGATGTTGTAATAGCGGATTTTGGGCTTTGCATTTCAAATGATGACACTCGTCTGACTGCTGAGTACGAGGCTATCGGGCCTTGGCTTTATATAGCGCCGGAGAATCAATCTGGCCGTAATGACGGGCTACAGTTTCCGGCTGATTTTTATGCCTGGGGCAAGCTTGCCTGGAGCCTAATCGCGGGACGCACTCCTCCGGCTCGTGAGTATCTTCTGCAAGATAAGCATCGCCTCGAGATCCAGGTGAAAGACGAGCGTCTATCGGATATGCATAAGTTGCTGAGACAGTTGTTGGAGGAAATACCCGAGAGACGGCTCGCCAACTGGTCAGAAGTTCGTCGCGACCTGGCTCATACCATTGGAAAGTATCAAGAAGTGGACCAAGTCCGTACCGGAGACTCCGCGGGGATTCGAACGGTGATAGCGGCGGTGAGGCGTATTTCGGTGAATCTCGATTCGGCAAATAAGGCTACCGAAGAAAATGCGCGACGAAAGCGCTTCAATGAAGCGAAGGTCCTTGAGGAATATATGGCAGAGGAGATGCATCGTCTGCTAGATGCGGAGTTTGGAGAGTTCAACGAGGCTGCAGATGGTGCTGTATTGTTGACTATTTCCGGTGGTCTTCATACCCTTTCTGAAGTGCTTCGATTCACGGATTACCAATCGACCGAATTGGCTGATATCTTGAGTCTTTCGGAAAATTCCAGAGCGCTCTTTCTATTGCAATGGAACTCCCCTGAGGGTTTGGATACGAACCTTCAGGTATTGTTGTTCACCTTGGTTGAATCGGGCTCAGTTCGATTTCTTAGAATTCCACTACTTGCCAAAGTTGGGGCCCCTCTAAGGCGGTTTCATGGGGTTGCCAATGCGAGTGAGATTGGCGAGCCATTGACTATTGGCCTTGCAAGCACGGAAGTTGCTGCTAGAAATTTTGCCAGGAATTCGGCTCAGTTTGCTCGTGACTGCATACTTCGTTGGACTCGGCTTATGGAAGATGGTAAAGATCCCTATTTGACTCAAATATGGGATTAAAGTATGACTTCAAGTTCAGGGGCCCAGGCGATGTTGCCTGGGCCCCTGGTTTTCTATGGGTTTTGGTTGAATGCTGCCTCAATCCATGACCGACCTGGACGGCATCGCGTCCTACCTGCTCGAAACCGGGAACCTCAAGCGCATCAAGCGGACAGGGTGGTGGTTCACCCAGGTCAAGGACCCTGAGAGCATCGCTGAGCACTCGTGGCGGACAGCGGTCGTCGGCACATGATCCTTGCTGGCCTTGAAGGAGCCGACCCGAACCGGACGGCTCTTCTTGCGCTTCTGCACGACACCCCTGAGACGCGTATCGGCGACATCGCGCACGTCAGCCGGAAGTACCTCACCGTTGCACCCGCAGAGGACATCGTGGCCGACCAGGTCGAGGGCATGCCCGACGCCATCGCCGCCATCATCACTGGCGCCGTCGGCGAGTTCGAAGCGAACGAATCACCAGAAGCGAAGTGCGCCAAGGACGCTGACAAGCTTGAATGCCTGATTCAGGCTGTCGAATACCAACACGGCGGGGCCGACTCGATCGGCCCCTGGATCGAGACCAGCATGGCCTCCCTCAAGACGGAGACTGCGAAGGGGATCGCCGAGGCGATCCTCAAGGCCGATCCCGTTGCGTGGCAACGCGCGAAGCGCTTTCCAACGCGCGCCGGCGCCTACTGCTGGAGTCAGTAGTGGTCGCGTTTTACGTAGAGCATTGGACGGCAACGACTCTCCAATGAAGGGACGGACCCTTGGATGCCCCCAGACCCATTCTGCCGACGTCGGACGAGGCTCAGGAGCAGGCCGTAAGCCACGCGACCACGGCCGCCACCGAGCAGGACCCCACTGAACGTGACCACCACGCCCAATTCGCTCAAGTGTGGGCGACCATCGCCCTCTCACGCGCCACGCTGGAGCAGTTGGACCAACTCGCAGCGACCCTGAGCGACCTCAGCGGCACCATTGACGAACTTCGCCATAGGCCGGTCTGACCTGCAAAAACACAACCCGCTGAGGACGCCCTGCTTGCCGAATGGCACTCGGCCCTACCTGGATAAGGCAGTTTCGGCAGAATCGAACTCAGCCGGTTATGTTTTCGCAGGTCAAGAGCTAATCGTCGTCCGTTCGCATGTTTCATGGGATCTCAAAGCTTCCAGGCACGATGGTTGGCCTTGAGATCCTCGCGGGCTTGGCCAAGAAGCTCCTTTGCAAACTGCTGTAGCCCGATGGCATCTGGGTGCTCCTCCTTCATCCGGCGGCCGTGTGATTCGATGATCTCGACGGCTTGTACTGTCCCCACGAGCCGCACTTGATCGACACGATCGGCGAATTCTCCGGTAAGCTCCCTCGATAGTGCTTCCCCGCGAAGGCTCGCGTGTCGAAGCGTCCGCAGGACGGAGAGGTAAGCAGTGTAGGCGCGAAGTCGTTCCTGCCGAAGCCACTTGCGGTGCTCCAGGCGAGTCGTAAGAAGGTAGGTAATCGCTGCAACGCACGCTAGGGCAATGGCTGCGATTATGGATGGGCCCAGGGCTGATACCAGGGAGTCTTGAGAATCCATCCACCGAGTATCGCAAGGTTCGGCTCCATCTCTGCCTGTGCCCAGTTGAGACGCCAGAACACCGGCCCTTTCAGAAGCTCCGAAATGAATCCGAACTGTTTGGGTGTAGGGACTGGCTGACCTTCACGCCGCAGGCGTGCGACATCGGCGCTTGCTACGGCTAGTTGCCAATAGCTTGGCTAAAGTGCGCCGCCAATGCCTGAACTCCGAGGACAACGCCAGCATCAAGAGCCACACCGGTAACGCGAGCAGTTCCTCCGCGAAGGAATCTTCCGACGACATTTTGCGCCTTCGGTTTGTCTTCCTCCGCTGCAAAGGCGTAGACAATCGTCATCGCCCCGCCAAGCTCAATAACAAGACGCCGATTCTCAGCGCGGCCAAACAAGTCGACATCTCGAATTACTTCCCGAACTTGCTGAACTAGGCGGAGAACATAGCGTCGCTCAAGGTCTGGAAGATCCGTTGCCCGATCGATAAGACCCTCAGCTTCATCAACTGCTTCCAGCAAGTCGGCAATGACTCCCGCCGGAATTGACTCGGCGATCTGCCATGTTCGGATATGCGATGCCAGTCCTTTCAACATAGCAGCGGTGTCTTTCGCTAGATCACGACCACCGTCGGGACCGGTGCCTCGACGGTGAGTATTGAGGTTCGCATCAGAAGCGAACCAATTGTATTTCGGTGCGAAGACAGCTCGATACCAGGCCGGAACATATTCCCGATACGCCTCGACATCATCTCCTGCCTGCTCCATCTCATCCAGTTGGCGCTCAATCGCCAAAAGACACTCCACTGCCCTGCGATGGTTCGCCCAGAACTCGCTGCCGTCTTCGTTGTTAACCACGCCACGGGCGGCAGCAGTCGACTGCGTGGGGCCACTAGGCTCCCAGCTTTTCAGTAGGGCAAGTAGATCCTCTGCTGGGTTCTGCATTCTCGGATCGTACTTGACCATGACTTCTGCGACCACCTTGCTCCGCGCCCGAGGCATCCGCCTGGCGTGAGCGGAAACCGGCGCCTTGACCTGCACAAACTCGAACCTCTGAGGAGCTCTATTTTGATTTGCCCTGACGATGACACAGGAAGTCCCTCCCAAGCCCACAGCGGCGCTCTCGGCGGGTTGTGTTTTTGCAGGTCAGGGCAGTACTTCTAAAGAAGCTGCGCGAGCGGAACGAACCTGGGGAGTGTGGCTGGATTCCAAGGTGACGCTCAAGCGAGAGGGGCACTGGTTCGACCAGTGCCCCTCTCGCTACTCGTTTGTGCCTAGTCTCCCAGCTCGGGTACATCGTCGGCCTGGAGCCGATTGAGCGCCTCTCGGATGGCCTCCATCGTGGCGCCGGTCAGCATGGAGCCTGGCTGGTACAGCCGGTCCCGTTCGATCCAGGCGGCTTTGTGGATGCGGACCCACCCGCGGGCGGGGTCGGCTTCCCCGAGCCGGATGGCGAGGGGCGAGGGCTTGCGCACGATCGGCATCACCCACACCTCACTGTCCGGGGGATTCTGGTTGAGGTCATCGCGGCTTACCAGGACCACGAGCTGCGGCCGACGACCGGGCCCGTTGTTGCACTGGTACAACTCGCCGCGACGAAACTCGGACTCAGGCACTGGAGTGCCTCCTATTCGTTGTCTCCCCAGTCCCGGATCGCTTCCCGATTCGCCGTATCCCAGTCATCGAGTTCGTCATCACGTACCCACTGCCGCAACTCCGCCTGGAGAGCGGCCGCGTCAGCGGCTTTCGCGATAAACGCAGTAGGAGTAAGGCCCGCCTCTACCGCGGCGGCCTCGATTGATGCCCAGGTATTGCGGTCGAACCGGACAGTAGTCCGATGTTGGGGTGGATCTCTTAGCGATTGCTGTGGATTCTCTTCATTCCCCATGGCACTGCCTTCCCTAAAAGTTGTTGTTCGGTTGCACCCCAGTCGGTTTCGCGCCGGTCGCGGTGGCTCCGCGCTCCATTTGCCGACCCGATCGGCTGGGACCTCACAACAACAAGGCCCCGACATCATATCTGGCATCAAGATTAGATGCTTAGGATGATGCTTCAGTACTTTTCTCTCCCCGGAGGGCAAAAAAGGGGGGCAATACCTGCGGTTGGCTGCGAACGCCTGCGGACGTCCCTGAACTGCGCCTGTGCAGGTCAGGGATAATACTGAGCTGATGACCGGTGCCAGAAAATCCGCTGGAGCGCCCTCCGGGACCAGGTGTCGCAGGTTCGAATCCTGCCGGGGGCACGTGCAAGGCCGCCCGCTGACGCGAACGGCCTTTTCACTGCGTTCGGTTCGGAAGTTTCGGAGTTATCTATCAAGAAAGTTCCGATAGTTTTCCGAAAGTCATTGACACGTTCAGGGGTGCGCGTCCACGATGGTCTACATCGAGAGATAGATGGTTCTCGATACGGCTTGCATGGGCCGTTCCGCACCCTTCCCAGGAGACAGGATGAAGTTCAACCCTCCCCCCAGCCTCTTCAGCCGCAGGAACCTCCTGCTCGGCGGCGCCGGCGCGCTCGCGCTCGGGGCCTCCGGGCTGATCCTGCCCGGCGCCGCGCAGGCGCAGCAGGTGATCACCACCAACCAGGAGGGCACCAACAACGGCTACTACTACTCGTTCTGGACCGACTCCCAGGGCAAGGCGTCGATGACCCTCGGCGCCGGCGGGAACTACAGCTCCACCTGGAACGGCGCCAACAACTGGGTCGGCGGCAAGGGCTGGGCCAACGGCGGGCGCCGCACCGTCGAGTACAGCGGCACCGTCAACCACGGCAGCAACGGCTACCTGGCCCTTTACGGCTGGACCTCGAACCCGCTGGTCGAGTACTACATCGTGGAGTCCCACGGCCCGTACAACCCCTCCAGCGGCGCCACCAACAAGGGCACCGCCACCATCAACGGCGGCACGTACCAGCTCGGCCAGTCCACCCGCTACAACGCCCCGTCGGTGGAGGGCACCAAGACCTTCCAGCAGTACTGGAGCGTCCGCCAGGGCAACCGCACGTCCGGGACCATCGACACCGGCGCGCACTTCGACGCCTGGTCCCGCGCGGGCATGAACCTCGGCGCGTTCAGCTACTACATGATCATGGCGACCGAGGGCTACCAGTCCACCGGCAACTCCAACATCACCCTCGGCGCCTCCGGCGGCGGTGGGGGCGGTGGCGGCGGCGCCTGCACCGCGGCCCTCTCGGCGGGCCAGCGCTGGAGCGACCGGTACAACCTCAACGTCACCGTCTCCGGCAAGAGCGACTGGCGGACGACGCTGAACATCCCCTCGCCCGCGAAGGTCCTCTCGACCTGGAACTGCAACGCGTCCTACCCCAGCGCGCAGCAGTTCGTGGCGACCCCGAACGGCGCCGGGAACACGTTCGGCCTCACGATCCAGGCCAACGGCAACTGGAACTGGCCCACGGTCGGCTGCGCCTGACCCGCATGGGGAACCCCGGGAGGCCGCCCGCGCGAGCGGGCGGTCTTTCTCGGTTTCCCATGGGAAACGGCGGGGCATAGGATCGCCCTATGCGATCGAAACTCCCCGTGATCGGTGCCGCCGCCCTCGTGTTCACGGCCCTCGCCGCCGCCTGCTCCGACGGCGCCGACGAGGTGCCCGCCGCCGACGAAGTGCTGCCCAGCGCGTCGGAGGTGATGGCCGAGGTCGAATCGGTCCACTTCGAACTGACGGTGGACGGGGAGGTCGAGGGCCTCGCGGTCAAGAGCGCCGACGGGGTGGTCACCGCGGACGGGGACGCCGAGGGGACGGGCACGATCACCGCGCTCGGCATGGACCTGGAAGTCGACTACACGATCATCGGCGAGAGCGCCTACGTCAAGGGCGTCACCGGCGGGTACCAGGAGATCCCGGTGGGGGACGAGATGCTCCCGTACGACCCGACGGTCCTGCTCGACCCCGGCGCCGGGATCGCGGCCCTGCTCAACGCCGTCGAGACCGCCACGCCGGAGGACACGGAGGCGGTCGGCGGCTTCGACACGTACCGGTACGAGGTGGTGTTCGACCCGGCGGCGTTCGCGGAGTTCCTGCCCGCGGCCGGGGACTGGAACACGGCGACCGTGTGGTTCGACGAGGAGACCCTCCGGGTCGTGAAAGCCGAGTTCGCCCAAGGGGACGCGACCGTGACGCTCCTGTTC
Organism: Glycomyces sp. NPDC047010; assembly: GCF_040644205.1. NCBI lineage: Bacteria > Bacillati > Actinomycetota > Actinomycetes > Glycomycetales > Glycomycetaceae > Glycomyces > Glycomyces sp. NPDC047010. The sequence continues at coordinate 176,524 of NZ_JBEYVY010000008.1, read as the reverse complement.
GACGACTACAACAAGCCGGTCGAGATCGAGGCACCGTAACTGCGCCTCAGTGAGCGCTCTGCTGCACAGCGGCATCCGGGCACTGTCGCACGGGGCTTGCGGGTTGATATGCATTCGCCATGAGAAAACTACTCCGACGCCTTTGCTACGGTTTTGAAGGACCTGATCTTGAACGGTCCGCGGGGGTCTATCTCGCACGTGCGCTGCTGTTCGCCTTCGTAGGGTTGTGGCAGTTGGCAGTAGCGGTGCTCCTCATCATCTCGGTCTTCGCCGGCTGGTGGAACCGCGAGTGGCTGAGCAACCTGACGGGAATCGGCGTACTTGGATTTTCCGTGATCGCCATGATCGGATTCGTGCAACCCGCCCATCATCGGTACACACTGCTTCAACGGCGATCGAATAGAGAAGACGCATGACGCCATTGATCATGGTCGCGGTTTTCGCATTGGTGTTCCTGGTGACCGCGGGACTCTCGTTCACCGCAGTCGGATTGAACCTCCGAATGCAACGCGCGGTGAGAGGGCAGTTCCCGATCCCGCCCGACCTGTCGGAGCCCATCACCGGCGGGACCGGGTTCCCGTGGCACTCCAAGTACAGGGCGCAGCCCTGGCCCGACCCGAACGCCGCTGTGCCGATGTTGTCGGTCGAGTCCGCGAGGCGGTACGCGGGAGCGGCTGAACGGCGGGCAAGACGATGCCTGCTCGTCGGCGACGCGGCGATCTTCCTGCTCGCCATTCCGGCCGGGCTGTTCATCCCTTTGTTCTCTAGCCGCTGGCCCGAAGCGCCCGGTAACGAAGGCTGGATTCTCATCTCTCTGGTCTTGTCGTCGATGATCGGCGGTCTTGCCTTGAAGATCTACGCCACGCCCTACTGGGAAGCGGTCAGAGACGCATACGAAGCACTGGTCGAACGGCTTGAATCCCCGGGCCCGGCCGATCCCTCCTCCGATGCCGCGGGCCACCGAGTCAGGCCGCGGTTCGAAAGGTTCTGGAGGCGGTGGTTCGACTAGTGCTCGAGGTGGTGTCGGATCGACGGGTAGCGGAGGGAATTAGGATGGCTGAATGCCACCCTTGCCCGCCGTATTCGGAAGTTCGGCGTTCTCCGGTGCGATCGTGGTCGCATCCCGGTTGTTGCCGCCGCAACGTGCAGGTGACCGTTGAAGCCCCCTGAGCCCGGCGCGCCCCGCCGGTCCGGCCTGGCGCTGACCGCCGCGGGGGCGGCGGTCCTGCTCGGCTCGATCGACGCGTACGTCCTCGTCAGCGTCCTGGTCGACATGATCGGCGACCTCGGCATCCCCGCGAACCACCTGGAGCGGGCCACGCCCCTGGTCACCGGGTACCTCCTCGGCTACATCGCGGGCATGCCGCTCCTCGGGCGGGTCTCGGACCGGTTCGGGCGCCGCATCGTCATCCACGTGTGCCTGGCGGCCTTCGCGATCGGCTCGATCGTCTCCGCCCTGTCCCTCGAACTCGCGCCGCTCGTGGCGGGCCGGGCCCTCCAGGGCCTCGCGGGCGGGGCGCTCCTGCCGGTGACGATGGCCCTCGCCGCGGACCTGTTCGCCACCGAGCGCCGCGCCGTGGTCCTCGGCTGGGTCGGGGCCGCGCAGGAGCTCGGGGCGGTCCTCGGGCCGCTCGTGGGCGCCGGGATCGCGGCGCTCGTCGGCTGGCAGGGGATCTTCTGGGTCAACGTGCCCCTCGCGGCCCTCGCGGCGCTGGCCGTCCACTACGCGCTCCCGCGGGACGTGCCCCGCCGGGACGCCCGCATCGACTTCCTCGGCGGCGCGCTCCTCGCGGTCGCCTTGGGGCTGTTCACGATCGGCCTGTACAACCCCGAGCCGGAGGACGCGGTGCTGCCGCCGTGGGGCCCGGCGGCGATCGTCGCCGGGGTCGTCGTGCTCGCGCTGTTCGCGCTCCAGCAGCGCCGCTCCCCGGTGCGCCTCCTCGAACCCGACGGCGTCAAGTGGCGGCCGTACGCGGCGGTCCTCGTCGCGAGCGCCGCCGCGGGCGCGGTCCTCATGGTCACCCTCGTCGACACGCAGCTCCTCGCGCAGACCCTCCTGGGCCTGGACTCCGCGGGCGGCGCGCTGCTGCTCATGTGGTTCCTCGCGGGCCTGCCGGTCGGCGCCGTCGCGGGCGGCACGCTCGCGGGCCGCTACGGCGAGCGCGTCCCGGCCCTCGCCGGGTTCGCCACGGCCGCAATGGCGTACGTGTGGATCGCCGACGCCGTCCCGCACGTCGCCCTCGGCTTGGCCCTGGCCGGCGCCGCGCTCGGGCTGACGATCGCGCCCCTGTCCTCGGCGGCGCTCCGCGTCGTCCCGGAGGACCGGCACGGCACGGCCGCGGCCCTCGCGGTGGTCGCCCGCATGATGGGCATGCTCATCGGCGTCGCGGCCCTCACCTCGTGGAGCCTCCACCGCTTCCAGGAGTCCACGGCCGACCTCGACACCCCCCTCCCCTTCGGCATCTCCGAATCGGTCTACCTCTCCCGCCAGGAGGCCTACCTGGAGGCCATCGACCACGCCCTCGCCGCCCAGTACGCCGACGTCTTCACGGCGGCCGCCTGCATCTGCCTCGCAGGAGCCATCGCCTCGGTGGCGCTGCCGGGCCGGGTCCGGGTCGCCGCGCCGGTCGAATGACGGCTTGAGACGACGAACGGCGGGCGCCTCACGGCGCCCGCCGTTGTCATCGGCGTGGCTCAGACTCCGACGAGTTCCAGGGTCTCGTCGTCGACTATCGAGGACCACAGGAACGGGCGGGAGACGCTGCCGTCGAGGGGGTTCGTGTGGGTTCCGGCGGTGTCGGCGGCGAGGCCGAGGGTGACGGGGCCGTCCGTGTTCCAGGGGGACGTCGGGCCGTCGCCGGTCGCGACCTGGTGGCCGTCGAGGTAGAGGCGGGTCTGGCCGGTCTTGAGGTCGAAGACCGCGGCGACGGTGTACCAGGTGCCGGTCTGCGGGGCGGTGGGCGCGGCCAGCTGCGCTTCGGTGCCGTCGGCGGAGTGCATCGTGAAGTGGAGGCGGTCGAGCGCTGCGTCGTAGCCGAGCTCGAATCCGGCCGCGCCGTCCCCGGCCTGCGCCAGGAACGTCTGATCGGCGCCCTTGCCGGCCAGGTTCACCGAGGCCATCACGGTGAACGACTCGTCGGTGGCGAGGACCGGTCCGGCGGTGGTGCCGTACCCGTTCCCGGTGCCGTCGAGCGTCAGCCCGGTCAAGTACGACGTCCCCTCGGTGTCCTCCCAGTACCAGTCGGTGCCCTCGGCGCCGACGATGTCGAGCTCGTGCTCGGTCCAGTTGTCGATGTCGCCGAACGTGAAGTCCCAGGCCGCCTCGACGACCGCCGCGGGGTTGCCCGAGTAGGACGCGGTGACCGCGGCCTGGCCTAGCACGCCGCGCCACACGGTCGCGTCGGAGAGCGCCCCGTCGAGGTGGCGGACCGCACTGCCGTCGCCGGAGACCGCGCAGCCGAGCGCCGCGGCGTCGGCGCCGCTGACCGGGGTGAACGCGAGTTCGGCGCTGCCTTCGAGGACGCCGTTCACGTAGAGCGACAGCATTCCCGGCCCTTCCCGGTCGACGTCCACGGTGGCCGCGAGGTGCGTCCATTCGCCTGCGGCGGGCGTGCTGGTACCGGTCGCGACCGCCCACTGCGGGTTCGCGCCGTCGGCGGAGGGCAGGGCCAGCTCCCAGGTCTGCGCGTCGGCGTCGAAACCGAGCGAGAGCGAGCTGCCGTGCTGCGCGGCCTGCGAGGCCACGGTCTGGTCGCGATCGGTCCGGTCGAGGCGCACCCAGGCTTCGACCGACAGGTCACCGGGGCTGGAGACCAGGCCGTCGGCGGCGGTCAGGCAGGTGTTCCCGTCGAGGGACGCGGCCGAGCCGATCCTGTTGTACTGGTCGGCGACCCATTCGATCGAGGAGGGGACGTCGAGGTCGGGTCCGTGCACCGCCGTGCCGCCGCCGCGCAGCGGCCAGGCGGCCGCGGCGCCCGGGGCGAGGTCGCCCCGGTACGCGGCGTCGCGGTACGCCTGGTCGGGGCCGCCCTGCCAGAACGCGACGTGGGTGAGCGCGCCGGTGAGTCCGGCCGAACCGGTGGACGCGTCGCAGCCGAGGTGGATCGGGCCCGTGAAGTTCACGGCCCTGACGTTCACGGTGTCCTGCGCATCGAGTGCGCCGTCGACGTAGAGCGCGATCGTGCCGCCGGAGACCACCACCGTGAGGTGCGTCCACTCCCCGGTCGCGGGCGCCGCGGTGGAGGACACGGTGTGCTCCTGCCCGGCCGCGGAGTCGAGGGAGACCGTGGTCGCGGTGAACCTGTCGCTGTCCGCGTCGTACGCGAGCGCGAACCCGGTCCGGGCGGTCCCGGCCTTCGACGCGATCACCTGGTCGGCGTCCTTGGCGTCGAGGCGGACCCAGGCCGACATCCAGAACGCGGCGTCGGTGCGGATCGCCGCGCCGTTCCCGCTCGCGGCGCAGTCGCCGCCGTCGAAGCCGAGGGCGCGGCCGTACGGGGCGGGCGCCTCGGTCGGCTCCCAGGCGGCGTCGGCGGGGAGCCCGAGCGGGCCCGCCCGGCCCGCGTCGTCGGCGCCGTCACCGTCGAGCCGCCAGACGGCGCCGGCGGCGGGGGCGATGAAGCGGCCGGCGAAGAACGACAGCTCCGCCTGCGGTGAGAGTTCGCCCGCGGTGTTCTCGGCCCACGCGTAGACGACGGTGCGGCCCGCGGCCGCGGTGAACGAGACGACCGCTTCGCCGGTGGACTCGACCCGTTCCTGCGGTGCGGCGGTGCCGATGCCGTACTGGAACGCGGCGATGTCGGTGTCGGGGGAGGAGATCCGGATCTCAACAGGGCTGCCGGCGAGCGGCGACGGGGTGAGCAGTTCGATGACGGGCGCGGCCGGTGCGGCCTGGGCGGGTGCGGCGGCGAGGGCCACCGCGCCGGCGGCGACCGCGAGCGCGGCGGCGGCGCCGGAGAGCCGGTAGAGGAGTGAACGGAGTCGTGGCATGCAGGAACCTCTCAGGGGAAGGGGGGTTTCGGGGGGTGCCGCGGTGCGGCGGTTCATCCTACGTGGAATCGGTCACGTCGCGAGTACTGGTTTTCCGCCCGCCGGGCCCACGGTTCCCGCACGGTCCCGGCGTTTCCGGACCCGGAGGGTTCACGTTCAGGGCTCCTCGCGGTGCCGCCGGGCCGGATATGGTTGCCGCATGGCGGATCTTTCTGTTGTGGAGAACGGCGGCGAGCAGCGGTACGAGCTGCGGAACGACGCCGGGGCGGTGCTGGGGTACCTGGAGTACATGCAGGGGGAGGACTTCGTGGTGCTGCCGCACACGGAGGTCGACCGGTCGCTGCGGGGGCAGGGCTGGGGGGACCGGCTGGTGCGGCACGCGCTGGACGACCTGCGGGCGAAGGGCGCGAAGGCGTACCCGACCTGCCCGTTCGTGGACCGGTGGATGCAGCGGCACGACGAGTACGAGGACCTGCGGTACGTGCCGCAGTAGCGGAAGAGTTCAGGAGGCGTTAGGCCGCACCGGTGCGGACTGTTCACCTCTGCGCAAACTGCGGGTTCAACTGCCGTTCACCGGGGGATGAAGCATCGTCGATATGCGACGAACCTCTGCCCTCCGAGGCCGCTGATGCTGTCGGCGCTCATCCTGCTCCGGCACGTCGCCGACGGGCCCGGCGACCGGCTCACCGACGCCCAGTCGCGCCGCGCCTGGGCGCTCGCCGACTTCCTCCAGCTGTACAGCCCGACGACGCTCCTGGCCGGGCCCGGGCAGGCGTGCGCCGACACGCTCGCGCCGCTGGCGAGCCGCCTCGAACTCCAGGCGCTCGCCTCACCGGACCTGGCCCGGGACGCGCCCGCGCTCACCCCCGCGCACGCCGCCGTCTGGCGGGCCGCCCGCGCCCTGCGGTCCCTCCCGGACCCGCGCCGCACCGCGGTCGTGTGCGCCGAGGCCCCCGTGCTGTGCGCGCTCCTGGTCGCCACGGCCGCCCTCGACGGCCACGACCTGGCCGTCCGCTCGCAGGAACCGGACGGCGACCTCGCCCCCGGCGGCGGGTGGGTCCTCCACCGCGACGACGGGCGCCTGGTGGACGTCAAGCCGCTGAGCGTGCGCTAAATCGTTTGCAGCCCCTGTTCAACCCCCGGTAGGGTCGACGGTTCGCCTTTCAGGCAGCCGTGAAATCTGACAAATCCACCGGGGAGACTCCTGTGTCAGAAACCGAACTCCAGGAAGAGATCGCCCGACACGAGCACGCCCGCGCCTGCATGGCGCGGATGCGCGAGCTCACCGAGGGCATCCAGAGCATCTACTCGGGGGACTTCGACGAGTCCGCGCGGAACCTCGGGCTCGGCGACGTCAGGTCCGACCACCTCTTCGGGTGGGCGATGGCCAACTACACCAAGCCCCGCCTCGCCGACCTCACCGACCGCGGCATCGCGCTGTTCTTCGGCCGCATCTGGATGGACGACGGCGAGGACTTCCACATCGGCCGCCGCCACATCCGCGACGAGCGCAACGACCCGATCGTCCTCGACTGGCGCGCCCCGCTCTCCGAGCAGTACTACCGGGCCTCCGCCCACGACCGCCGCGACGTCGCCCGGCGCCGCCGCTTCGGCTTCAACGGCGGCGTGCTCACCGGCTTCGAGGACGAGAACCTCGTCTTCGGCGAGGAGGTCGCCTCCGACATCCTCACCGCCGAGATCGAGCGCCCCCGCACCGGCCCGATGCGCGACATCGTCGCGACCATCCAGCCCGAGCAGGACGAGCTGATCCGCCGCGGCGCGGAGTCGAACCTGTGCGTCCAGGGCGCCCCCGGCACCGGCAAGACCGCCGTGGGCCTGCACCGCGCCGCCTGGCTGCTCTACAACTACACCGACAAGCTCAACAAGTCCGGCGTGCTCGTCGTCGGCCCCAACGAGGGCTTCCTCAACTACATCGCCGGGGTCCTCCCCACCCTCGGCGAGACCTCCGTCTGGCAGGTCACCGTCCAGCAGCTCACCGGCGCCCACACCGCGACCGCGACCGACACGCACGAGGCGGCGCTCGTCAAGCACGACGAGCGGATCGCCCTGGTCTGCGAGCGCGCCGTCTGGGGCCACCTCGGGACCGTCGCCGACGGCGGCGTCACGGCGGACGAGGGCCTGCTCATCGCAGACGGCGGGTGGCGCTGGCGCCTCGGCGCCAAGTTCCTGGAGGAGGCGATCAGTAACGCCCGCAGGCACACCCGCACGTACACGGCCGGACGCAAGGCCGTCGAGGACGCGATCGTGCAGGGGGTGCGGCGCCAGGCCGAGATCCGGTCGGGGCACTCCCCGGACGCCAAGTGGGGCACGAAGATCAAGCGGACCGAGGCGGTCCAGGCGTTCATGGACGCGGTGTGGCCCAAGCTGAACGCGAAGACCGTCATGAAGAAGCTGTACACCGATCCGGCGTTCCGGGCCGACGCGACGCGCGGCATCCTCACCGAGGACGAGGCCGCGCTGCTGACGGGGAAGCCCGCGAAGCCCAGCGCCGCCGACCTGCTCGTCAGCGACGAGGTGGAGGCGCACCTGAAGCTGCGCGACCCGTCGGCCTCGTTCGGGCACATCGTGATCGACGAGGCCCAGGACCTGTCCCCGATGCAGTGCCGGGCCATCGCCCGCCGCTCCGGGAAGGGCTCGGTCACCGTCCTCGGGGACCTCGCGCAGGGGACCACGCCGTGGGCCGCGTCCTCGTGGGCGGACCAGATGCGGCACTTGGGGAAGGACCAGGTCGAGCACACCGAGCTGACCACCGGGTTCCGCGTCCCCGCGGTCATCATCGAACTCGCCAACCGGGTCCTGCCGCACCTGGGCGTCGGCGTCGCCCCGGCCCGGTCGATCCGCTCGGACGGCTCGCTCGACCACATCGAGACCGCGGACCTCGCCGCGGGCGTGCGCGAAGCGGTCGCCAAGGCCCTCAGCGAGGAAGGGCTCGTGGGGGTCATCGCCGCCGACGCGCGCGCCGAGGAGCTGCGGCCCCTCCTCGAAGGGACCGAGCGGGTCGAGCTCGTCGCCGCGAGCCTCGCGAAGGGCCTCGAATACGACCACGTGGTGGTCGTCGAACCCGTCGAGATCGTCGAGGCGCCCGCCACCGGCGGGGCGACGGTGGACGGAGTCGGCCTGCGGCACTTGTACGTCGCGCTCACGCGGGCCGTCTCGCGGCTCACCGTGGTCCGCTCCCGGGAGCTCCCGCCCGAGATGCGGTGACTCACCGGGGGTGACCAGGCCGGATGTGGCGCCCGCCTCCGAGTTCATACCGATTTGGTCACAATCATCGAACGCCGGGGCGAACGCCTGGTTTGTCGGTCAAAGCAATGAAATCTATAGGTCCTTTACGGATTCGCCGCAACCATGCCCCACCCTGCGGATATACCCGCCGCAAGCTCCGCAACCGTACCCATTGGACGGTCAATGAGGACACTTGGGGCGCAGTGGCACTGCATGCTCATATTCCCCATAGCGCCGCGAAACCTGCTATTGCCCCGCGGCCCGGAGTATGAGGAGAACGATGTTGCGAGCACGACGACCCGGAACCGGCGCCATCGGGACCGGCGCCGCCCTGGTCATGATCCTGGGCGCCACCAGCGCCTGCGGCCAGGGCCAGGGAGCCGGCGACCCCGGCTTCGAGGACTGCGCCTCCGACCCCGTCTCCTGCAACTCCGGCGAACGCGCCGACGGCGGCGAGATCACCTGGGGCATCGACGGCTCCTGGACCGGCTGGAACCCCAACCTCTCCGCCGAGTACACCGTCTACACGCTCCAGGTCACCGCCCCCTACTGGCCCGCGGTCGGCCAGTTCGACCAGAACGCCGACTTCATCGTCAACGACGCCATCTTCTCCGGCGACCCCGTCCTGGTCAACGAGAAGCCCATGCAGGTCGAGTACACCCTCAACCCCGACGCGAACTGGGGCGACGGCAACCCCATCGGCATCGACGACTTCACCTACACCTGGTACGCCCGCTCCGGGAACCCCGACCTCTGCCAGGACTGCACCCCCGCGGCCGCCACCGCCGCCGACGTCGAGTCCATCGAAGAGGGCGCCACCGCCGACAAGATCGTCATCACCTACAGCGAGGAGTACGCCTCCTCCGAGTGGAAGTACGAGCCCGTCCTCTCCAACCCCTCCCACATCGCCGACGAGCAGGGCCTCGACTGGCGCGCCGACCCCGCCGCCATGGCCGCCGCCGAGACCTACTTCTCCCAGGCCGTCCCCACCTGGAGCGCCGGGCCCTTCAAGATCGACGACGCCGCCACCGGCGACTACGCCATCTTCACCCCCAACACGGACTGGGCCGGGTCCACCGAGGTCACCCTCGACAAGCTCACCCTCAAGTCCTTCGACTCCCTCGAATCGATCATCACCGAGATCCGCCAGGGCAACGTCGACGGCTCCAGCCCCGGCAACATCAGCGCCGAGAACGTCGTCCAGCTCGTCGGCGAGGGCGGCATCAACTTCAACGTCGACCGCGGCCCCCTCTGGCACCACATCGACATCAACGTCAACAACGAGTTCCTCTCCGACCCGGTCCTGCGCACCGCCGTCTTCCAGGCCATCGACGTCGAGGAGATCATCGCCCGCACCTACGCGAACGTCCAGTCCGACGCCGCCCGCAAACTCAACCACCTCTACCGCAACGACTCCCCGAACTTCACCGACCACCTCACCGCCACCGGCCAGGGCGCCGGCGACACCGAGCAGGCCCGCGACGCCCTCCTCGGCGCCGACTACTCCTGGAACTCCGACGGCAAGCTCCTCGACCCCGACGGCGAGCAGGTCGTCTTCAACTACCGGTACGCCGACGGCTCCGACGACCGCCAGACCATGGCCGACCTCGTCGCCTTCAACCTCGCCGACATCGGCATCGACGTCGAGCTGAAGTCCTTCCCCGCCGCCGAGCTCGGCCCCACCCTCGACGGCTCCGAGTTCGACATGGTCGCCTTCGGCTGGACCTCCCAGCCCGTCATCGTCAACTCCGCCCGCCAGTTCTGGGCCTCCGACGCGCCCACCAACTACGGCCGCCTCGACGACCCAGAACTCGACGCGCTCATCGACGCCCTCGCCCTCGAACCCGACCCCGCGAAGGCCGCCGAGATCGGCAACCAGATCGCCGACAAGGTCGTCGACGACGCCTACCAGCTGCCCCTGGTGAACACCCCCGTCGCCATCATCGCCACCCCCGAGCTCGTCAACGTCCGCGACAACTGGGCCTCCCAGCAGCGGGCCCTCTACAACGTCGCCGAGTGGGGCCTCAGAGCCGAATAACCCTCATGCGCAACGGGGCCGGTGCATCCGCACCGGCCCCTGTTTTGTCCGAAACTCCCCGAAATACGGCCCCCCAGGTGTAACGATGAACCGGTCGCGCCCCTCGGCGCGGCCCACAAGGGAGCAACAGGGGGAGTGGTCATATGCGACCTGCAAGGGCAACCGCGCTGGCGGTGGCCGGTGCGGCGGCGCTCGCGGCGGGGGCGCTCGGCGCCTGCGGCGGCGGCTCGTCGAGCGGCGGCGACAGCGACGTCACCTGGGCGATCAGCTCGGGCTGGGACTCGTGGAACCCGAACACCAGCGAGGGCAACAACAGCTACCTCAACCAGGTGCTCACCCCGCTCGCCGCGTCCTTCGGCGACTTCAACCCGGACGGCGACTTCGAGTTCAACGACGCCGTCCTCTCCAAGGCGCCCGAGCTGACCTCCGAGGCCCCGCTCACCGTCACCTACACCCTCAACGAGAACGCCCAGTGGTCCGACGGCAAGCCCATCCGCGCCGAGGACTTCATCTACGTCTGGTACCAGATGTCGGGCAGCGCCGACTTCTGCAACCAGGAGCAGTGCGCGCCGGCCACCACCGACTGGGGCGCCAACGTCGCGTCCGTGACCGAGGCCGACGGCGTCGTCACCGTCACCTACATCGACGGCTACCTCAACCCCGAATGGCAGTTCGCCTACCCGAACCTCCAGCCCAGCCACGTCATCGAGGACAACGGCTTCGCCGACTGGCAGAGCGACCCGGCCGTCATGGGCAACAGCGCCGACTGGCTCGCCACCACCTCGCCCACCTGGTCGGCCGGGCCGTACAAGCCCACCGACGCGAAGGTCGGCGAGTACGTCATCTACGAGCCCAACGAGAACTACCAGGGCAGCGCGGACCCCGGGCTCGACAAGCTCACGCTCAAGGTCGTGGAGGGCACCGACGCGATCGTCACCGCCCTGCGCAACGGCGAGATCGACGGCTCCTGGCCGAGCGAGTTCAGCCAGGAGGAGCTCGACAAGCTCGACGGCGACGACGCGATCAAGACCGAGGTCTACGAGGGCAACGTCTGGCTCCACATCGACACGAACACCAAGAACAAGTTCCTGTCCGACCAGGTGCTGCGCCAGGCCGTGTTCACCGCCATCGACAACCAGGAGCTCGTCGACCGCGCCTACCCCGACACCGAGGTGGCGCTGCGGCAGAACCACTTCTTCAGCCAGACCAGCCAGTACTTCGAGGACTTCCTCGGCCAGACCGACCCGCAGCAGGGCTCGGGCGACGCCGACGCCGCCAACGCCGCGCTCACCGCCGCCGGGTACACCACCGGCGACACGCTGACCACGCCCGACGGCGAGGCGGTCACGCTGAAGTTCCGCTACGCCGACGGGGACGCGACCCGCACGCTCATCGGCGAGGTCGTCCAGTCCCGGCTCGCCGAGATCGGCATCGACGTGACGCTCACGGCGATCCCGGACGGCCAGCTCGGCCCGGTCCTGTCCGAAGCGGACTTCGACCTCATCGTCTACGGCTGGTCGGGCACGCCCGCGTTCACCACCGCGCCGTACCAGTACTTCGGCTCGACCTCGGGCTCCAACTTCGGCGGGTACGCCCTCGACGGGCTCGACGAGGCGATCGCCAAGGTCACCTCGACGACCTCGCTCGACGAGGCCGCCGGGTTCGCGAACGACGTGGAGGCCATGGTCATGCCCGCGGCGTTCACGCTGCCGCTGCTCGACGAGCCGCAGTCCACGATCTACAACCAGAACAACCTCGGCGGGGTCACGCCGAACGGCAACAGCCAGTCCGGCCCGCTGTGGGACGTCCAGAACTGGAAGCCCGCCTAGCAGGGAAAACCGCTTGACAGCGGCGCAATCGAGGGGCGATCCGCACGGATCGCCCCTTTCGCGTATCGGTCGGGTAACAATGCCCCGCCAAATCCGTACCGAGACATTCCATTCGTCCCGTCGCCGTGGAAGCCTGTGATCCAGTACTGCCGAGGAGAACGTCCACCCCCTCTGCGCCCGCGCGCGGCACCGACGCCGCTCTCCGCGGTCCGCGACCGGGCGATCCCCTCGGTCGAACACACCCAATGGAGGAGACACAGCAATGGCTCTTACCCGTAGAGCATTCGGCGGACTGACCATCGGCGGGTCGTCCGCGCTCATGCTGGCGGCCTGCGGCGGCAACGAAGAGGACGGCGGCGAGGCCAGCGGCGAGCTGGTCTGGGCGATCGCGTACCCGTGGGAAGCCTGGAACGAGAACACGAGCACCGGCAACAACTCGGCCGGCCACCTCGCGATGACCCCGATGATCTCCGTCGGCCAGATCGGCTACGACTTCGACCCGGAGGGCAACGTCTTCTACGACGACGCCATCTTCGAGGGCGAGCCGCAGCTCATCAGCGAGGCCCCGATGCAGATCCAGGTGACCCTGAAAGAGGGCGCCCAGTGGTCGGACGGCAAGCCGATCCGCCTGGAGGACTTCATCTTCCAGTGGTACTCGGTCTCGGGCCTGCCCGAGCACGCCAACCAGGAGAAGGCCCTCCCGGCCTCCACCGCCTGGGGCTCCACGGTCGCCTCGATCGAGGAGACCGAGCCCGGCGTCATCGTCTTCACGTTCACTGAGGGCAACGTCGACCCGGAGTGGACCTTCACCGGCGGCGTCTACCTGCCCAGCCACTACGCCGAGGAGGAGGGCGGCTTCGCGAACTGGGCCACCGACCCCGAGGTCATGGGCGACGCGATCACCTGGTTCAACGAGAACCTCTGGACCGTCGTCTCCGGCCCGTACAAGCCGGTGGACAACAAGCTCGGCGAGTACATCGTCTACGAGCCCAACGACAAGTACCAGGGCTCGAAGAAGGCCAAGTTCACCAAGCTCACGATGAAGCCGGTGACGGGCATCGAGGCCGAGGTGACCGAGCTGCGCCAGGGCACCATCGCGGGCTGCTGGCCCAACGACTTCTCCCTGGAGATCCTCGAAGAGCTCGACGACAACCCGGAGGAGTACGCGTACGAGACGTACGCGGGCGCCACCTGGTCGCACTTCGACATCAACGTGCGCAACGGCTTCCTCAAGGACGTCGAGCTCCGCAAGGCCGTCTTCACGACGATCGACATCAACGAGATCAAGGAGCGGGCGTTCCCCGGCACCGAGGTCCCGTGGCTCGGCAACCACTTCTTCACCGAGGGCGCCGCGGACTACGAGGACTACCTCACCCCGGCGAACTACGGCCTCGGCGACATCGACGCGGCCAAGGCGATCCTCACCGCGGCCGGGTACACCTGGAACGCGGAGGAGAAGCTGGAGAAGGACGGCGAGCAGGTCGTCTTCAACTTCCGCTTCGCCACCTCCAACGAGATCCGCAAGCTCACCGGCGAGATCATCCAGGCGCAGCTGGAGCCGCTCGGCCTCGACGTCGAGCTCAAGGGCTTCGGCGACGAGGACTTCTCGGCGACGCTCGCCTCCGCGGACTTCGACATGATCGTGTTCTCGTGGGTCGGCTCCCCGGCGTTCACGACCGGTCCGAACCAGTACTTCTCGACGGACTCGGCCTCCAACTACGGCGGCTACGACGACCCGGTCATCAACGAGCTGCTCCCGAAGGTCCGCGGCACGTTCGACCTCGCCGAGTCCGCGGGCTTCGCGAACCAGATCAGCGCCCAGGCGGTCGCGCAGGCGTACACCCTGCCGCTGTACTCCAGCCCGCTGTCGGTGATGTGGAACAAGAAGCTCGTCGAGCTCACCGACCCGGTCAACCCCGCCAGCCAGGCGGGCCCGGTCTGGAACGTCCGCGAGTGGGACAAGCCGTAGCGGAACGACCCCCCGCGGTCCCGGGAACGGGGCGCGAACAACGGCGGTCGATTCGCAGTACTGCATCCCGATAATTCACTGAATTCCCCCGTGGGGCCGATGCCACATCGGCCCCACGGTCCATTCAGACCACACCCCCAAGGGCCCTAAGTCACGAATGCATCACGAATAAACTCCAGTTGGGCCCTCCGCCGTGTCAATCCGCTCACGTCTGTGCCAGTGTTTGTCACAACACCGCCGAGGGACGCACGCCTTCCCCCAACCCGTTTCGTCCGGACGCGAGGCATCGGCGCTTTCGCGGCCGACCGGAGGCCCCTCGGCATCGATATCTGGAGGAGAAACACTCATGGCTCTTACCCGTAGAGCTCTCGGCGGCCTGTCGCTCGGCGGCGGCGCCGCCCTCACGCTGGCCGCCTGCGGCGGCAACGACGGCGACGGCGGCGGTTCCGGCAAGACTGAGGTCGTCTGGGCGATCTCCTCCGCCTGGGCCTCCTGGAACGAGAACACGCAGGCCGGCAACAACTCCTACGGCCACCAGGCCATGGTGCCGATGGCCGCCGGCTCGGGCGACTTCGACCCGAACGCCAAGTTCGTCTACGACGACGCGATCTTCGCCTCGGAGCCGGAGCTCGTCTCCGAAGCCCCGATGACCATCAAGTACGTGCTGAACGAGAACGCCCAGTGGTCGGACGGCAACCCCGTCCGCGTCGAGGACTTCATCTTCCAGTGGTACTCGATGTCCGGCAAGGCCGAGCACGCCAACCAGGAGAAGGCCCTCCCGGCCTCCGTCGACTGGGGCTCCATGGTCGCCTCCATCGAGCAGGCCGACGACGGCTCCATCCTCGTCACCTACGCCGACGGCTACTCCGACCCCGAGTGGCTCTACTCCTCGACGATCTACCTCCCCTCGCACATCGCCGAGGCCAACGGCTTCGCCGACTGGGCCACCGACCCCGAGGTCATGGGCGACGCGATCCAGTACTTCGAGACCACGACCCCGACCGCCGACGGCCAGGGCGTCCTCGGCACCGGCCCGTTCAAGCTGGTCGACGCCAAGCTCGGCGAGTACATCGTGTACGAGATCAACGACAAGTACCAGGGCTCGATCAAGCCCACCATCGAGAAGCTGACGCTCAAGGTCGTCGAGGGCACCGCCAACATCGTCACCGAGATGCGCCAGGGCACCATCGACGGCGCCTGGCCGAGCGAGTTCTCCGAGGAGGAGAACGCCAAGCTCGCCGAGGACCCGAACATGCAGATCGAGACCTACGCGGGCTCGGTGTGGCTGCACTTCGACGCCAACGTGCAGAACGAGTTCCTCAAGGACATCCCGCTGCGCCAGGCGGTCTTCACCGCCATCAACATCCCGGACATCTCGGCCAAGAACTACCCGGAGAGCGGCGTCCAGCAGAAGCTGAACCACTTCTTCTCCAACGACAACGAGTACTTCCAGGACATCATCGGCCCGACGGGCCAGGGCTCCGGCGACGTCGCCAAGGCCGCCGAGATCCTCACGACCGCCGGCTACACCGGCGCCGAAGAGGGCGGCACCCTGACGACCCCCGACGGCACCGCCGTGACCTTCCGCATCCGCTACGCGGAGTCGGACCCGGTCCGCAAGCTCGCCGCCGAGCTGTCCCAGGCGTCCCTCGCCTCCATCGGCATCGCGCTCGAACTCGTCGCGATCCCGGACGGCGAGCTCGGCAACGTCCTCGCCGAGGGCGACTTCGACCTGATCATCTTCGGCTGGTCCGGCTCGGCCGCGTTCACCGTCGCCCCCTCGCAGTACTTCCTGTCGAGCTCCGGCTCGAACTACGGCAAGTACAACAACCCCGAGGCCGACGCGCTCATCGCGCAGGTCCGCGCGACGTTCGACATCGACGCCGCCGCCGAGGCCGCCAACGCGGTCGACGCGCTGGTCGTGCCGGACGCCTACACCCTGCCGATCTTCGACGAGCCGCAGGCGTTCTACAACAACCCGCAGGTGCTCGAAGGCCCGGTCGTGAACGGCTACACCCAGGCCGGACCGCTCTTCAACATCCGCGAGTGGAAGATCAAGTAACCAGGGCTCTCTGAGCCCGAGCGGCGGAGCCCCTTCCCGGGGCTCCGCCGCTCGAATGGTTTCTGAGCGGATTCCGATCCGGTGGCGAGGCGATGACGCACCGCCGCGGACGGCCCGCCCGGAGCCCGGCCCGGTCTCAGTGTCGCGACGGGTTTCCCCTGGTGGACTGTGAAAATCCCACCTTTCGCAGCCATTCAGGGAATGAACATCACGGGACCATAACGAACGAAGATCATCTCTGGTTCGGCTGTCCGAAACCTGCGATTCCCGTGGAAGGCTGTACCTCGCGTCACCCGACCGTCGTCTCACGGAGCCCTCCCGCGGCCCCCGGCGGCGAATCGGCCAGGCAGGCACACCGCCCCCACCACGGTGCCCTCCCCGCCGACCGGTCCGGCGGCGCAAACCCACGAGAGGAACCATGAAGCGACACCACATGGCGGCCGTCGCCGCCTTCGCCTGCACCACCCTGGCCCTTGCGGGCTGCGGCCAGGGGAACGCGGTCTCGTCCAGCCTGGACGACTGCGTCACCGACGCCGCCGGGTGCAACGCCGGCGAGCGCGCGGACGGCGGCGAGATCACGTGGGCCATCGACGCCGGATGGAGCAGCTGGAACCAGAACACGGCCGACGGCAACAACGCGTACGTGAGCCTCGCCCTCGCGGGCATGTGGCCGTACACCGGCCAGTGGGACCAGGACAACAACTTCATCGTCAACGAGGGCCTGTTCGCCTCCGAGCCCAAGCTCGTGAGCGAGAGCCCCGTGACGGTCGAATACACCCTCAAAGAGGGCGCGAACTGGGGCGACGGCACCGACATCACCGCCGACGACTTCATCTACCACTGGTACGCCAGGTCCGGCAACAACGACCTGTGCGCCGAGTGCACCCCCGCGACCACCACCTACGGCTCCCAGGTCGCCGGCATCGAGGGCGACGGGAACACCGTCACCGTCACGTACGTCGACTCGTACCACTCCGCGGAGTGGAAGTACGAGGAGGTCCTCTCCGAGCCCGCGCACGTCGCCGAGGAGCAGGGCTTCGACTGGAAGAACGACCCGGCCGCCATGGCCGCGGCCGAGCTGTACTTCTCCGCGACCACCCCCACCTGGACCACCGGCCCCTACAAGGTGTCGAACGCGGCCATGGGCGAGTACGTGATCTACGAGCCGAACCCCGACTGGGCCGGCGACACCGAGGTCACCCTCGACAAGATCACCTTCCAGGTCATGGAGGGCCTCGACAACATCGTCACCGCCCTGCGCAACGGCGAGATCGACGGCGCCTCCCCCTTCTCGGTCACCGCCGAGGCGATCACGCAGCTGGAGAGCGCCGACGGCCTCTCCTACTCGATCGCGGGCGGCCCCTCGTGGGAGCACATCGACCTGAACACCAACAACGAGTTCCTCTCGGACGTCAAGCTGCGCACCGCGGTCTTCCAGGCCATCGACCTGGAGAGCATCATCTCCCGCACCTATGCGTTCGTGCAGTCCGACATCGAGCGGAAGAACAACCACCTCTTCCGCAACGGCTCGGAGTACTTCACCGACTACCTGACCTCCACCGGCCAGGGCGCGGGCGACATCGAGATGGCCCGCGACACCCTCGTGGACGCCGGGTACACCTGGAACTCCGACGGGGCGCTGGAGAACCCGGACGGCGAGGAGGTGAAGCTCAACTTCCGCTACATCGAGTCCCGCGAGTCCCGCAAGATCACCGGCGAGCTCACCCAGGCGACCCTCGCGGACCTCGGCATCGACGTCACCCTGAAGCCGATCCCCGACTCCGACCTGGGCACGGTCCTCGCCGAGTCCGACTTCGACATGATCAACTTCGGCTGGAGCTCGGACCCGCTGTTCGTCGGCTCCGCGTCCCAGTACTGGTCCTCGGAGTCCGGATCGAACTTCGGCAACCTGAACGACCCCGACCTCGACGCCCTCATCGAGGACATCAACGGCACCCTGGACATGGACGACGCCGCAGCACGCGCCAACGAGGCCGTCAAGCGCGTCATCGAGGACGCGTACGTCCTCCCGATCGTGGACTCACCGGTGGTGGTGATGGTCTCCGATAACTTGGTCAACGTCCGGGACAATTGGGCTTCCCAGCAACGAGCGGCCTACAACATCGCAGAATGGGGTGTGGCAGACACTGAGTAGTTTTTACCTTCGAGTCGCCCATTCCGGGCGAGTACCCGCTCGCTGGTGAGGCCGGAACGTTGAGGCCGCAGAATGGGGAGTCAGTGAGCCCAATGAGGAGCCGCGCGGCAGCGCGGCGGGACCGGTCGGCAGGCGGACCGGGCCACAGTAGAGAAACCGTTAACGAGGCATTATGGTTGTATTCATAATCCGGCGCACCCTGATGATGATCCCGGTGCTGCTGGGGGCGACTATCCTGTGCTTTGCCCTGGTCGACTTGTCGAACGACCCGGTACAGGACAGGGTCTTCGAGATCGAGCAGTCCACAGGCGAGCCGGTACCCCAGACCACCATCGACGCGCTCGAAGCGTCCTGGTACTACGACCGCTCGGTCCCCGAGCGGTACTGGATCTGGCTCACCGGGCTCGGCGACACCAACGACGACATCGGCCTGCTCCAGGGCAAGTGGGGCCCCTCCATCGAGGGTTCGGCCATGGACATCGGCACTGAGATCTCCAGCAGGTTCTGGATCACGCTCCGGCTGGTCCTGTTCGCCACCATCGCGTCGATCGGCATCGCCATTCTCGCCGGTGTCGTCAGCGCCGTCAAACAGTATTCGAGGACGGACTACACGCTCACGTTCCTCGGCTTCCTGTTCCTCGCCATGCCCATCTTCTGGCTCGGCTCCCTCTTCAAGGAGGGCGCCGTCCAGCTCAACAAGGTCCTGGGCTCAACGATCTTCCAGACCTACGGCTCGGGCACCACGGGCTTCCAGGGCAACGGCTGGCAGGTCTTCATGGACTCGCTGCCGTTCCTCATCGTGCCCACCCTGGTGCTCATGCTCGGCGGCTACGCGGCGATCTCCCGCTACCAGCGCGCCAGCATGCTCGAAGTCATGAACTCCGACTACGTGCGCCTCGCCCGGGCCAAGGGCGTCCGCAACGGCACCGTCATGCGGCGCCACGCCCTGCGGACCGCCCTCATCCCGGTCGCGACCTTCGCGCCCCTCGCGCTCTCCGGCGCCATGGGCGGCGCGATGGTCACCGAGTCCATCTTCGGCTGGCGGGGCCTGGGCGTCTACTCGCTCGACGCGATCAACGCGGGCGACACCTTCGCCGTGATGGCCTACGTGCTCATCTCCGGCGTCGTCGTCCTGATCGGCGTCCTGATCTCCGACATCCTGTACGGCGTGCTCGACCCGAGGATCCGCTATGAGTAACACCGCTTCCCCGCGCCTCGACGCCGAGGCCATCACCACCAAGGAGCGCGGCCAGTGGGAGATGGTCGGCCGCCGCTTCTTCCGGCACCGCGCCGCCGTCATCAGCCTGGTGATCTTCCTGGTCATCGTGCTGTTCGCGTACATCGGGCCGTTCCTGTGGAAGTGGGACTACAAGATCCACTCGGAGATCCCCTCGTGGGCCGCTCCGAGCCTGGCCCACCCGTTCGGCACCGACAAGGCCGGCCGCGACATGCTCGGCGCGATGATGCAGGCGACCAAGCAGTCCCTGAACGTCGCCCTCGTCGTCGCGATCGGCTCCACGGTCATCGGCGCGCTCTACGGCGCCGTCGCCGGGTTCTACCGCGGCTGGATCGACTCGGTGCTCATGCGCTTCCTCGACATCATGTTCGTGATCCCGTTCCTGGTGATCACGGGCGCGCTCGCCGGGGCCATCGACACCTCCGTGCGCTGGTACCACATGGCCATCATCCTCGCCGTGTTCGGCTGGACCTCGATCGCGCGCGCCGTGCGCGCCGAAGTCCTGTCCCTGCGCGAGAAGGAGTTCATCGAGGCCGCGCGCTCTGCGGGCGGCTCCGACTGGCACATCATCACCAAGCACCTGATCCCGAACACGATGAGCGTCATCATCGTGTCCGTGACGCTCCAGATCGCCTTCGCCATCCTGTCCGAGACGACCCTGTCGTTCCTCGGCCTGGGCATCCAGAGCCCCGACACGTCGCTGGGCCTGCTCATCGACGCGGCGGGCGCGTCGGCGTTCAACGAGCACTGGTACCTGTTCTACATCCCGGGTGTCATGATCATCCTGATCGCGCTGACCATCAACTTCATCGGCGACGGCCTGCGCGACGCGATGGACCCGCGACAGACGATGGTGAGGCGATAAGCATGGCGAACATCTCGGTCTCCACCAGCGACAAGGGCCGCGCCACGGGCACCAGGGGCGACACCGTCCTGTCCGTGCAGGACCTCAAGGTCGGCTTCCCGACCGACGACGGCCTCGTCCAGGCCGTCCGCGGCGTGTCCTACGAGCTCCGCCGCGGCCAGAGCCTCGGCATCGTGGGCGAGTCGGGCTCCGGCAAGTCGGTGACCTCCATGGCGATCATGGGCCTCCTGCCCAAGACCGCCGAGATCACCGGCTCGGCCAAGCTCGAAGGCGAGGAGCTCCTCGGCCTCGGCGACGCCGAACTGTCCCGCATCCGCGGCAAGAAGATCTCCATGATCTTCCAGGACCCCCTGACGAGCCTCAACCCGGTCTACACGGTCGGTTTCCAGCTCGCCGAGGCGATCCGCACCCACTACTCGGACATCTCCAAGGCCGAGGCCCGGGTCCGCTGCATCGACCTGCTCGACTCGGTCGGCATCCCGAACCCGCAGCAGCGGGTCGACGCCTACCCGCACGAGCTGTCGGGCGGCATGCGCCAGCGCGTCGTCATCGCCATCGCGATGGCGAACAACCCGGACGTGATCATCGCCGACGAGCCGACCACGGCCCTCGACGTGACCGTCCAGGCGCAGGTCCTCGAAGCCCTGGAGAAGGCCCGCGAGGAAGTGAACGCGGCGCTGATCCTCATCACGCACGACCTGGGCGTCATCGCCGGGCACACCGACGAGGTCCTGGTCATGTACGCCGGGCGCCCCGTCGAGCACGGCTCGGTCGACGAGATCTTCTACCAGCCGCGCATGCCGTACACGCTGGGCCTCATCGGCTCGCTCCCGCGCATGGACGAGAGCCGCGACCAGCGCCTCACGCCCATCCACGGGACGCCGCCGTCGATGCTCAACCTGGCGCCGGGCTGCCCGTTCCGGGCCCGCTGCCCCATGCACCAGGACATCTGCGCTGAGGTCGAACCCGACCTGATGCCCATCAACGGCTCCGGGCACGTGGCCGCCTGCCACTTCTCGGACCAGCTCGAAGGCAAGGCCCCCGACGACGTGTTCGCGCCCGTCGCCACGGACCTGTCCGTCGAGGCCGAGGTGGAGGCCATGGACGCCGAAGGCGCCGCGGCCGCCGACGAGGAGGACAAGTGAACGCCATGCTCGACACTCCGCAGACCGCGGCCAACCCGGTCATCGCCGGGAAGGACCTGGTCAAGGAGTTCCCCGTGCGCTCCAAGGGGATCATGCGGCGCAAGGTGGGCGCGGTCCACGCCGTCTCCGGGGTGAACCTGGAGATCGGCGCGAACGAGACGCTGGCCCTGGTCGGCGAGTCCGGCTGCGGCAAGTCCACCACGGCCCGCCTGATGATGAACCTGATCGAGCCGACCTCGGGCCAGGTCCTCTACGAGGGCAAGGACCTGACGAAGCTCTCGCGGGCCCAGATGCGCCCCATGCGCCGCGACATCCAGCTGGTCTTCCAGGACCCGATGGCCTCGCTCGACCCGCGCATGACGGTCTTCGAGATCATCGCCGAGCCGCTCCGCGTGCACGGCGTGTTCAAGAACGGCGGCCGCGACCGGGTGAACAGCCTGATCGAGATCGTCGGCCTGAACCCGGAGCACCGCAACCGGTACCCGCACGAGTTCTCGGGCGGCCAGCGCCAGCGCATCGGCATCGCCCGTGCGCTCGCGCTCCAGCCGCGCGTGCTCATGCTGGACGAGCCGGTGTCGGCCCTGGACGTGTCGATTCAGGCGGGTGTCATCAACCTGCTCGAAGACCTCCAGGACGAGCTGGGCCTGTCGTACCTGTTTGTGTCGCACGACCTCTCGGTGGTGCGGCACATCGCGGACAAGGTCGCGGTCATGTACCTGGGCAAGATCGTGGAGGAGGGGACCACCGACCAGCTCTTCGCCGGTCCGGCCCACCCGTACACGCAGGCCCTCATGTCGGCGATCCCGCTGCCGGACCCGCGCAAGGAGCGGACCCGTGAGCGGATCGTCCTCCAGGGCGACGTCCCGAGCCCGTCGAACCCGCCTTCGGGCTGCCGGTTCCGCACGCGCTGCCCGCTGTTCAAGACGCTGTCCGAGGACCAGCAGGCCAAGTGCATCGACGTCGAGCCGCTCCTGCGGTCCGACCACGACGGCTTGACCCGCGCGGCGTGCCACTACGCGCAGAAGAAGCAGCTCGTTTAATCGGAGTTGTTCGCGATCGGCCGTCCCGCCTTCCGGCGGGGCGGCCTTTCCTGTTTGCGGGGGTGGGTTCCGGCTGGGAGACTTCCGGCATGAGCGATTCTCTTGAGACCGTTGACGCCCTGCTCGGTGAACTTGGCGACGAGTGGCCGACTCCCGAGGCGATCGGGGCCGCGCGGGAGGCCATGATCGCCCGCATCCCGGGTTGGACCCTGCCTGCGGCTTACGGCCTCGCGGTGGAGTCGGGCGCGGGGTTCGAGTTCCCGCGGGTCAACGCGGGTGTGCATCCGCTTCCGGCGGTGGTGATGGCGACCGTGCTGGGGCACGGGGGCGGTTCGGCCTCGTACGCGGTGGACCTGGAGCTGCTGGACCTCGCGATTCGCCTGCTGGCTCCAGCGGAGGTGTGCACGGCTTACGAGCACCCGAACCTGGCGGCTTGGCGTGACGTGCGGGAGGCGCTGGTCTCCGGGGCCGCGGGGCGCATGGTCTTCGTCGGCGACGGCGAGGTGACCTTGGACGATTCTGCGGTGAACGCCTTGCGCGCCTTGGTGTGAGAACGCGGCAACGGCCGGGTGGTCTCCCACCCGGCCGTTCTGCGTTCTCGGTTAGTGCAGGTAGTAGTCGTCCATGCAGCCGACGTGGGCGAAGCCCCAGGTGTCGTCGATGTCGACGGCGACCCAGATGTCGGAGAACTGGGCGCAGGTGGTGTGCTTGCCGCCTGTGGTGAGCGGGATGCACCAGGCCCCGTCGGCCCAGGTGTCGGCCGGGATCGTGCCGAGGACTGCGGAGTCCGCGTAGGGGATCTCCCGGACCTTGGTGTCGTTCATGAACTTGACGGCGCAGGAGACGCTTTCCGTCGCCGTGTCCGGTGCGATCCGGTCGGTCTCGGGCTGTTCGGCCATCGCTGGGGCCGCCCATCCTGCGCCGATCATGAGAGCCATGGCCGAGGCCGCAAGAACTCTTCGCATTTGTCCACCTTTGTTGTGTAGTGCCGAGGTTGCCGCTTCATGCTGGCAGCTTCGGCCACTCCGGAGTGGACTTAAGTCGTGAATGTCGGAAACCTGATAGTTCAGAGGGCCTTGGCGAGCGCGGTGAAGTCGGCGGCAGACAGGGCGAACACGGGAGAGCCTGATTTGAGCTTCGAGTCCCGGAGGTGGAAATCCGCGTTCATGGAGCGCCGGACCTCAACACAGTTGTTGTCGTTGCCACCGCTCCCGCTGCGGGTGCTCTTACGCCAGCCAGTTACGCCAGTATGCATCGCGGTACTCCTTGAATCGGATCGAGCTGGGCCACTTAGCGTGGCGCCACCCATCGTAGAACGCGATCCGATCCTCATCCTGGAAGACCCAGCTGGAATGAGGGAGTTCCGTGTACACGACCTTCGGCCCGACATCTGGGTACTTCTCTTGCGGGCCAGGCTCGAAGCAACTGAAGGTGCTCATGCCGTTGAACGACGGTTCGGTGAGGACGCGGATTTCCCATCCGGGCAACTCGTCGTGCGCCGAGAGGTAGTCCAGCTGCTCGATCTGGAGTTTCCTCGGTGTCTTGCTCAGGAAGAAGAACGCGGGCTCCCCGAGAAGGAAGTGGATCTGAGGGCGGTCGAGCCGGCCCACCAGCGTCGTGTTGCGCTCTACCTTGAATATCCGTCCGGACTCCATCCATTCATCGGTGGGGTTGATGGCGGCCTCGCGGGAAGGGCCGTCGTGGTAGGCGCGGGTCTGGAGTGCTCCTGGGAACAGCGTTGGCGCCCACTCGAAGATCTGGCCCATGTACTGCTCGCAGAGTGACAGGTACAGGGCGTTGAATCGCCCATCCGCCTCGATCGGTGGCTCATTCCCCTTGAGCGGAGCGATGATTCGGAGGTAGTCGGCGACATCCTCCGGGATGTCCAACACCTCGATGAGGTCGGTGATGATGCCCGCCGGGATCGGCGACCGCGCGCGTTCGTAGGCGCGCACCGTGTCCTTGGACTTGTAGACGGCGACGCTGACCCGCTGCTGGGTGAGCCCCTTCATCGTCCGGTACTTGACCAGCATCATGCGCTTGAACCAATTGATCTGGCTCTCGCCCTGCTGTTCCTCATCCTGCCCGTCTTCAACCTGCCGGTCCTCGGTCATCGATGCCTCCGCACAAACCGCTGTACTTGGTGGATATCCACTATCCCATGAGCACTGAGAAAATCGACTTCACCAAATGCGTGGAGTTCATTGCGGGAGAATCGAAGCGGGCAAAATCCACTACCGATTTCTCACGCTCTCCAGGTTGCCAGGCGCGAATCGGCCCTCTGCTCGCATGGGCTCGGCTGTCCAGCGCCGCAAAGAGTCAGGTATCCGACAGACCTTGGAGTCCATTCCGGTGCGGGTCTTGAGGCAGCGACAAAGAGGTGGAGGGGCGGGCGGGGCCGGGACTTGGGTCATGGGGCCTGATGGGGTACCCGGGCGAGGCCGGGCATGGTGAAGGCCCCGGGCGGGCCTGCCGGACCCGCCGGGGTCAGCCCGACCGGGCTTTGAATCGGGCTCGGGCTTTGACCATGGCGGCCTGCATCTGCTTCTGGGCGTACCAGAGGGCGAGGTCGCTCAGCTCCCTCTTATAGCGTGGAGACCATTCGCCCGGATCGTGTCCATTTGGGAGGGCCTTGAGGGGATCTGCTTCCCACTCCTGGTCGGTGACTCCGTTGAGGTGAACGATGCTTGCCTTGCCGGGACCTGTCTTGGTCACTTCCCAATTGCCAGTGTGTATGCGGCCGTGATGGAATCGACAGAGGAGGATCAAGTTGTCCGCATTTGTCTCTCCGCCATCTGCCCAGTGGGTGATGTGATGGGCTTCGGTCCAGCTGACCAGGGCTCGGCAGCCGGACCAGGCGCAACCGGTCGACTGTTCGAGTTCCAGCTTGTGGCGGAGGGCCGTGTTGGGGAGGCGCTTCTCCCGGCCCAGTTCGAGGGCCTCGCCGGTCTTGAAGTCGAAGACCGCGGGGAGGACGCCGGCTTCGCAAGCGAGGTGGCGGGCCTTGGAGACCGAGACCGGGCGGCCGTCGAGGATCGGGAGGCGGCCCGTGGCGGCGCCGTTGAGCGTCTCGATGTCGCAGAGAAGGTTCAGGGTCGCGGTGTGCCCGTGCCGCTTGGGGGCCTCGGGGTCGGTGCCGTAGGCCGCCACCATCTGGTGCAGGGCCTCGGCGTTCCGGCCCGAGGCCCGGGGGAGCAGGCCGTCGTCATCGGCCTGGTCCTGGCGGGGCGGGGGGACCGCGGTGCGGAGTGCATTGCTCAGGAGCTTCCCCGTGTCACCGGTGAGGCGACCGTCCAAGTCCCACATGCCATCAGGGCGCTCAGTGACTTCCAGCCACGCAAGGGTCTGCTGGCTCAGCTCATCGAGCATCGACTGCCGGTCGAACAGCTCTGCGCAGATCCGATCGAAGTGCTCGGCCAGTTCGGAGCGGACCGCGTGGGTGCAGTACTCCCGGATCAGCTCCTCGGGAGTGCGGCACAGCGAGGGGGAGTAGGGGGACTCGACCGGCTCAGGGTAGGGAACCCGGCAGTGGAGGGCCAGCCCTTCCCTCTCGATGCGCCGCATGGCATACGCAATGGAGTCAAGGCTGGCGGTCCCAGAAGTCGCCGCCTCCGCCAGGTGCTTGAACTTGGGGGCGAGGCGTGCGATCGAGGCCATCTGCCCGGCACTGGAGGAGTTGAAGGAGTAGGTCTCCATGATCCAGTCGCGGATGCCCGAGAACCCGTCCCGGGTCTTGTGCAAGCCCGCCGAGGTGTAGGCGATGACCGCCCTGAGTGCCGCGGCCTCAAGAGCGCGGGCCTGAGAAGCCAGAGACTCGATGTCGGAGTGGAGAAGAGAGGCTTCGCGGTCTTGGTCGATTACGGCTGCGGACATCTGATCTCCTCCTCTCCTGTTGTGACTTCTGGTGCGGTAGTTCAATAGTGACAGGTAGTGAGGCTGGTGTCATCACTCATTCGGGTGAACATTAGTACTAAGTAGACTTAAGAGATCCGCCCCGCCCCAACCCCACCGCACCCCAAAGCCCAAGTGCGACAAGAAAACCCGCTCACCTCTTTGTCGCCGCCAATTGAACCTTATGGACACTCAACCGCAAACCCGACCACCCCCCGCCTGGGAAAATCCCACCTTGTGTCGGGATGCTGACACTTCGCCGTCTCCGCAGGTAGGAGCGGTATACCCGTAAACCAGCGCCCCCGTGGACCCCCTGGAAGCCGATAGCGTGGCAGCATACGGGCCCGAGTGGTGGAATCTGGTAGACACAGTCGGCTTAAAACCGGCCGTCGGGAGACTTGCGGGTTCAAGTCCCGTCTCGGGCACCGGGCACAGCCCTCGTCCTGTCGGCCAACGGGATCGGACGGTACGGGACCGTCCGGTCCCGGGGTGTCGTTCCTCGCATTCGCGAGCAAGCCACGCGTTCCGCCCGAACGGGTGAGGCCGCGGCGCTCCTGCGGAACCGGTGACTCTCTGCGATCAAACAACCCCTGACCTGCCCGCCCGGCACTGTGAACGGCGTGTTTCGCCATCTGGGCCAAATGCATCGGCAGGTTGACTGCACAGGGCCGCCGTGCTATCCAGGGAGGCGAGCGCTGATACCATTCTGTCGAGCAAGCCGGTGGGGGCTAATGCCTTCCCTTCTGCTGCAACGACTTTGTCACTTCCCGGTATCGCGGAAGCCGATAGGCCAGTGTCGTGAGGATGGCGATGCCCGAAACACCTCGGTCCACAACTCATACTTTTCAACCCTCCGGGCCAGCGCCCCAAGGCTTCTCCGGCGAAGACGCCGGCGCCCCGGAACTCAAACCCCGTTTGATGCGCATCGCGCTGCTGCCGTTGACCGCAGCAGCGTTCCTCGGTGCGGGTGCGGCGGTCGTGTTCGCGGCCACCGATGCCGCGGACCGTCCTTCATGGATGGTCCCGGCCGTGCTCGGCTCGGCACTCGTGCTGATCGCGGTGGTCGCGTACTTCGCGTCCGCCGCGGCGTCGAGGGCCGAATCCGACATCACCCGCCAGGTCCAGACCGTCCGCCGCTCCACGGTGGAGACCCATTACAAGGTCTGGCAGATCCTGGACGACCTCCAGCGCGAACTCCCCCAGGAGCAGCGCTGGTCCGTCCCCCTCCCCAACCCCGGCGCCAGCGCCGCCTCCACCGAGGAGGCCCTGCGCCTCCTCGCGTCCGAGGCGAGGCACCTGCGCGCGGCCGCCGAGGCAGTGGCGGCCAGAGGCGTCCGCCCGACACCTCCGCAACAGCAACAGCAGCCGCAGGTCCCGGCCCGGATGCCCCAGCAGATGGTCACGTCGGGCCCGATCGACGCGGTCGACGTGCATTCGCGCGTGGGCATCTTCGTGAACCTGGCCCGCCGCCTGCAATCCCTGGTACACAGGGAGATCGAGCAGCTGGACGAGCTGGAGAACCAGGTCGAGGACCCGGACCTGCTGAAGGGCCTGTTCTCGGTCGACCACCTCGCCACGCGCATCCGCCGCCACGCCGAGAACCTGGCGGTCCTCGGCGGGGCGACCTCGCACCGGCAGTGGTCGCGTCCGGTCAACGTGTACGAGGCGCTCCGCTCGGCCGTCGCCGAGGTGGAGCAGTACGCCCGCGTGAAGCTGGTGCGCCCCATCGAGGGGACGCTCAAGGGCCACGCGGTCGCGGACATCATCCACCTGGTCGCCGAACTCGTGGAGAACGCGACGACGTTCTCGGCCCCGGGCACGCAGGTGCTCATCCGGGTTCAGCGGGTCCGGACCGGTCTCGCCGTCGAGGTCGAGGACCGCGGGCTGGGCATGGAGAACCACGAGCGGAACCGGTACAACACGATGCTGGCGACGCCGGACCGTGTCGACCTGGACGAGCTGCTCGCGGACGGCCGCATCGGCCTGTACGTGGTCTCGTCGCTGGCCCGCCGGCACACGCTGACGGTCCAGTTGCAGTCGAACATCTTCGGCGGCACGCAGGCGGTCCTGGTGGTCCCCGAGGAACTCCTCGGCGACGACACGCCGCCGGCGCCGAAGGCGCCGGCGCCGCGGGAGATCCCGGCCGCGCCGCAGGCGATGCCGGTGCGCCAGCCCGGTTCGCAGACGCCGCCGCAGCTGCCCTCGGTGCAGCTGCGTCCGCTCCCGTCGGCGGGGGCGACTCCGCGGAGCGCCCCGATGCCGCAGCCGCGGATGGATGCGGCCCCGGCTTACACGCCGGTGAGCGTCGCGGTGGACACCGGTGCCCTGCCGGTGACCGCGGAGATGCAGGCGATCGAGGGGCCGTCGTTCGACACCCCGCAGTACGACGCCCCCGCATATCAGGAGCCCTCGTACGGCCCCGACGGCCGTCCCGTCCTTCCCAAGCGCACCAAGCAGTCCCACCTGGCCCCGCAGCTGCGGGACGACCCGGTGCGGTCGGCGCGGGGTTCGGACGCGGGGCACGACCCCGGGCTCATGGCGGCGTTCCAGCAGGGCCAGCAGCGCGCGGACGGGAGTCCGCAGATCCCCAACGATTCCGTTTCTTCTCCGTACAGGAATGAGGAGTTCTAATGGCAGGCGACGAGGCAGGCGCCCACACGGATCTGAGCTGGCTGCTGGCGGGCCTCATCAGGAAGGTCCCGCACACGCGCAGCGCACTGCTGCTGTCCTCGGACGGCATCAAGAAGGCGTTCCACGGCATGGGCACGGACCAGGCCGACCAGCTCTCGGCGATCGCGTCGGGGATGTTCTCGCTGGCGCGCAGCGCGGGGGCCCAGTTCGGGTCCGCGGGCGGGGTGCGGCAGGTGGTCGCGGAGCTGGACGACACGCTGCTGTTCGTGTCGACCGCGGGCCAGGGCGCGGTCCTGGCCGTGGCGGCCGGGCGGGAGGCGGACGCGGGGGTGCTCGGGTACGAGATGTCGATCCTCGTCAAGAGCGTGCGTCCGTACCTGGAGACACCCGTCCGGAGACCGAGCGGCGAAATGGTGAGCTGATGGGCGACTCCGAGCACCGGCCACTGCTCGACGAGGACGCGGGCCCGCTGGTCCGGCCGTACACCGTCAGCAACGGGCGCACCGCACCCACGGCGAAGCTGGACCTCTTGTCCCTGGTCCGCGCCACCGGCCAGCTGCGTCCCTCGCAGCTGGAGGCCGAGCACGCCGAGGCGCTGATCCTGTGCCGGGAGCCCATCTCGGTCGCGGAGGTCTCGGCCCACCTGCGGCTGCCCGCCATGGTCATCAAGGTCCTGCTGTCCGATCTCGTGGACTGCGGGGCCGTGACCGCCCACGCCCCCGACCCCGCCGTCGATCCCACTGACAGAACCGTATTGGAGGCACTCCTCAATGGCCTACAACGGCGACTCTGACCGAGCGCCCGCACAACAACCAGTCCTGCCCACCGCCATCAAGCTGCTCGTCGCCGGGGGCTTCGGGGTCGGCAAGACCACCTTCGTAGGAGCGGTCTCGGAGATCGAGCCGCTGAGCACCGAGGAGACCATCACCACGGCCTCGATCGGGACGGACGACCTCACGGGCGTGGGGGACAAGACGACCACCACGGTCGCCTTGGACTTCGGCCGGATCACGCTCGACCCGCAGCACATCCTGTACCTGTTCGGCACCCCCGGGCAGGACCGGTTCTGGTTCATGTGGAACGAGCTGTCGGACGGGGCGTTCGGCGCGGTGGTCCTCGCGGACACGCGCCGCCTGGAGGACTGCTTCCCGGCGCTCGACTTCTTCGAGCGGCGGGGGACGCAGTTCATCGTGGCGGTGAACGAGTTCGAGACCGGGTTCCACTACGAGCCGGACGAAGTCAGGGCCGCTCTGGACCTCAAACCGAATATCCCGATCGTCTGCTGCGACGCACGCGATCCACGTTCCGCAACCTTGGTGCTGGTCACTCTGACGAAGCACCTGATGTCGGCCGCTGCTTCGAGCGTCCGGTAAAGGAGCCTGCAATGTCCATGTCCGAGAACGAGTTCCGTCTCACGATCACGCCCGACGACCCGGGCGCGCCCGAACGGGTCAAACGCCTGCGCCAGTTGGGGATCGGCGACCTGCCGGACCCCGAGTTCGACGAGCTCGCCAAGGAGCTGACGCAGCTCACGGGCGCGCCGTACGCGATGGTGAACTTCATCGACGAGGACCGCCAGTACTTCGCGGGCCTCGCCGCCCCGGACGAGGACGCCGGGAACCAGGCGATCGCGGGCGCGGGGGAGGCGGTCGAGGTGGGCCGCGAGATGGACCGCGACCACGGGTACTGCCCGCACGTGGTGGTCCGCGGCAAGGCGCTCGTGCTCGGCGACGTGTGCGACTACCCGCGGTTCGCGGGGAACCCGGTGGTCGACAAGATCGGCATCCGCTCGTACCTGGGCGCGCCGCTCATCGACGACGAGGGGAACACCCTGGGGACGGTGTGCGTGGTGGACACCGAGACGCACGACTGGGGCCGTCCGGGCCTGGACATCATCAAGGGCATGGCCGCCAAGGTGATGGACCGCATCCGCGAGCGCAACGCGCTGGAGCGCGACCCGTACGGGGGCGACAACCCCCTCCAGGGGTAGGGCAACAGAGAAGAGGAGGCAGCCGAAGCTGCCTCCTCTTTTTCGTTCGCCGTCCGGCCGATCCCTCCGGAAGGTGAACGCTAACTACCGACCTTGACCGCCCCGGCCGCGATGCGCTCGGACCACTGGCCCTTGGTCCGTCCCATCGCGGCCTCGGCCAATCGCAGCCGCTGCACGTCGGAAGTCCCCGCCGGGGCGTATATGTGGTACGCGTCCCGGAGGAACCTTTCGATCGGGCGTTCGGTGGTGAGGCCGATGCCCGCGTGGATCTCCATGGCCTCGCGCGCCGAGTCGAGTGCGGACTCGACGTTGACGAGCTTGGCGTTCATCAGCTCGATGTCGCAGGGCTTGCCCTGGTCGAGCAGGTCCGCGGCGTGGTAGGCAGTGATGCGGGCGGTCATGAGCCGCGAGGTGATCTGCCCGATCTTCTGCTTGATGTTGTCGAGTTCGGCGATGGGCTTGCCGTACAGCTCCCGCTCCGTCGCGTAGGCGACGGTCTCCTCCAGGATGGCCTGGTGGATGCCGAGCGCGACGGCGGTGAGGTTCGCGCGCCCGTAGAGGATCGACGAGGAGTAGGCGACGGCGAGGCCGTCCCCCTCGTCGCCGAGCCGGTTGGCGGCGGGGACCCGGCAGTTCTCGAACAGCAGCTCCCCGAAGGAGAAGCCGTGGAGCCCCATCGTGGTCTGCTGCGGTGCGACCGCGAACCCGGGCCGGTCGGCTTCCACCAGGAAAGCCGTCAGCCCTTTCGGTCCCAGGCCGGTGCGGACGACCACGCCGTGCAGGTCGCCGACGTGGCTGTTGCCGACGAAGACCTTGTGGCCGTTGAGGATGTAGTCGTCGCCGTCGCGGACGGCCCTGGCGCGCATGCCGAGGACGTGGCCGCCGGAGGCGGTCTCGGTGACGGCGATGGTGGGGAGGCAGGACCCGTCGGCGACCTTGGGGAGCCAGGTCTTCTTCTGCACGTCGGATCCGAAGTGGAGGATCTTGGCGACTCCCAGCTGGGACGCCTGCACCATCGCGCCCATCGCGCCGGACACGCGGGCGAGCTCCTCGATGATGACGGTCTTCGCCAAGTGGCCCATGCCCATGCCGCCGTACTCGGCGGGCACGGTGACGCCGAGCCATCCTTGCGCCGCGATGCGCCGGGACAGCTCGGTGTGGACGGTCTTCGTGGATTCCATTTCGGGGATGTGCGGTCGGACTTCGCTCTCTGCGAAGTCCCGCACCCGGGCTCTGAGGGTGTCATGCTCTTCGGTCGTGAAGTAGCCGGTCGTCAACGGGTAACCCCCCTGTGGGCGTGCGCTCGTCGATGTCCGCACGTGGTGCGGTGGTCCCCACCAAGTGACAAGCTGTATATGCGAAATGTTCTCGCAGTGACTGTAGCAACGCGAGTCTCATGGGGCAAGGGTCAGCAATGTGGACCAAAGCCGGTTACGTGGCGGTAACGAACCGTTGGGCCCCAAGGAAACCAAATAATCCCAAATCCCGGGAGTGAGGGTGTGCGGACGGTGACCGCGTGCTACGTTGCCCGGCCTTCGCCGAGCCGTTATGCTGCGTTGACTCGCGGGCAATCGTCCCATGATTGGATCTGGGGTGTCTGCCCTGCCCATCGACCCCCCATCCGTACGGAGAGCCATGTTCAACTTCAAACGCCGCGCCGTCGCGGCGGCAGGAGCACTCGCCCTCGCGGCGACCACGCTCGCGGTCGGCGCCTGGTCCTTCGGGCCCGGCCACGGGAACGGCCACGGCCGCGAGGTCGACCTCCAGCTGCTGGCCATCAACGACTTCCACGGCAACATCGAGGCCGCCTCCAGCCTGACCTGGCCCGGCCACACCGAGCCCGTCGGCGGCGCCGAGTACCTCGCCACCCACCTGGAGCAGGCCCGCGAAGGCGAGCGCTACTCCACCACCGTGGCCGCCGGCGACCTCATCGGCGCCAGCCCCTTCATGTCCGCCGTCTTCGACGACGAGCCCACCATCGAGTCCCTCAACGCCATGGGCGTCGAGGTCTCCTCCGTCGGCAACCACGAGTTCGACGCCGGGTACGAGGAGCTCAACCGGATCATCGAGGGCGACGACGACTTCGAGGGCGCCGACTTCCCCTACCTCGGCGCGAACGTCGTCGACGAGAACACCGGCCGGCCCGTGCTCGACCCGTACTGGATCAAGAACTTCGGCGGCGGCGTCAAGGTCGGCTTCATCGGCATGACCCTCGAAGGCACCGGCGACATCGTCTCCAAGTCCGGCATCGAGGGCCTCGTCTTCAAGGACGAGACCGAGACCGCCAACAAGTACGCCCGCGAGCTCAAGCGCAAGGGCGTCAACGCGATCGTCGTCCTCCTCCACGAAGGCGGCGTGCCCGTCGCCGAGGACACCGGCCACGACTGCGAGTCCGCCGACGGCACCTCCACCGGCATGTCCGGCCCGATCGTCGACATCGCCGAGACCATGACCCCCCTCGTCGACGTCATCGTCTCCGGCCACACCCACCAGGAGTACGTCTGCTCCGTGGACGACCCGAACGGCAACCCCCGCCTGGTCACCTCCGCGTCCAACTACGGCCGCGTGTTCACCGAGATCGACGCGACCTACGACAAGCGCACCAAGGACATCGTCCGGTCCACCGTCGTCGGCTCCAACACCGTCGTCACCCGCGACGTCGACGCCGACGAGGACCAGACCGAGATCCTGGAGGAGTACGGCCCGCTCGCGGCCGAGGCCGGGAACCGCGTCGTCGGCTACATCGCCGAGGACATCAAGCGCGGCGCCACCAGGGCCGAGGAGTTCCCGCTCGGGAGCCTCATCGCCGACGCGCAGCTGTGGAACACCGCGGGCGCCGACACCGGGGGCGCGGAGATCGCGTTCATGAACCCCGGCGGCGTCAGAGCCGACCTCCTCTACTCGCAGGGGACGCCGGGGGAGGCGACCTACGGCGAGGTGTTCACCGTGCAGCCGTTCGCGAACTACGTGGTCACCCTCGACCTGACCGGCGCGCAGATCCTCGAAGCGCTCCAGCAGCAGCTGCCGAGCGAAGGCCGCTCCACGACCCTGGTCCTCCAGGTGTCGGAGGGCTTCACGTACACATGGGACAAGACCAAGACCGGCACCGACCAGATCGTCGCCGACTCGCTCACCCTCAACGGTGAGGCGATCGTCGCCGACCAGGTCTACCGCGTGACGGTCAACTCCTTCCTCGCCGACGGCGGCGACTCCTTCGCCGCGTTCGCCGAGGGCGAGAACCGCCTCTTCGGCGAGCTCGACGTCGACGCGTTCGAGGACTACATCGCCGAGTACGGCACCCAGGCCGCGCCCCTGGAGGCGCCCGAGCTCGGCCGCATCACGGTCGTCTCGTAGTTCCTGAAGAGATTCACAGGTGGCGGGGGCGGAATGCCCCCGCCGCTTCTCGTATTCCCAGCAAGTACCGGATAGTCTGGTACCACCCTGAACATTCGACGGAGGACCGCAGGTCATGGCAATCCAGAGCAGGAACTCATCCCTACGGAACATGGTGAAGACCCAGTACAACGAGCAGCACATGGGTGCCGCGTACGGGCCTTACGGACAGATGACCCAGGCGCCGCAGGTCGAGACCATGCGGATCGACGACGTCATCATCCGCACCGTCGCCCTCGTCGCCGCGACCTTCGTGGCCGCACTCCTCACGTACGGCATGGTCGGCAGCGGCGACGCCTCGTCCTTGGGCACGGCCGGGTTGCTCATGACGGTCGGCGGGGTCGTCGGCCTCGGCGTCATCATCTTCTCCATGTTCAAGCCGATCACGAACCCCTTCGTGGCGTTCGCATACGGCATCGGACAGGGCCTCCTCCTCGGAGGCGTCTCGGCGATCTTCGAGCAGCAGTGGCCCGGCATCGTGGTCAACGCGCTGCTCGCGACGATCCTCGTGTTCGGCGCCATGCTGGCGCTGTACAAGTTCCGCATCCTCAAAGCCTCGCCGGTGTTCGTCAAGGTCATGGTCGGCGCGGGCATCGGCATCTTCGCGCTGTCGATGGTCAACCTGGTCGCGAGCCTCTTCGGCCTCGACCTCGGCCTGTTCGCGAACGACGGCAACGCCAACACCCTCCAGTGGATCATCGCGATCGGCATCACCCTGTGGGCCGCGTTCTCGTTCATCCTCGACTTCGACATGATCGAGTACTCGGCGAACAACGGCGCCCCGAAGAAATACGCGTGGGCCGGGGCCTTCGGCCTCACCGCGGGCCTCATCTTCCTGTACTGGAACCTGCTGCGCCTCCTGTCCTACTTCCAGGGCGACTAGCGGCAGTGAGCTCCGACATCGAGCGGGCGATCGGGCGCGTCGTCGAAGGCACGCGCCACTGGTCGCCCGCTCGCTGGTCTCCGCGGGCCGACGCGATGCACGCCCTCGTGCAGGAGATCGCCGACATCGCCGCCGACGCGGAGGACCGGCCCCGCCGCCCCGTCCCGCGCCTCCCCAACGACCTCCACCTGCCCGACCAGCTCCAGGTGGTGGGCGTGGACCTCATCGAACTCGAACCGCTCAGCGACGCGCACAGGGAAAGAACAGAGGCAGCCGTCGCGACGGCCCGCGCCGCCCTCTTCTAGTCGACCCAGCCGGTCATGACGTGCGCGGCGTCGTCCAGCGCGTCCACCAGGTTGTCCGATTCCCAGCGGAGCACGTTGCGCCGCGTGCGCGTCCCGCGGTCCTCGATCGCCCCCAGGGCCCTGTCGAGCCGCGCGGTGGCGTCGCTCAGGTCCACGCCCCGCGGCGGCGCCGCGTTCCGTGCGAGGGCCGCCAGCCGCATGTAGGCGGCGTCCAGTGCATCCGCGAACTCGTCGACGCAGGCCAGGCCCGGCGCCTCCTCGCCGCGGGCGAGCGTCGCGTTCACCGCGACCAGGGCCCGCGCGGCCCGCGACAGCGCCGCCTCCGCGCCGAGCACGTCCCCCGACATGGGCCCCGGGCCGCCGATCGGCTCGGCCTTCGCCTGGTCCGCGGCCTGCGTGAGCGCGGCCCGGCGGGCCCGCACCTGGTCGATCGCGGCGTGCATCGTCTTGCGGTCGTAGTCGTCCGGGTGGGCCTGGCGGTCCAGGACCAGGCGCGCGTAGTCGCGGTAGGCGTCCACGAGGTCCCCGAGGAGGTCGCCGAGGCGGCGCGTCTGCCAGGTCGGGACCAGCACGTAGAAGCCGATCGCGAGCGCCGCGCCCACGAGGGTGCAGGCGCCGCGGTCGAGGGCCGCGGACAGCGGGTTCTCGCCGGTGAGGTCGATCTGGAACACCGTGAACCCGGAGACCGCGGCCGTGAACACGAGCATCGACACCGGGCGCACCAGGTAGGCGAGGAGCGCGTACGTGAGGATCGTCAGGCTGATCCACACCTGCCCCTGCGGGATCAGGAGCCCGAGGAGCGAGGCGAGGACGACGCCGCCGGTGGTCCCGGCCGCGCGGGTGACGCCGCGGGTGAGCGTCCCCGAGAAGTCCGCTTGCAGGACCAGCCACGCCGTCAAGGGGATCCAGTAGCCGTGGCCGGTGGGCCAGAGCAGTCCGATCGTCATGGCGAGCGCGATGACCCCGGCGCGGCGCAGCGCGTGGTGGACGACCGGGTCGCGGCGGTGGAGCCGGGCCCGAAGCTGCCCGGCGGCCTGGCGGACGGTGGATGTGGCGTGGGCGAGCGCGGGGTCGGCGACGACCGAGTCGCCGCCGGAGGTGATGCGCTCGGCGAACCCGCCGGTCTCGTGGAGGGTGCGCAGGAGCCCGCCGATCTCGGTGGGCATCGTGCCGGTGGACGTCGCCATGGGGTTCTGGGAGAGCCCGGCGAGGAGGTCGTCCCAGTCGAGGTCCGCGGGGCGGCGGGCGGTGATCCGGTCGGCGAAGTGGGTGAGGAGCCGCGCGGCCATCTCCAGGGCCTCGGAGTAGAACGCGACGGTGTCGCGGTCCTGGGCGTCGGCGCGGGCGCGCGCGGAGGCGGTGCGGCCGATCGCGGCCGAGACGGCGTAGATCTGGCGGCGTGCGTCGAGGATCGCCGCGGGCAGGACCCGGCGCCGGTCGAGTTCGCGGGCGGCCTCGTGGAGGGCCTCGGTGTCGAAGGGCGCGTCCGGGTCCGAGGCGAGGGTCTCGGCCTCGGCGGCGAGCGCGAGCCATGCTTCGGCGAGGGTCCGCCGGTCCTCGGCCCACCGGAAATAGGGCGGCAGGAGCGCCATGAGCGCCTGGAGGAGCCCGCCCGCGAGGACCGCGGCCGCCGCGATGAGCGGCGTCGTCCCGGCGGTGATGTGCTCGGCGAGGAAGAACATGATGCCGGAGACGGTGAACGTCACGCCCGCGACGTGCGTCACCGAGCCGGTGAACGTGAGCGTGAACGCGTACGCCGCGGCGGCGGCCACCAGCAGGACCGGGTTGTGGATGGCGCCCAGGACGACCCCGAGCGACCCGGCGAACCCGACGAGCAGCGGCAGCGACGGCCCCGTCCGCGTCCCGGGGGTGAGCAGGGCGACCCCGCCGAGCCAGGCGCCCATGATCGCGGCCTGGCCCCAGCCGGGGTGGTCGAGGAACGCGACGGCGGCCATGGCGACGGCGATCCCGCAGGCCGCGCGCACGGCGAGGACCGGCGCGGCCTCGCCAGGGGTCCACGACTTGAGGTCGTCGCCGACCCGGCGGACCGACTCGTCCACGCCCGGGTTGTTGAGCACGTCAAAAGCGTAGCGGCGCCTACGGGTGTGAGGACGACGACCGGTTACGCTGGTGGCATGCGACAAACGGTGCTGGTGGTCGACTTCGGGGCCCAATACGCGCAGCTCATCGCTCGCCGCGTCCGGGAGGCCCACGTCTACTCGGAGATCGTCCCGTCCTCCATGCCCGCGGAGGAGATGCTCGCGAAGGAGCCCGCCGCGATCATCCTGTCCGGCGGCCCTTCGAGCGTGTACGCCGAAGGCGCCCCGCAGGTGGACCCGGCGCTGTTCGCGGCCGGGGTGCCGGTGCTGGGGATCTGCTACGGGTTCCAGGCGATGGCGAAGGCCCTGGGCGGGACGGTCGCGAAGACCGGCCTGTCGGAGTACGGCGGGACCGAGCTGGACGTGCTGTGCGCCTCGAAGCTCCTCGACGGGCTCCCCGAGCACCAGTCGGTGTGGATGAGCCACGGCGACTCCGTGACCGAGGCCCCCGCGGGCTTCGACGTGGTCGCGCGCACCGGCGGCGCGCCGGTGGCGGCGTTCGAGAACCTGGAGTCGCGCCTCGCGGGCGTCCAGTACCACCCGGAGGTCGCGCACACCCCGCACGGCCAGGCCGTGATCCGGCACTTCCTGCACGACATCGCGGGCATCAAGCCGAACTGGACGAACTCGGCGATCATCGACGAGCAGGTCGCGGCCATCCGCGAGCAGGTCGGCGACAAGCGGGTCCTGTGCGCGCTCTCGGGCGGCGTGGACTCCTCCGTCGCGGCGGCGCTCGTGCACCGGGCCGTCGGCGACCAGCTGACGTGCGTGTTCGTGGACCACGGGCTGCTGCGCGCCGGCGAGGCCGAGCAGGTCGAGAAGGACTACGCGCAGCTCACCGGCATCGACGTGCGCACCGTGGACGTCTCGGAGCAGTTCCTCACCGCCCTCAAGGGCGTCACGGACCCCGAGGAGAAGCGGAAGATCATCGGCCGCGAGTTCATCCGCACCTTCGAGGCCGCGGCCCGCGGGCTCGCCGAGGAGCAGGGCATCGACTTCCTCGTGCAGGGCACCCTGTACCCGGACGTGGTCGAGTCCGGCGGCGGCACCGGCACCGCGAACATCAAGAGCCACCACAACGTGGGCGGGCTCCCCGACGACCTCCAGTTCGCGCTGGTGGAGCCGCTGCGGACCCTCTTCAAGGACGAGGTCCGGGCGATCGGCCTGGAGCTGGGCCTGCCCGAGGCGATGATCTGGCGCCACCCGTTCCCCGGCCCCGGCCTGGGCATCCGCATCGTCGGCGAGGTCACGAAGGAGCGCCTGGACCTGCTCAAGGCCGCAGACGCGATCGCGCGCGCCGAGCTGACCGCCGCGGGCCTGGACCGGTCCGTGTGGCAGTTCCCGGTGGTGCTCCTCGCGGACGTGCGCAGCGTGGGCGTCCAGGGCGACGGCCGCACCTACGGGCACCCGGTCGTGCTGCGCCCGGTCTCCTCCGAGGACGCCATGACCGCCGACTGGTCGCGCCTGCCCTACGAGCTGCTCGCGAAGATCTCCACCCGGATCACCAACGAGGTCGCCGACGTCAACCGCGTCGTGCTCGATGTCACCTCGAAGCCCCCGGGCACGATCGAATGGGAGTAGTCGCCACGTGAACACGCCGTACAGTTGAGGGATGC
This sequence comes from Glycomyces sp. NPDC047010, assembly GCF_040644205.1. Classification (NCBI taxonomy): domain Bacteria; kingdom Bacillati; phylum Actinomycetota; class Actinomycetes; order Glycomycetales; family Glycomycetaceae; genus Glycomyces; species Glycomyces sp. NPDC047010. The sequence goes on along the minus strand of NZ_JBEYVY010000008.1, from coordinate 137,141 downwards.
AATTCCGGATAGCTGCGTACGGGGAGGTACGTGACGAGAACGGCCGGGTCCTGCTGACGCGCCGGAAGCGCGCGGGCAGGGAAGCGGGGCCGTGGCACCTGCCGGGCGGGGTCGTCGACCACGGCGAGCCGCCGAAGCGGGCCGCCGGGCGGCTCCTCGCCGAGCACACCGGCTACGAGGTGGTCGTGGGGCGTCCCCTGGAGGCCGTGGCGGTCGCCCGCCGCGGGGTCCACACCAACGCGATCGTCTACGCCGCCGACGTCAAGGGCGGGCCTGCTGAGGGCGTCGTTCTAGAGCACAGTGCCGGTGAGACGGCGGAGTGGGTCGAGCCGTCGCGTGCGGCCGCCGAACCCCACTCGCCGTTCGTCTCGGCGGCCCTCGGGCTCGCCGACGACCGGCTCGCCGGGCGCGTCGACAAGGCCCCGCAGGAGACCCGCCCCGTCCCGCCCGCGAAGGCGAAGAAGGGGCGTCGCCGCCGCGGCCAGCGCTTCGGCGCGTACGGGGTCGTCGCGGACGTGGACGGCCGCATCCTGCTCGCCCGCATCGCCGAGGGCTACCCCGGCGGCGGGACCTGGCACCTGCCCGGCGGCGGCGTGGACTTCGGGGAGTCCCCGAAGGCCGCGGTCGCGCGGGAGATCTACGAGGAGACCGGCCAGGAGGCCCTGGTCGGCGGGCTGCTCAACGTCACGTCGTTCAGGCACCGCCGCGCCATCGGCCCCGAGGGGTACCCCCTCGATTGGCACGGGGTGCGCGCGATCTACTCGGCCACCGTCCCCGATCCTTCGGCGGCCGTGGTCGTGGAGGCCGCGGGCGGTTCCACGAGCGAGTCGCGCTGGTGGGACGCCGAGGCCCTCGACGACCTGCCGCTGTCGGCGGCCGTCGAGGACGCGCTCCAGGTCGTGGACCTCAAGAACCTCGCTGCCCAGGCTTAGCGCCAGCGGGCGATCACGGTCTCTCCGGCCCTGACCGGGTCGCCGGGGACGACCGCGGCTTCGGCTGCTCCGGCGGGGAGGTACACGTCGGTGCGGGAGCCGAACCTGATGAGGCCGTAGCGCTCGCCCTTGGCGAGCGAGGCGCCGGGCTTGGTGCGGTTGACGATGCGGCGCAGGACCGCGCCGGTGCGCTGGGCGACGACGACGCGGCCGCGGCGGGTCGCGACGACGGTGTAGCAGGCGGCGTTGTGCTCGGCCTCGGGCGCGGAGACCTTCGCGTAGCCGCCGCGCTCGGTGAACACGTCGACGACCTCGCCCGCGACGGGCGAGCGGTTGATGTGCACGTCGGTGATCGACAGGTACGCGGCGATGCGCAGCCACTCGGCGCCCGCGCTGCCGGTGGCGGCGCCGAAGCGCTCGTCCACGACGGTCTCGACGGCCATGATGCGGCCGTCGGAGGCGGCCAGCACGGCTTCGGGCTCGTCGTCCTCGCCGCGCAGGTCCGCGTCGCGCACGGGGTCGCGGAAGAACGCGGCGACGGGGACGGCGGCGAGCGCGGGCAGGACCCACGCCTTCGAGGAGGGCCTGATCTTCTTCGCGGCCCAGGCGGTCCCGAGGAGGAGTCCGGCGGCGATGACGCCGTTGGAGTCGATGTGGGTGCTCGGGGTGAGCGCGACCGAGGACGCGCGCCAGGCGGGGGCGAGGTCCTCGGCGGGGGCGACGGCCCGCGGCGCGCCGTCGTGCTCGGACGCGGAGCCGATGCGGAGCTTGTGGATGCGCACGGGCGGGAGGGACCGGACGATGAGGTCGGTGCCGATGCCGTAGTCGGCGACCAGTTCGGCGATCTCCTCGCGCGCGGGCGCGGTGAGGGTGGCGGCGAAGGACAGGACCCCGCCGGGGGCGACCTTCTCGCGCAGCAGGGCGATCCGGTCGATGAACGCCTCGGCCTCGACGGTCACGGCCTCGGCGAGCATGACCTCCTCGGCGGGCTCGGCGTCGCCGAGGTCGGCGACGGCGGTGACGTTCCCGGCGGTCCAGGAGCCCTCGGCGGCCAGCGACGCGCGGAGGTCCTCAATGGAGGACCGGTCGGCGACGACGGTGAGCCTGTCCTTGGGCATGAGCGCTTCGAGCGCGGCCGTCAGCACCGGGTTCCCCCAGGACGCGCCCACGACCAGCCCGGTCTTGGGGCCCCTCCGCCGGGCGAATTCGTCGGTGATGCCGCGAGCGGCGGCTTTCGAGATCGGCATGACTCCGACTATAGAGCGCGCCGCGGGGTGCTCCGGCCCCTGCTTGCGTGTTGCGGGAGTGCCGCGAGCGGCGCCTGCCCTGATTCGTCCTCGTACTTTCGGAGGATTCTCCACATCGTTCGGTGGAGTGGCCGCGCCCGTTCGCGCAGGGGCCTCGTTTCCCTTCGTGACGGGCGCCGCGGCCCCACACCTCACGTCCACTCCCAGGAGGACCGAATCACGATGAGACTCAAGACGATCCGCACTCCGCTCGCCGCCGCGGCGGCCATGGCCGCCGTCCTCACCGGCGGGCCCGTCTTCGCGCAGGAGGAGCCTGCGCCGATCACCGGCGACCCCGTCGCCGAGCCGGGCCTGGAGCTGCGGGGGAACCTCGACGACGACCGGTACGACGTGTGGGCCAACGTCCTCGGGCTCACCCCGCACGGCACCGAGGAGACGTACACCGTCTACTGCATCGACATCCGCACCCCGCTCGACACCGAGTCCCCCTACGAGGAGGGCTTCTGGGAGGAGTCGGGCGTCGCGAACCTCGAAGCGGTGCGGTGGGTCCTGTTCAACGGGTACCCGAACGTCGGCGCCGAAGACCTCATCGAGGGCTCCGGCGGCGAGGTCAACCCCGACTGGTCCGACGAGCAGACCGTGAAAGTCGCGTACGCGGGCACGCAGGCCGCCGTCTGGCACTTCACCGACGGCTGGGACCTGTTGGAGGACAACCCGGTCAAGGGCGGCAACAACGGCGAGGACGAAGCGGTCCTCGCGATCTACGAGCACCTCACCGAGGAGCCCGGGCGCGTGCCCGACCCCTCGGAGTACATCGTGGACCTCGAAGGCGAGGAGGACGCCGCCTACGTGGACGGGCGCTTCGGCCCGTACACGGTGCGGTCCAACGCCGGCCCCGTCGCGCTCGAAGCCGACGGCGGCCGCCTGGAGAAGGAGAACGGCGACATCGCGGACTCCCTGGACGACGGCGAGCAGTTCTGGATCGCCCTCGACGACAACAGCAGCGAGATCACCGTGACCGGCACCGCCGCATACGACCTGCCGGTGGGCCGGGTGTTCCTCGCGACCACCGAGGCGTCCCTCTCGGGCGACGCCGCGAACCGGGTGATCTCCGGCGACTCGCAGAAGCTGATCCTCGCGCAGCCGCGCGAAGGCGAGGTCCCCGCCGAATGGCGCTTCGCCCTCGACGCCCCCACCGACCGGCCCTCCGAGGCCGGAGGCGCGCAGCTCCCCAAGACCGGCACCAGCCTCACCGTCGCGTTCGCGGCCGGGCTGGCGCTGCTCGTCGGCGGCCTCACGGTCACCGTGTTCGCCAAGCGCCGCAAGGCCACGGCGCACTAAGCACCAGGGACGCGGGCGGTCCCCCAGACCCGTCCGCTGCCGCAGGAGCGATCCGGACCACGTCGACCCGGTCCGGCCGGGCGCGCTCCTCGGCTCTTCTTCCGCCCGGCGCATGATGAGGCCGGAACCGGGGCAAGCGATCCGCCCCGGTTCCGGCCGCTCGCGCGCGCCACACCGGCCCCGCTGGTCGCCCCCCGTCACCGTCCTGATCGCACAGGGTGAGTCGATACCGAATCGTTATAGTGGCGCGCCTCTCCCAGGTCGCGCCGCTTTCGTTGCCTCGCAACAGGTCCCCAGCTCAGCGATCCCCGGCCCCCTGATGCAACCGGCGGGCGGCCGCTAACGTGTCGGAAGGAACATTCCAACGCGTCAATCCCTCGGAAAAGCAAAGGGACTTCTACGAATGATGAGCAAAGCCCTGAAAGGGACGCTCGCCGCTGCGGCGGGCGTCATGCTCGGCCTCAGCGGTGTCGCCGCAGCCCAAGCGCAAGACGAGGAACCCACCCCGTCGGGTGCGTCCGGGACCATCGTGTTCGAGTCCGACGGCATCCGCCTGCACGGGAACCAGAACCCGCAGGCCGTCGTCATGGGCATCGACCTCGGTGACGGCGAAGCCCGCACCGTCTACTGCATCCAGATCGAGGTCGGTCTCGAAAGCGACCTGATCCACGCCGAGCGCCCCTGGGACGACATCGCCCTCGACGACCCGGCCGCCCTGCCGTACGTGCTCGGCGTCCTCCTTGAGGGCTACAACGGCAACAACGCCGCCGACCTGCTGGCCGCCGCCGGCGTCGACGGCGAGACCATCGACCCGTTCACCCAGGACGAGGTCGCCTACGCCGGCACCCAGGCCGCCATCTGGGAGCTGACCGACGGCTTCGCGATCAACGCCTCCGACCCCACCGAGGGTGAGGCCGGTGTCGACACCGCGGTCCTCGCGGTCCACGACTACCTCCTGGAGATCGCCGAGCCCGTCGACGAGCCCGACTTCGAGCCCTACTTCGAGGTCGACGACTCCGCGGCCGTCACCGACGGCGCCAAGGTCGGCCCGTTCACCGTCTCCACCAACTTCGACGAGCTGACCTTCAGCCAGCCCGAGGGCGCCACCATCGTCGACGAGAACGGCGACGAGGTCTCCACCTTCGTCGACGGCCAGACCTTCTACGTCCAGTTCGACGAGGCGGCCAACGCGAGCGTCACGCTCGTCACCGACTCGATCACCTGGACCACGCCGGCCGGGCGCACCTTCGTGCCCGTCGACGCCGAAGGCGCCGACGTCGTCGGCCAGCGCCTGATCCTCGCCGAGGAGCACACCTCGGAGTACGCGGCCGAGCTGGAGTTCAACCTCGACGTCGTCGAGACGCCCTCCGAGTCGCCGAAGCCGCAGCTGCCGGTCACCGGCACCAGCCTGACCTACATCGCCTCCATCGGCGGTGCGGTCCTGGTCGCCGGCGTCGTCGCGATGGTGCTCATGCGCCGCCGCGCCGCCCGCGCCGACTGGGGTTCGGACGCCTAAACACCAGGCGAACACTGTAGTTATCGCCACACGCCCGCTGGTCCCACCGGCGGGCGTGTGGCATACTTGCGGCGTGACTCAGAGCGCGCGATTTTACTTTTACTACGGCACGGACCACCCGAGCCGTAGGTCGCGCTGAACTCAGACCTACAGCCCCGGGCGGATCCGCCCGGGGCTTTTTTCACGCTCGGGGCGACCTCCCGGACCTAGATCCGAATCCACGCAAGGAGACCCTGATGACCGCCCAGACCGAAGTGACGACGGACGAGCTCGACAGCCTGCGCACCGAGATCAACGCGCTCGACGACGAGCTCATCCGCATCTGGCAGCGCCGCGCCGCCGTCTCGAAGCGCATCGGCGAGATCCGCATGGCCAACGGCGGCACCCGCCTGGTCCTCGACCGCGAACGCGCCATCCTGGAGAAGTACCGCACGGCCCTCGGCGAGGACGGCGTCCAGATCGCGATGCTGGTCCTGCGCGCGGGCCGCGGGCCGCTCTAACGGGCGACCGCCGCGCCGGATTGTCGTACCCGGCGCGGCATAATCAACGGTGATGAACGACCTCCTGACCGGCCTCAACGAACCGCAACGCCAAGCCGTCGAGCACGCCGGATCGCCGCTGCTCATCGTGGCGGGCGCGGGCTCGGGCAAGACCCGCGTCCTCACCCACCGCATCGCCTACCTCCTGGGGGAGCGGGGCGCCCACCCGGGCGAGATCCTCGCGATCACCTTCACGAACAAGGCCGCCGCAGAGATGCGCGAACGCGTCGACGACCTCATCGGGCCCCGCTCGCGGGCCATGTGGGTCCTCACGTTCCACTCCGCGTGCCTGCGCATCCTGCGCCGCGAGGCCCACCGGCTCGGCTGGAAGCAGTCCTTCACGATCTACGACACCGACGACGCCCGGCGGTTGCTCACCCAGATCGTCAAGGACCTCGGCCTCGACTCCAAGAAGCACTCGCCGCGCTGGCTCGCCGCCGAGATCTCCCGGCTCAAGAACGAGCTGATCGGGCCCGACCAGGCCGCGTCGAGCGCCGACGACGCGCGCACGAAGCTCGTCGCCGACGTGTACGCGCAGTACGACGAGCGGCTGCGCCTCGCGCAGGCCGTCGACTTCGACGACATCATCGGGTCCACGGTGCACCTGTTCCGGGCGTTCCCGGACGTCGCCAAGCTGTACCGGATGCGCTTCCGGCACGTCATGGTCGACGAGTACCAGGACACCAACCACGCCCAGTACACGCTGGTGCGCGAGCTGGTCGGCACCGGCGACGACCGGGCCGAGCTGTGCGTGGTCGGCGACGCCGACCAGTCGATCTACGCGTTCCGCGGCGCCACGATCCGCAACATCATCGAGTTCGAGCGGGACTTCCCCGACGCGAAGACGATCCTGCTGGAGCAGAACTACCGGTCCACGCAGACGATCCTCGACGCCGCCAACGGGGTCATCCGCAACAACACCGAGCGCGGCCGCGAGAAGCGCCTGTGGAGCGACGAGGGCCCCGGGGGGCGCATCCTCGGGCACACCGGGGACAACGAGCACGACGAGGCCGCGTGGGTCGCCGGGCGCATCGACGAGCTCGTGGACGCGAAGGACACGAGCTTCGGCGACACCGCGATCTTCTACCGCACCAACGCCCAGTCCCGCGCGTTCGAGGAGGTGTTCGTGCGCCGCGGCATCCCGTACAAGGTCGTCGGCGGCGTGCGCTTCTACGAGCGCAAGGAGGTCCGCGACATGCTCGCGTACCTGAAGCTGACGGCGAACCCGGACGACACGGTCTCGGCGATGCGAGTGGTGAACACGCCCAAGCGCGGCGTCGGCGACCGGGCCGTCGCCGAGGTGGAGGCGCTCGCGGCGCGGCTGAAGGTGTCGTTCCCCGAGGCGCTGCACCGGGCCGACGAGGCCGCCGGGATCTCCGGCCGGGCCCGGCCCGGCATCCGCAAGTTCTGCGAGATCATCGACGCCGCAACGGAACTCGCGAAGACCGCGCCGCCCGAGGAGGTCCTCGACAAGCTCATCGCCGACACCGGGTACCTCGACGGGCTGGAGCAGTCCAAGGACCCGCAGGACGAGGGGCGCATCGAGAACCTCCAGGAGCTCGTCGCGGTCGCGCACGAGTTCACCGAGCAGGTCATGCGCGGCACTACGGACGCGTATGAGAACGAGACAGGCGAGGCGGACCTGAACGCGGACGTGCCGTCGTTCCTGGAGCACGTCGCGCTCGTCTCGGACGCCGACTCGATCCCCGACCCCGAGGCCCAGGAGGGCGGGGTCGTCACGCTCATGACCCTCCACACCGCGAAGGGCCTGGAGTTCGACACGGTGTTCCTCACCGGGCTCGACGACGGCCTGTTCCCGCACGAGCGGTCCATGAGCAAGCCCGGGGACATGGAGGAGGAGCGGCGCCTCGCGTACGTGGGCCTCACCCGCGCCCGCAAGCACCTGCACCTGACGCGGGCCGGGACCCGGAACATCTTCGGGCAGCCGCAGTACTACGCGGCCAGCCGGTTCCTCGCCGAGATCCCCGGGGACCTCATCGAGTGGTCCGAGTCCGCGCCGCCGCCGCGGGTCGTCAAGACGAAGGCGCCCTCGTTCGGGCAGCCGATCGTCATGCGCAACTCCGGTGACGTCCCCGTGCTCGACGTGGGCGACCGCGTCACGCACGACAAGTACGGGCTCGGGCGGGTCGTGGAGCTCAAGGGCTCGGGCCCGCGGGCCCAGGCGCGCATCGACTTCGGCGACGGCGAACCCAAATGGGTCATCCTGCGGCTCGCCCCGGTGACGAAGCTCTAGCGCAGCTCCAGGCCCACACCGGAGAGGTAGTTCAGCGGCTCCACCGGCTCCCCGTTCACGTGTACCTCGAAGTGGCAGTGGGAGCCGAAGGAGCGGCCGGTGTTCCCGGCCTCGGAGATCTGCTCGCCGCCGTCGACCCACTGGCCCTCGGCGACGACGATCTTCGAGTTGTGCGCGTAGTACGTCTCGACGCCGTTGCCGTGGTCGATGATCACGAGGTTCCCGAAGCCGGTCTCCCAGCCCGCGTGCTTCACGGTGCCCGGGTAGGCCGCGTAGACCGGGTCGCCGGTCGCGGCGTCGAAGTCGACGCCGTTGTGGTTGCGGCCCCAGCGCTGCCCGAACAGCGACGTGATCGTGATGTGGTCGAGCATCGGACGCCACTTCACCTGCGCGTCCTGCGCGGTCACCGGCGAGACGCGCTCGGCGGTGTCCGCGGCGGCCACGGCCTCACCGGGCGCGGCCCCCGCGGGGACGGCCCCGGCGTCTCCGGTGCCCTCGGCGAGCACGTCCTCGGGGACGCTCGCCTCCGCGGCGAGCGCGGCGATGTCGCTGACGGCCCTGGACGGCTCGGGCTCCTCACCGGACGGCATACCGGCGGCGGTCGCCATCGCGACGATGGAAGCGCCCGCCACGGCCGAGCCGACGACGGCGGTGTAGCGGCGCTGGGTCCCCGCCAGCAGCGGGGAGAGTTCTGCGGCCCACGAGGCGCGGTGCTGGCCCCTCGTGCGGTGCGGCCGGGCGGCGTGGCGCCGAATCGCTTCGGCGCCTACCGGTCCGGTATCGGACAACGAATCCTCCGGGTCCATGGCTGACTCATCGGACGGGACGGCGGGCCGCAGCGAGTGCGGCTCCGGGGGGCCGTCCGTGAGCTTGGCAACCGGGACACGGTAGCGCCGACGGCGCCGGGCGGGGGAGATGCGTCACCGCCCGGCGTGTCGCGACAATCAGGACATCACCGACCGGTAAGGGTCAGCCGTCCAGCTGCTCCTTGGACTCGGTGAAGATCCGCACGATCTCGGGCCGGACCTCCGCGCGCTCGGTGAGGGGGCGGGCCCAGGCGAGGCGGATCGCCACCTCGCCGTCGCCGACCGACGCCTTGAAGTCCGCGCCCTCGCCGTCGAAGCCCGTCATCCGGGCCGCGTGCGCCTCGGGCCGCCCGCCCGCGCCGCGGCAGATGACGAGGGTGTCGGCGGCGTGGTCGTGGTTCATGTGGTGGCAGATCGCCGCCACGGTCTTCGGCTCGAACGGGTTGCGGCCCAGGTTCGCGCCCAGCTCCGAGAGCACCGCGCCGTTGTGGTCGTAGGCGAGGAGGATCTCCTCGACCAGGCGGGCCTTCGCGTCCTCGGGCAGGTCGATCGCGTCCAGGCGCGAGCGGTACTCGTCCTTGAACGCCTTCGGGCTGCCGATCCCGGTGAACTCGTAGAACGAGGCGCCCTCGCCGTTGAAGCCGTAGTTGCGGCGCGCGGCCTTCCCGAACGCCTGCCCGCCCGAGAGGTCCCCGAGGTAGCGCGTGTACGCGTGCGCGACGTACCCGCCCGGCTCCGCCGCGGCCTCCGTGATGCGATCCACATAGGCGCGCGTGGACGGGAGCGGCTCGGCGCCCGAGCGCCACTTCGGGCCCATGAGGAACTTCAGGTCCGCCTCGATCGAGTGACGGCGCGCCAGCTCCGCGAAGACGAACGGCCCGGCGACCGGGTCGTCCGCGAGGCGGTCGCCCGCGGCCTCGATGGCCTCGTAGACGAAGAACTGCTGCGCGTGCCAGCGGGTGTAGTCGTCCACGCCGAGGGAGCCGTCGAAGAGCCGGTCGAACAGGCCCGGTTCGCGCTCGGCGTCGGCTGAGGGGTCGAGGCCCTGGTGGCGGGACCACGACGCCTCGCGGATCCGGGCCGAGAACGACATCGCGCTGGCGGTGTCAGCAGACATGGGCGTATTCCTTGTCGAGTTGTGGCCGTCTTCAGGAGTAAGGCAAGCCTAACCTATTCACAAGGGCCGTGTCATGCGCTGCGAACGCCCGACCCGTCAGCGAACGCCGCGGGGTCATCGGCGACAATGGGCGCGGACCCTACTCGCACGTAGGGCTGAACCAGAAAGAGCACGAGAATCACGGTCGCAAGCCTTCCCTAGTGCGATCCGACTGTGGCACCATGGGCTCAACTGGTCCCCTTGACTGAACGTACCCACCACTCACGGGAGGCCCTGTGAAACCGGCCAGATTTTTGAAGAAGCTCAGCGCGGCGGCCGCTGCGGGCCTGATCGCCGCCTGCGTGATCGCCGGACCCGCCTCCGCAGGGGGCAACTCCGGTGAGATCACCAAGGCCGCCGCTGTGACCGAGTCGTCGTACACGGTCCAGAACTCCGGCGAGATCACCCCGTAGCCGGGTACCGCATGTCGATCGAGTCCGCCCATGGCGAATGAGCAGTTCAGCAGCATCCTGCTCAAAGCCGCGCCATGGGCGCTCACGATCCTCGTCCTGGGCGCCGACGCGGGGATGCTCGTCGCCTTCGGACCGCCCGAGAACGCCCCGCTGCTCCAGGCGGGCGCCTTCACAGTCGCGTTCCTAGCCGCACAGAACCTGCTCGTGCAGCAGGACCTGCGCGGCCACCGCATCTCCTTCAACCTCGCCGACATCCCGCTGGTCCTGGCGCTGTTCTACCTGCCGCCGTTCTGGATCGTGGCCGTCCGGATCGTCTCCTCGGGCCTGTTCTACGGCGGGCGGTACCTCCGCTCCCCGGTCGGCCCCCTCAAGTCCCTGTTCAACATGGGCATCTCCGCGCTCGGCGCGGGCACCTCCGCGGCCATCGTCCAGGCCGTCGGCATCGGCTCGGCGAACAACCCCATGACGTGGCTCGTCATCGTCGGCGCGATCGTCATCACCGGGTTCATCACCACGGCCCTCATCTCCTCGCTCATGTTCCTGCTCAACGGGTGGCGGAGCATGCTCAAGGCGTGGTCGGGCTTCGCGCTCACCCTCGCCGGGCCGCTCATGGCCTCCTGCGTGGGGCTGGTGTTCCTCATCCTCATCGAGGCCACCCCGTGGGCCTGGATCCCGCTCGGGGCGCTCCTGCTCGTCATCGTGGCCCTCTCCCGCAGCTACATGAAGCTGCGGCGCCAGCGGCACATCCTCAACGAGCTCAACAACTTCACCAGCCTCGTCGCCGGGTCCGTCAGGTCCAACCGGCTCATCGACGCGACCCTGGGTCGGCTGCGCGAGTTCCTGTCCGCGGAGTCCGCGACCGTGTGGGTCCCCGCAGACGGCCGCTACCCGGAGATCCGGCTCACCTCGTCCGTGGACGACGTGGGCCTCACCGACCTCGACCCGGTCCCCGACGAGCTCCAGCAGGCCGTCATCGACACCAGCGAGCCGACCCTCATCGGCCCCCGGCACGGCACGCCCGAGCAGCGCGAGGCCCTCGCGGCCGCCGGGCTCCGCAACGCACTGCTCGTGCCGCTGCGCTCGGGCGACGAGGTGTACGGGTGCCTGTCGGTCTCCGACCGCTTCGGCGGCGAGATGTCGCACTTCCTGCCGGTGGACCTCCAGCTCCTGGAGACCGTCGCCGCGCACGTGAGCATCGCCGTCGACAACTCGCGCCTCATTGACCAGCTCCGCTACGACGCCTACCACGACCCGCTCACGGGCCTGCCGAGCCGGCGCCGGTCGCTCGAAGCGCTCCAGGAGGCCCTCTCGATCACCGTGGCCGGCGAGGTCGTCGCCGTGTTCATGTTCGACATGGACTCGCTGCACGAGATCAACGACGCGCTCGGCCACGAGGCCGGGGACACCGCGCTGCGGGAGTTCGCGCGGCGGCTCAAGGCGCACTCGCCCGCGGCCTCGTTCATCGGCCGCATCGACTCCGACGAGTTCATCCTCCAGACCCGCCTGGCGTCCACCGACGCGGCCGTGGAGACCGCCCGGCGCCTGCGCGAGGAGGTCCAGGGCCCGTTCGAGGTCGGCGGCGTCGCCGTCAGCCTCTCCGCGGCCGTGGGCGTGGTCACGCACCCGGACTTCGCCGCCGACGCCGACGAGCTCCTCAAGCGCGCCGACGGGGCCACCAGGCAGGCCAAGGACACCGCCGACGGCGTGCAGCTGTACCACGCGGGGCTCGAATCGGAGTCCCTGCGGCGCATCGGCCTCGCCGCCGACCTGCGCAAGGCCCTCGACCGGGGCCGCCTCGAAGTCCACTTCCAGCCGAAGGTCCGGCTCGACCGGGACCTCGACGCGGGCGGGGCCGTCGTCGGCGCCGAGGCGCTCGTGCGCTGGTCCCACCCGACGTACGGGGCCGTCGCGCCCGAGGAGTTCATCCCGATCGCGGCCTCCACCGGCCAGCTCGGGCGGCTCACCGACACCGTCCTGGACGAGGCCCTGCGCCGCGCGGCCGAGTGGGCCGGCGAGGACGGGCCGCTGCCGATGTCCGTGAACCTGTCGCCGCGCACCCTGTCCGACTACGAGTTCCCCGACCGGGTCGCCGCGCTCCTGGAGCGCCACGGCGTCCCCGGGGACCGGCTCACGTTCGAGATCACCGAGGACGACGTGGTCTCCGGCGAGCCGCGGCTCACGCCCGCGCTGGAGCGCCTCCACGAGATGGGCGTGCGCCTCTCCGTGGACGACTTCGGCGCCGGGTACTCCTCGCTCGCGTACCTGCGGCGGCTGCCGGTGCAGGAGATCAAGATCGACCTGCGGTTCGTGCAGGGCATGGCGACCGACGACGACGACCGCGCGATCGTGGAGGCCGTCCTCGGGCTCGCGCGCCACTTCGACATCGACGTGGTCGCCGAGGGCATCGAGACGCACCAGACCGTCGAGCAGCTCCGGGGCCTCCACTGCGAGGCCGGGCAGGGGTACTACTTCTCGCGCCCGCTGCCCCCGGACCGCTTCGCGGCCTGGCTCGACGGGCAGGGCTGGAACCGCGGCCAGGCCCGGCTGCGGGTGGTCTGACCCGGGCCTGTGGCCCGCGCCGCACGGCGGGCCCCGCTTCGGCGGACCGGGCCCGGTCATGTACTCTTGTCAAGGCCGCGAGGGAAGCCTCGCGAACGCCCCCTTAGCTCAGTCGGCAGAGCGTCTCCATGGTAAGGAGAAGGTCTACGGTTCGATTCCGTAAGGGGGCTCGGAAGCACCTCGAAGCGAAAGCGGACTGGTGTTGTACTGCTCACCCAGAGCCAATCTGGCGGCAGTGAGCACACGGCGGTGTAGCTCAGTGGTAGAGCAAACGACTCATAATCGTTGTGTCGGCAGTTCGATCCTGCCCATCGCTACTTTTGGCAATCGGCGACCACTGCGTTACGCTGGTCGCCGTTTTGTTTTGCAGGGAGAACCCGCCGACCGGCGGGTTCCGCTAGAGGAAGGCACTCATCGTGGCCAAGGCTACCGACGTCCGCCCCAAGATCACCTTGGCGTGCACGGAGTGCAAGGAGCGCAACTACATCACGAAGAAGAACCGGCGGAACGACCCCGACCGGCTCGAACTGAAGAAGTACTGCCCGCGCTGCAAGACCTCGCAGGTCCACAAAGAGACCCGCTAGTCTTCCCCGCCCCCGGTACATGCTCAACGCTTCGTATGTGGGACGGTCCTTGCCGACCACCGAACCGGTGGTGCTCACCGCCGAGTCGGTGACCCGCTTCGCCGAGGCCGTGGGCCTCGCCGACACCGGTGCGGTCCCCCCTACCTATCTGATCTCGCTGACGCTGCCCGCGGCGGACCGCCTCATCGACGACCCGGACTTCGGGCTCGACTGGGGACGCGTCCTCCACCGCGAGCAGCGTTTCGCGTACCACCGGGACCTCCGGGCCGGGGACGCGGTGACGTGCACCGTCACCGTCGAGTCGATCAAGACCGTCGCCGGGAGCGACCTCCTCTCACTCCGCACCGCCGTCGACGACGCCCAGGGCCTCGCCGCCGAGGTGTGGACCACGCTGTTCGTTGCAGGAGACCCCCAGTGAACCTGTCGGACCTCGCGGTCGGCGAGACCGTGTTCACCGCCTCCTACCCCGTCGGCCGCGGGCACCTCGCCGCGTACGCCGACGCCTCCGGGGACCACAACCCGATCCACCTGGACGAAGCGGCCGCGAAGGCCGCCGGGCTCCCCGACGTCATCGCCCACGGCATGTACACGATGGGCCTGGTCTCCCGCGCGATCCTCGAATGGGCCGCCGCGAACGGGATCGACGCCCGGCTCACCGAGTTCACCGCCCGCTTCGCCAAGCCCGTCGTCGTCCCCGTCGCGGGGACGTCCGTCGAGGTCGAGGGCAAGGTCCGCAAGGCCGACGGCGGCACCGTGGAACTGGCGATCACCGCGCTGAGCGGCGGCGAGCGGGTGCTGGCACCCGCCCGCGCCACCCTGATTCAGAAGTTATCCACAGCCCTGTGGACAACGCTCAGTAGTCGTAGAACCCCTTGCCGCTCTTGCGGCCGATCGCGCCCGAGGCGACCATGCGGCGCAGCAGCGCCGGCGGGAAGAACTGCGGGTCCGCGGTGTCCTCGTAGATGTTCTCCGTGGCGTGCGCGATCACGTCGATCCCCGTGAGGTCGGCGGTCGCGAGCGGGCCCATCGGGTGGCCGAAGCCGAGCTTGCAGGCCGTGTCGAGGTCCTCGGCGGAGATGACGCCGTCCTCCACGAGCCGCGCCGCCTCGTTGATCAGCGCGCAGATCAGGCGGGTGGTCGCGAAGCCCGCGACGTCCCGGTTCACGACCACGCAGGTCTTCCCCGCGGCCTCCGCGAACGCGCGCGCCGAAGCCAGGGCCTCGTCGCTCGTGTGCAGGCCGCGCACGAGCTCGCACAGCTGCATCATCGGGACCGGCGAGAAGAAGTGGGTGCCGACCACGCGCTCCGGATGGGTCGCGGCGGCGGCGATCTCCGTGATCGGGATCGCCGAGGTGTTCGTGGCGAGCACGGTCTCCGGGGCCACGATCTCCGAGAGCTGCCGGAAGACCTCCTGCTTCACCGGGAGGCGCTCGAAGACCGCTTCGACGGCGATACTCGCGCCCGCGGCGGCCTTGAGGTCCGTGGCGACCGTGATCCGCGAGAGGGCCGCGTCGGCGGCTTCCGCGGTGGTCCTCTCCTTGGCGACGAAGCGGTCGAGGGAGGAGCGGATCGCCGCCAGCGCCCGGTCGAGCGCCCCCTCGTCCGTGTCGATCAGCGTGACGTCGGAACCGCCGAGGCTTGTGACCTGTGCGATCCCGGAACCCATGAGTCCCGAACCGATTACCGCGACTTGTGTCATGGGGGGAGGCTATATGGTCGGGGGTATGGCGGTCAATCTCACCAGGATCTACACCAAGACGGGCGACGACGGCACGACCGGTCTCGCCGACTTCTCCCGCGTCCCCAAGACGCACCTCCGGCTCGCCGCGTACGGCGATGTGGACGAGGCGAACGCCGTGATCGGCACGGCGCTCGCCCTTCAGACGGGGGAGATCGGGGAGCGCGAGCGGGAGATCCTGCTCGCGGTCCAGAACGACATGTTCGACGTGGGCGCGGACCTGTCCACCCCGGTGGCGGCGGACCCGAAGTACCCGCCGCTGCGCATCGACGGGTCCTATGTGGCGCGGCTGGAGGGGTGGATCGACGAGTGCAACGCCGATCTCGAGAACCTCCGGTCGTTCATCCTGCGCGGGGGGACGCCGGGGGCGGCGCTGCTGCACCAGGCGTGCACGGTGGCGCGGCGGGCCGAGCGGTCGGTGTGGGCGCTGCTGGAGTCCGAACCGGACACCACGCACGCGGTACCCGTGACCTATCTGAACCGGCTCTCGGACCTGTTGTTCGTGTTGGCGCGCAAGGCGAACCCGGGCGGGGACGTGCTGTGGGCGCCGCGGGGGTCGCAGGGCTAGCCGGGCGGCCGCTCGCGGCGCGTTGTGAAATCGTTACGGCACTGAGGGGTGCCGTTCTTGACGGGAGCGATCACACGGGTGAAGGATATGAGCGGTAACATTCGTATCCGCAAATATCTACAACCCCGTATACCTCGCACCCTTCGAAAGGCGACACCCCCGTGCTCAAGAAAGTCCTTGCCGGCCTCGGCGCCGGTGCACTCCTGTTCGGCCTCTCCGCGTGCGGCGGGGACGGCGACTCCGGTGAAGGCGGCGACGACGCGCTGGTCGTCGGCTTCGCGCAGGTCGGCGCCGAATCCGCCTGGCGCACCGCCAACTCCGACTCCGTGAAGGCCGCGGCCGAGGCCGCGGGCGTCGAGCTCCAGTTCGTCGACGGGCAGCAGGAGCAGGAGAAGCAGATCGAGGCGATCCGCAACTTCATCACCCAGAAGGTCGACGTGATCGTCCTGGCGCCGGTCGTGGAGACCGGCTGGACCGAGGTCCTCACCGAGGCCGAGCAGGCCGGCATCCCCGTGGTCCTCGCCGACCGCGGCATCGAGGACGCCGACGAGGCCCTGTACACGACCCGCCTGGGCTCCGACTTCGTGGCCGAGGGCCACAGCGCCGGGGCGTGGGCCGCCGAGACGTTCGGCGCCGACACCGACTTCCGGATCCTGGAGCTCCAGGGCACCACCGGGTCCGCGCCCGCGAACGACCGCAAGGCCGGGTTCTTCGACGAGCTCGACACGCAGGGCGTCGGGTACACGATCGTCGACTCCCAGTCGGGCAACTTCACCGCCGAAGAGGGCAAGGCGGTCATGGAGACCTTCATCAGCACGTACGGCCTGGACGACATCGACCTGCTGTACGCGCACAACGACGAGATGGGCCTCGGCGCGATCCAGGCGATCGAGGAGGCCGGGAAGGTCCCCGGCACCGACATCCAGGTCATCATCGTGGACGGCTCCGCGGCCGGGTTCCAGGCCGGCGTCGACGGCAAGGTCAACTACATCGTCGAGTGCAACCCCGCCTTCGGCGACCAGCTCATGGACGTCGTCGCGCAGGTCGCGAACGGCGACGAGGTCGAGAAGTTCATCGCCGTCGAAGAGGGCGTCTTCGACAGCACCCAGTTCGAGGCTGAGCTCCCGAACCGCCAGTTCTAGCACCAGTTCTAGTCCCAGGACCGCCGCCCGCGCCGCGTGCGCGGGCGGCGGCGCCCCGACCGAAGGACGGGACCACATGTCCGACGACGCTGCCCTGGTCAGGATGACCGGCATCGTGAAGGACTTCACCGGCGTGCGCGCCCTCGACGGCGTCGACTTCACCCTCAGGCCCGGCGAGATCCACGCCGTCATGGGGGAGAACGGCGCCGGGAAGTCCACCTTGATCAAAGTGCTCACGGGGGTCCACGGCCACGACGCCGGGCGGATCCTCCTCGACGGCGCGCCCGTGCGCTTCTCCAGCCCCAAGCAGGCCCAGGCCGCCGGGATCTCCACCGTGTACCAGGAGGTCAACCTCACCGAGAACCTCTCGGTCGCGGAGAACCTCTTCGCCGGGCGCGAGCCGCGCCTCGGGCCGTTCATCAACTTCAGGGCCATGCGCCGCAAGGCGACCGCGCTCCTGGAGGACCTCGGGCTCGACCTCAACGTCTCCGCGCCCCTGTCGGCGTACTCGATCGCCATGCAGCAGCTCGTCGCCATCGCGCGGGCCGTCGACGTGGAGTCGAAGGTCCTCATCCTCGACGAGCCGACATCTTCGCTGGACCGCGACGAGGTGGCCGTGCTCCTCGGGGTCATGCGCCGCCTCGCCGCCGAGAAGGGCACCGCGATGGTGTTCATCTCCCACTTCCTCGACCAGGTCTACGAGATCTGCGACCGCATGACCGTGCTGCGCAACGGCAGGCTCGTGGGGGAGTGGGCCACCGCGGAACTCGGCGAGAACGCGCTCATCGGCCACATGCTCGGGCGCGAAGCCGCGGCCCTGGAGCAGATCGAGCGGGCCGCCGCCGCGCACCACGTGGAGGACGACGCGCCGCTCGTGGACGCGAAGGGCCTGGGCCGCAAGGGCTCCATCGCCCCGTTCGACCTCGCGGTGCGCCGCGGCGAGGTCGTGGGCCTCGCCGGGCTCCTCGGGTCCGGGCGCACCGAGACCGCGCGGCTCCTCGCCGGGGCCGACCGGTCCGACGCGGGCGAACTCGACTTCGAGGGCGCGAAGGTGAGCGGCCACAACCCGCGCACCGCCGCCGCCCGCGGCATCGCGTTCTGCCCCGAGAACCGCAAGACCGAAGGGCTCGTCGGGGACCTCACCGTGGGCGAGAACATGATCCTCGCGATGCAGGCGTCCCGCGGCTGGGCCCGCTCCGTCCCCGCCGCGCAGCGGACCCGGCTCGTCGCCGAGTTCATCGAGAAGCTCGGCATCCGCCCCGCCGACCCCGACATGCCCGTCAGGAACCTCTCCGGCGGCAACCAGCAGAAAGTGCTCCTCGCCCGCTGGATGCTGGTGGAGCCCAAGCTCCTCATCCTCGACGAGCCCACCCGCGGCATCGATGTCGGAGCGAAGGCCGACATCCAGCGGCTCGTCGCCGAGCTCTCCGGCGGCGGCATGGCCGTCCTGTTCGTGTCCGCGGAACTCGACGAGGTCGTGCGCCTCGCCGACCGCATCGCCGTCCTGCGCGACCGCGAACTCATCGCGACCCTCGAAGGCGGGGCCGGGATGACGACCGAGCGGATCGTGGACACCATCGTCGCCGGAGGGGAACGATGAACCCTTATCTGAAGCGGCTCGTGTGGCCGCTCGGCGTGCTCGTAGTCCTCATCGTCGTCAACATCGCGATCACCGGGTTCGACTTCCTCATCCCCGGTGTCCAGGACGGCCGGCTCAACGGCGCGTTCGTGAACATCCTGCGCCGCTCCGCGCCGCTGCTCATCATCGCGCTCGGGATGACGCTCGTCATCGCCACCAAGGGGATCGACCTGTCCGTGGGCGCCGTCTACGCCATCGGCGCGGCCGTCGCCTGCCAGTGGATCTCCGGGCCCAACGAGAACAGCGTCGGCACGGTGCTCGTCGCGGTGGCCCTCGCGCTCGCCGTCGCCGCCGCCATCGGGGCGTGGAACGGGACCATGGTGGCGCGCTTCGGCATCCAGCCGATCGTCGCCACCCTCATCCTCATGATCGCCGGACGCGGCATCGCCCAGCTCATCACCGGCGGGCAGATCCCCAACGTCGCCGACACCAGCCCGTTCGTGGAACTCGGCCGCGGCGCGATCCTCACGGTCCCCGTGCCGATCGTCATCGCCGCCGCCGTCCTCACCGCCCTCGCCGTCCTCACCCGCAGGACCGCCCTCGGGATGCTCCTCGAATCCGTCGGCGGCAACCCCGAGGCCAGCCGCCTCGCGGGCATCCGCGCCAAGGGGATCACCGTCCTCGTCTACCTCGTGTGCGGCCTGTGCGCCGGACTCGCCGGGATCATCGGCGCCGCCAACCTCGGCAGCGCCGACGCCAACAACGGCGGCCTGTGGATCGAGCTCGACGCGATCCTCGCCGTCGTCATCGGCGGCACCGCGCTCCTCGGCGGCCGGTTCTTCCTGCTGGGCACCACGATCGGCGTCGCCATCATCGGCACGCTCGAAGTCACCATCATCAACGTCGGCCTCTCCAGCCAGTGGCAGTTCACCGCGAAGGCCATCGTGGTCCTCGCCGTCGCACTCCTCCAGAGCCCCGAGTTCCGGGCCTGGACCCTGCGGCCGCTGCGCCGCACCCCCGCCGTCGAAGGGACCGGACGATGAGCGCGCAGACCCTCACTGGGCGGGCGACCGCCGCACTCGCCGCGGGCGGCCTGCGCCGCTACGTGCCCATCGGCGCCACCGTGCTCCTCCTGGCGCTCATGTACACCGGCGGCCTCGCCAACTACCGCAACTTCGACAACCCGCAGCTCGTCCCCGACCTGTTCATCGGCAACGCCGGACTGCTCATCATCGCCGTCGGCATGACCTTCGTGATCCTCTCCGGCGGCATCGACCTGTCCGTCGGCTCCGTCATGGCGTTCTCCACCATGGCCTGCGCCTGGCTCACCGTCGACGCCGGGATCTCCGCACCGCTCGCGTTCGCCATGGTCCTGGCCCTCGGCACGCTCTCGGGGACGCTCACCGGCGCCGTCATCCACTACTTCAACGTGCAGCCGTTCATCGCGACCCTCGTGGGGCTGTTCCTGTACCGGGGCCTGACCCTCCAGATCTCCGACGAGGACGTGTCCATGCGCGACGTCGCCGGGATCGGCTGGGGCATGGAGCGCACCGAGTTCGGGAACGTGCGCGACGGCGGCTTCAGCCTCCCGAACCTCTCGTTCCTCGCCCTCGCCGTCGTGCTCGTCGCCTTCGTCGTCCTGCACTACACCAGGTTCGGGCGCGGCGTCTACGCCGTCGGCGGCAGCGAGCAGTCCGCGCTCCTCATGGGCCTCCCCGTGGCGCGCACCAAGATCGGTGTCTACGCCGTCAGCGGCTTCTGCGCCGCCCTCGCCGGGGTCGTCTCCGCGTTCTACACCAAGAGCGCCAACCCGCTCGCGGGCGTCGGCCTCGAACTCGACGCCATCGCCGCCGTCGTCATCGGCGGGACCCTCCTCACCGGCGGTGCCGGATTCGTCCTCGGCACCGTCGCCGGGGTCATGGTCACCGGGATGCTCTCCACGATCATCGCGTTCCAAGGGGACCTCAACTCCTGGTGGGCGAAGATCGTCGTCGGCGTGCTCCTCCTCGCGTTCATCCTCCTCCAGCGCGTCCTCGCCCGCTCCGGCGAGAAGCGCCGGACCTAGACCCGTCTCTTCGCAACAGAGGGGCCGTTCACCTGCGTGAACGGCCCCTCGCGCAATACGGGTTAGCGGAACTCTCCCACGAGTTGTAGTATGAGTGCTATCAACGATCGGAAACATACAACGGAGCGATCCATGGGACACCCCCGAACGCACGACGGACCCGCCATCGCGGTCGCCGACCTGCGCATGCGCTACGGCGACAAGGACGTGCTCACCGGTCTCGACCTGGAGATCGAGGCGGGAGGGGTCACCGCCCTCCTTGGCCCCAACGGCGCCGGCAAGACCACCACCATCGAGATCCTCGAAGGCTTCCGCGGCCGCTCGGCCGGGGACGTCAGCGTCCTCGGCACCGACCCCGCCCACGGCGACGAGCGCTGGCGGGCCCAGCTCGGCGTCGTCCTCCAGGAGTGGCGCGACAACGGCAAGTGGAAGGTGCGCGACATCGTCACGCACTTCGCCGAGTACTACAAGCCGTACACCGACCCCTGGGGCGCCGACGAACTGCTCGACATGGTCGGCCTCGCCGCCCAGTCCGGGCAGCGCGTGCGCACCCTCTCCGGCGGGCAGCGCCGCCGCCTCGACGTCGCCCTCGGCATCATCGGCCGCCCGGCCCTGCTGTTCCTCGACGAGCCGACCACCGGCTTCGACCCGCACGCCCGCCGCGAGTTCCACGAGCTCATCCACCGGCTCACCGACCTCGACGGCACCACGATCCTGCTCACCACCCACGACCTCGACGAGGCCGAGAAGCTCGCCGAGCGCATCCTCATCCTCGCGGGCGGCCGCATCATCGCCGACGGCTCGCCCGACCAGCTCGCCCGCGCCGCCTCCACCACCGCCGAGGTGAAGTGGATCCAGGACGGGCAGCTCCAGATCCACGCCACCGAGGACGCCACCGACTTCGTGCGCAAGCTCCTCGCCACCGACGACGGCAAGGTCACCGAACTGGAGATCCACCGCGCGAGCCTGGAGGACGCCTACCTCGGACTCGTCGCCAAGTTCGAATCCGGCGAAGCGGCCACCGCCGTCGACGCGTTCAAGGAGGTCACCCGATGAGCACCAACACCCTCCACGAGTACCGCACCGGCTGGAAGCGGGCCCTCATCGAGACCAAGATCTCGCTCACCAGCATCGGCGACCTCATGGGCTTCATCATGCCCACCGCCATCGCCATCGTCGTCCTCCTGTTCATGCAGAAGGCCGACTTCGAGGGCGCCCCGGTCTCCCTGGGCTCCATGAACATGCCGAGCCTCATCGGCATGAACGTCGTGTTCGGCGGCATCATCGGCATGGTCGGCGCGCTCGCCATGGACCGCACCAACGGCACGCTCCTGCGCGCCAAGTCCATGCCCGGCGGCATGACCGGCTACCTCGTCGGGCACCTCGTCTCGACCGCCATGTTCATCAGCGTCTCCGCGGTCGCACTGCTCGCCGTCGGGCTGCCGCTGTTCGACGGGTTGGAGTTCGCCAGCCCCGACCGGTGGCTGACCTTCATCGCCGTGCTGCTCATGGGCATCGTCGCGACCCTGCCCATCGGCGCGGTCCTCGGGGCGCTGCTCGACAACCCCAAGAACATGGGCCTGGTCATGTTCCCCATCATGGGCATGGTCGCGATCTCGGGGATCTTCTACCCGATCACGGCGCTGCCGACCTGGCTCCAGGGGGTCGGGCAGGTCTTCCCGATGTTCTGGATGGGCCTGGGGATGCGGCACGCGCTGCTCCCGGACTCCATGGCGGCCGTGGAGATCGGCGGCGGATGGCGCACGGCTACCATGTTCGCCGTGCTCGCGCTCTGGGCCGTGGTCTCGATGGCCCTGGCGCCCAGGCTCCTGCGGCGGATGTCGCGGCGCGAGTCGGGTTCGGCCGTGGCGGCGCGCCGCGCCGACATGCAGAGGGACTGGTGATCGAGCCGTGGCCGGGGACGAGGTCTACAACCGGATCGCGATGCTGCGCGCCGAGCGGGGCGTCTCGCGCCGCCAGCTCGCAGAGGCCCTCGGCGTCCACTACCAGACCGTCGGCTACCTCGAACGCGGCGAGTACAGCCCCAGCCTGTACCTGGCGCTGAAGCTCTCCGAGTACTTCGAAGTGCCCGTAGAAGTGGTCTTCTCCACCAAGCCCTTCCCGCGCCTCGGCGCGTAGGGCCTCCCGCCCCGCGCTCCGGAACACCCCGGCCCCAGGCCGTCCGGAGCGCGGGGCCTTCTGTTCACTTCCGGGCCACTCGGGTGCCACCGGGGTCTGCGAGCGTGAGTGGCGACTGCCGACACCCCGCCCGCATTGGAGGCCACCGTGCCGATCGACCGTAGGAAACTGCTCGCCGCCGGAGCCGGGGGCGCCGTGCTCCTCGGCACCCCCGGGATCTCGTACGCCGCGTCCCGGCCCCTGCTCACGCACGGCGTCCAGTCCGGCGACGTCACCGAGCGCGGCGCCGTCCTGTGGACCCGCGCCGACCGCGGCTCGCGCATGCGCGTCGAACTCGCCGCGCGCCCGGACTTCAAGCACGCCAGGGAGCTCCGCGGCCCCGCGCTGACCTCGGACACCGACTACACCGGGAAGCTGCGCCTCAGCGGCCTCAAGCCCGGCCAGACGTACTACTACAAGGTCCGCGCCGAAGGCGAGCGGAAGTCCGACGCCCTCGAAGGCTCGTTCACGACCGCCGCGGACGAGTGCCGCGACATCACGTTCCAGTGGTCCGGCGACCTCGCCGGGCAGGGCTGGGGCATCAACCCCGAGTTCGGCGGCTACCGGATCTTCCAGGCCATGGCCGACGCCGAGCCGGACTTCTTCCTCTGCTCGGGCGACTTCGTCTACTCCGACGGGCCGCTCGTGGAGACCGTCGCGCTCCCCGACGGGACCACCTGGCGCAACACGGTCGTCGAGGAGAAGTCGAAGGTCGCCGAGACGCTCGCGGAGTACCGCGGCCAGTTCAAGTACAACCTGCTGGACGAGAACCTGCGCGCGTACCTCGCGAAGGTGCCGATGGTGAACCAGTGGGACGACCACGAGGTCACCAACAACTGGTACCCCGGCGAGATCCTCGACCTGCCGCAGTACACCGAGAAGAACGTGGACGTCCTCGCCGCGCGGGCCCGCCAGGCGTTCGCCGAGTACACGCCCGGCGGCTTCGACGCCGAGGGCCGCATCTACCGCAAGATCTCGTACGGGCCGCTCCTGGACCTGTTCGTCCTCGACATGCGGACCTACAAGAGCCCCAACCCGGACGCCGACGGCGCGACCGGGCAGATCCTCGGCGAGCGCCAGCTCGCGTGGCTCAAGCGCGAACTGCGCCGCTCCAAAGCGACGTGGAAGGCCATCGCGGCGGACCTCCCGATCGGGCTCCTCGTCGGCGACGGCGCGGGCGCCTGGGAGGGCATCGCCGAGGGCACCGGCGGCGCCCCGATGGGCCGCGAGACCGAGATCGCCGACCTCCTGTCGTACTGCAAGCGCGAGGAGGTCGCCAACATGGTGTGGCTGACCGCCGACGTCCACTACACCGCCGCGCACCACTACTCGCCCGACCGCGCGGCGTTCCAGGACTTCGACCCGTTCTGGGAGTTCGTCTCCGGCCCCCTGAACGCGGGCGCCTTCGGCCCCAACCAGCTCGACCCCACCTTCGGCCCCGAAGCGGTCTTCGTCAAGGCCCCGCCCGCCGCCAACACCTCGCCCGCCGTCGGCTACCAGTTCTTCGGCGAAGTCCACATCGACGCCGACACCGAGGTCCTCACGGTCTCCCTCAAAGACCTCGACGGCGAAGTCCTCTTCACCCAGGCCCTCCAGCCCGCCGCCTGACACGACGATGCCCGCCTCCTTTCGGGGGCGGGCATCGCGGTCAGTCTCGGTCGGAGTAGAAGGCCGCTCCGGGCGGGGCGGCCTCCAGCCATGAGAGGAAGCCGGTGACGGCCGAGGTGGTCATGGCGAGTTCGACGTCTCCGGCGGCGTTCTTGCAGCGGAGGATCGCCACCTCGGGGGGGAAGATCTGCGCTTCGGGGCCGGCGGGGACGCGGCGGTCGGCGATCTGGAGGTCTTGGCGCGAGAGCGCGTAGCGCGGCCCGAACGCGAGGGAGAACATCCGGTACCAGCGGAGCGTGCCGCGCTCGTAGACGCCGAAGCCGGGGGCCCAGCCGCGGCCCTCCATGTGCCGCGACAGCCGGGCGGCCATGGCGACCGAGCCGGAGCGGGAGAGGATCGAGCGCCGGACGTAGGTCAGCACGAGGAACACCGCGACGGCCGCCGCCAGTGCGGCGACGATCAGCAGTGCCTTCAGCATGGTCAGGCCGAGGCGGGGGCGACCGCTTCGGCGGTCTCGGCGAGGATGGTGACGCCGTCGGTGGTGACCGACAGGAAGCCGCCTTCGATCTTCCAGGCGAGCTCGCCGCCGCCGACCGGCTGCACCCGTACGGTGCTGTCGATGCGGAGCTCGCCGAGCAGCGGCTGGTGGCGGGGCAGGATGCCCAGTTCGCCTTCGGTGGTGCGGGCGTACACGGCCTCGGCCGCGCCGGACCACACCTTCGAGTCGACTGCCACGACTTCGACGTTCAGTTGCCCTGCCACAACGCTCCTTCAGTCAGACTCCGGGATGGTTACGGGAAGTCTAAACGGCTGGACCTGCGGGCGTCCATGCGGCCAAGGGCGGTGACGGAGGTGATGAGGCGCACTACCTGGGGTACGACGAAGGCCCCCGGCGTCGCCAGGGGCCCCGAAGTTCGACCGGAAGCGTTACACGCGCGCGCGGCGGGCGAGGCGCTCCGGGTCCATGATGATGACGCTCTTGCCGTCCAGGCGCAGCCAGCCGCGGCCGGCGAAGTCGGCGAGGGCCTTGTTCACGGTCTCGCGGGAGGCGCCGACGAGCTGGGCCAGCTCCTCCTGGGTGAGGTCGTGGGTGACGCGCAGGACGCCGCCGTCGCGGGTGCCGAAGCGGCTCGCCATGTGCAGCAGGGCCTTGGCGACGCGGCCGGGGACGTCGGTGAAGATGAGGTCCGCCATCGAGTCGTTCGTGCGGCGCAGCCGGCGCGCTATCACCCGCAGGAGCTGCTCGGCGATCTCGGGCCGGTTCGCGAGCCACGGCCGCAGGGCGGTCTTGGACAGGCGGGCCATGCGGGTGTCGGTGAGAGCGGTGGCGGTGGCGGTGCGGGGTCCCGGGTCGAAGAGCGCGAGCTCGCCGACCATGTCGGACGGGCCCATCACTGCGATCAGGTTCTGGCGGCCGTCGGCGGAGCGGCGCCCGAGCTTCACCTTGCCGGACATGACGATGTACAGACTGTCGCCCGGCTCGTTCTCGGTGAAGACGGTCTGGCCCTTGTTGATGTCGACGTACTCCATCTCTTTGATGAGCGACTCGACAGCTTCGGGGTCGACCCCCTTGAACAGGGCGGCCCTCGCCAATACGTCTTCCATGTCCGTTCGCACCTTTCTTCAACGCACCGCTAGTGCAAGTACTGAGTCTATGCCTCTTGTCCGCATTGCGGGAGCGAGACCCCCGTAAATCCACATGCGCACCGTCGCCGCCGGAATCGACATTCGTATCCGAATGAATGGCTTCCGTCCGTTCCGAGCGTCACCGCGTGAGACTCGCCGCGCCGTCTCAGCAGGGGTTTCGTTCCGGGGAGCGGAAAGCGTCGACGGCGACCGCTACAGCCTACCCGCATTGTGACGTCAGGCCCAACATCCGGCAATGGAGAGAATCCCCAAGATCGCACATCTCACGTGCACGAACCGGTCCCCACGGACCCGCTCGCGGTGAGTCCGGCGTCGAGCACGGCCGCGGACTCGTCCATGGTGAGCGCGTACCCGGTCTCCGGATCGTCCACGGCCGCGGCGAACACGACGCCGATGACCTCGCCGTCCGGATTGAGGAGCGGGCCGCCGGAGTTGCCGCCGATGATCGTGGCGTACAGCTGGTAGACCTCGCGGGTGACGGTGCCGTCGTCGTAGATGTCGGGGCCCGTGACCACGCGCGCCTCGCGGACGCGGGCCGCGGTCGCGGTGTAGGGGCCGCCGCCGGGGTAGCCGAGGACGATCGCGTCGGCGCCGGACTCGGCGGTGTCGTCGTTGACGGGCAGCGGGTCGGCGTCGAGGTCGGGGACGTGGAGGATCGCGAGGTCCTTGTCCGGCTCGAAGACGATGACCT
Organism: Glycomyces sp. NPDC047010; assembly: GCF_040644205.1. Taxonomy (NCBI): domain Bacteria; kingdom Bacillati; phylum Actinomycetota; class Actinomycetes; order Glycomycetales; family Glycomycetaceae; genus Glycomyces; species Glycomyces sp. NPDC047010. Next base: position 110,578 of record NZ_JBEYVY010000008.1, on the reverse strand, counting down.
CGGCTTCGAGGAGGTCCCCGTCGGACTCGACGCGGACGTCGTCGGTCCCGGCGACGACGTGCGCGTTGGTGACGACGAGGCCGTCGGCGTACACGAAGCTGGAGCCCTCGATCTGGCGGTCGCAGGAGGGGGCCGAGCCGTGGACCTTGAGGACCGACTCCTCGGCGTTCCGCACCACCGAGGACGCGGCGAGCTCGGGGTCCGGGGCGGGCACGTCGCGGACCTGCGTCGGGTCGATGCCGTAGAAGATGTTCGGCATGCCCGTGGTGTTCAGGGACTCGCGGAGCCGGTCGTAGACGCCGCGCACCGCCTCGGGCATGTTGTCGTCGATGCCGCCGACGATCGAGGAGTTGCGGACCGCGCCGGCGATGGCCGGGAGCGGCAGGCTCGCGAGCGGCGCGGCGGCCATCCAGGTGACGAGGAGGACCGCGACGATCGAGATGACCGGGCCCAGGTAGTGGTCGACGCGCCTGGAGCCGTTGGACTTCAGCTTCTTGCGGAGCCGGTAGCCGATCGCGGTCATGAGGGCCTGCCCGCCGAGGGCGAGCGCGAAGACGACGACGAGCGCGACGACGAGTTTGGCGAGCGGCTCCTGGTAGAAGTCCGCGGCCCACGGGGCGACCTGGATGCCCAGGAGCGCGCCGCCGAGGAAGCCGAGGAACGTGGCGGCCGAGAGGATGAAGCCCTGCCGGTAGCCGTTGATCGCGAACAGGAGCGCCAGGAGCACGATGACGACGTCGACCAGGAGGCCCGAACCGCTCGGACTCATCGCCACCCCGCAATCGCTTGAGCGCTAGCGCCCTTCGAGTTCCATCGTGCGGCTCCGGTCCCAGGGCCGGGACCAGCCGCCCAGGTCCAGTAGCCACGACAGTACCCCGGCGGTGAACCCCCAAATCAGCGGCACGCCCGCGACCTGGAAGCCCGGTCCGCTGCGGCCCGACGGGTACCCGACGGTGCCGCGCGAGCCGGGATCGGCGAGGACGTGCAGCGGGACCTGGTGGGCGGCGGCCACTTCGGAGGCGGCCTGCGGGGCGACGGTGTGCGGGCGGCGCCACAGTGCGAGGACGGGCGTGACGGCGAAGCCGGACACGGGGATCCACAGCGGCGGGAGCGTCGCGCCCACGAGCACCGAGGCGGGGTCGACGGCGAGCTCTTCGGCCGCTTCGCGCAGGGCCGTGGCGGCGCTGTCGGCGTCGCCGGGGTCGGCGGCGCCGCCGGGGAACGCGACCTCGCCGGGGTGGTGGCGCAGGGTCGCGGCCCGCTGCTGGAGCAGGACCGAGGGGCCGGTGGCGGTGTCGGACAGGAGGACCAGGACCGAGGCGGTCCGCGCGTGCTCCTCGTCGTAGGGGCGCAGGTGGCCTTCGATGACGCGTTCGGCCGTGGGGCCCTGGGCTTCGGCGGCCGCTTTCAGGAGCGGGCGCCACCAGCCGGGGTCGTGGAGGTCGCGGTCGTTGACGTCGCTGGTATGGGGGTCGGTCACGCCAGCTCCAGGCCGAACGCCACGCCCGCGGCCTCGGCGAGGCTCTCTGCGGTGACGCCGGGCTGGACGATGAGCTCGGCGACCGTGCCGTCGGCGTTCACGAGCGCGATGCCGGGGAGCGCGGGGACGCCGAGGCCGATGCGGACGGCCTCGTCGGGGTCGGCGACGGACGGGAAGGTCATGCCGAAGTCGTCGGCGAACCAGCGCCCGGCGTCGTCGGTGTCCGCGGTGTCGACGCCGAGGACGCCCACCTGGTCGCCGTTGGCCTGGAAGAACGCTTCGATCTCGGGGGCCTCCGCCTGGCACGGGACGCACCAGCTCGCCCACAGGACCACCACGAGGGGCTTCCCGTCGGCGCCGACCGCGGTCGGGGCGCCGTCCCCGAGGCAGTCGAGTTCGAGCTCCCCGACGCCTTCGACGGGGGTGGTCCCGGGGTCGCACGGGACGGACCAGCTCGGCTCGTCGGCGCTGCGCGGGGTCTGGGAGTCCGAGGGGTTTCCGGTGCAGGCGGCGAGGAGCAGCAGCGGCAGGGCCGCGAGGAGCCGCCTCACGCGCTCACCGCGTCTTCGATGCCCGCGAGCTTGATCAGCTGCTCCACGTTGTCGCCCTTGAGGAGCTTCGCGGCCTCGGCGGGGTCCGTGGGGCCCTCGCCGAACGACGGGCAGTGCGCGGCGAGCGAGCACGCCCCGCACGCGGGCTTGCGGGCGATGCAGACGCGGCGGCCGTGGAAGATGATGCGGTGGGAGAACATGGTCCACTCGCGGTGCTCGATGAGCTTCTGGAGCTGGAACTCCAGTTTCACGGGGTCCTTGCCGTCCACGAGCTTCAGGCGGTTCGTAATCCGGATCATGTGGGTGTCGACCGTGATGCCCGGGACGCCGAAGGCGTTGCCGCGGATGACGTTCGCGGTCTTGCGGCCGATCCCGGGGAGCTTCACCAGGTCGTCCATGCCTTCGGGGAGCTCGCCGCCGTGGTGCTCCACGAGGGCCTTGCCGAGGCCGATGATCGAACGGGTCTTGTTGCGGTAGAAGCCCGTGGGGCGGATCAGCTCCTCGACGTCCTCGGGGTTCGCGTCGGCGTAGTCCGCGGCGTCGCGGTAGCGCGCGAACAGCGCCGGGGTCGTGAGGTTGACGCGCACGTCGGTGCACTGGGCCGACAGGATCGTGGCGACCGCGAGTTCCAGCGGGTTCGCGTAGTCGAGCTCGCAGTGGGCGTCGGGGTGGGCCGCGGCCAGGAGGCGGTCGATGACGCGGGCCCGGCGCTTCTTGGCCAGTTCGGTTTCTTTGCCCTTTTTCGCGGCGGCGGCGGTCACCCGGCAATGGTACGCGGGCGCACCGGCAACCGCCTGCGGCCTCGCAGCAGCAGTGCGGCCCCGCCGAGGAGGCCGCCGCCCGCGGCCGTGGCGGCCGCGCTCCAGATCGAGGGCATCTGCTCGGACTCCGCTTCGGGGGCGACGTCGGCGGCCACGGCCGCGCCCGCGTCCACGATCCCCGCGCCGAGGTCCGCGTCCCCGGGCTTCGCCGTGGAGGTGAGCGCCCGCCGGACCTGGTCGGCGGACCAGTCCGGGTGGGCCGAGCGCACGAGCGCCGCGGCGCCGGAGACGATCGCCGACGCGAACGAGGTGCCGGTGACGGTCTTGTGCCCGCCGGTCGCGTCGGCGGCGCTCAGGTCCGCGCCGGGCGCCGCGAGGTCGGTGGCCTCGCCGGTGACGGCGGTGCGCCAGCGCTGGCCGCGGTCGTCGGTGCCGGTGACCGCCAGGACCTCGTCGATGCGGGCGGGGAACCACACCTCTTCTTCCCCGGTGTCGTCCTGTCCGCGGTTCCCGGTGCACGCCACCACGACCACGTCGTTGCGTTCGGCGTAGGCGATGGCCTCGGCGAACGGCGCGGAGTCGTAGTGGCCGCCGAGCGACAGATTGATGACGTCGGCGCCGTTGTCGACGGCCCACTTCACGGCCGCGCCGACCATCGCCGAGTCGTGGTACTTGTTCTCGTCGTCGAGGACCCGCACGGGGAGGATCGCGGCGCCGGGGGCCATGCCGGGGTGGCCGTCGGTGCCGCGCCCGGCAATGAGGCTCGCGACGGCGGTGCCGTGGCCGACCGGGTCGGCCTGGCCGAAGGCCCGCTCGTAGACCGGGCTCTCCTCCGAACCGAAGGCGAGGAGCCGGGGTTCGGCGCCGGGGTCGAGGTCGACGTAGCTGCGGCCCGGGAGGACCGCGCCCGCGAGGTCGGGGTGGTCGGCGTCGACGCCGGAGTCGACCACGGCCACGACGACGCCGTCGCCGTTCGCCGTGGCCCAGGCGGCGGGCGCTCCGGCCGCGGCGACCTGCCAGGGGACCGGCGCGGCGCCCCCGACGGGTGCGGACAGCAAGAGCGCCAACAGCGTCGAGCAGACGCAGGCCATCACGTATCGAGCAGCGCGGTTCCCCATCAGAGCGGGATCGTTACACAGCGACAGGCCCACAGCGTGGGAATGACACGCGTTCGTCTTTATGATTTCGTTATTTTTGGCCTACTGAACGAAGCTTGACAACGCCCTCGCGTTACGGTGACCATCGCGAGGGGACGCCGCGTTCGCTCGACACCGCCCCATCCAAGACCGGTAGGGGGGAAGGGCTGAGTGGGATCGATGTGGGAACCCAGTAACGAGATCGAGCACCGACTCCGAGAAGCACTGCGAGCCGAGGACCAGGACGGATACTTCCGGATCCTGGCGCAGATCGAACTTGTCCTCCCACTGTCCTATGAGGGAGTGAACGGCACGGGCGCCGACACGTGGGCCACGTGGACCACGGACGATCGCACCCATATCCTCGCGTTCACGTCGGAGTCCGCGCTTCAGGTCTGCTTGCGCGACAACGCGGGATCGTCGCGGAGGGTGACGTTCGCGTCGCTCGCCGAGTCGTGGCCCGACGAGGAGTGGTGGCTCGCGGTCAACCCGGGCCTCCCGATCGAGGGCTACCTGCCCGCGTGGTTCGTCTCCCAAGTCGCCCAGGGCATGACGACCGTCCCGGCCGACCCCGAGCCGCAGGCCCCGGCCGCGCCGGAGCCGTACCGGGAGGACCGCTTCGCGGGCGCGACCCGCCGGGACCCGTTCGGGGACGGCCAGTCCGACCCGTTCGCGAACCCGATCGCGGCCGCCCCGCAGGCGCCGCCGCCGCAGCGCGAGAGCTTCATGCCCCCGCCGCCGCCGATCCCCGACGTGCCGCCCGCGCCGCGCCGCTCCTCGGACCTGAACGGGTCCGCCGCGCAGCAGGCGTCGACGGTCGGCGGGACCACCTCGGCCGGACTGCCGCTGCGCCAGCCGCCGCGCGAGGACGCCGAGCCGGAGGGATTCAGCGGCCAGTTCCAGTCGCAGCAGTCGCTCCAGTCGCCCGCGCAGTCGTACCAGCCGCCGCCGCAGGACTACACGCCGCAGCAGCAGTCGTTCGGGTCGCAGCCGCAGGGCTTCGGCTCGCAGCCCCAGGGCTACACGTCCCAGCCGCAGAACTTCGGCTCGCAGCCGCAGGGCTTCGGGTCCCAGCCCCAGGGCTACGGCTCCCAGCCGCAGCAGTTCGGCTCGCAGCCCCAGGGCTACGGGTCGCAGCCGCAAGAGGGGGCCTTCCCCGCGGAGCCGCACTGGCCGTCCCCGCAGGACCAGTGGCCCGACGCCCCGGACTGGCTGCGCGACCAGCAGTCCGACTCGCAGGCCGCGCTCCCCACGCGCGAGCCCGCGCCGGTCGCGTACCCGGAGACCTACTCCTCGGGCGACGCGTTCGGCACGCCCGCCGCGCAGGAGGAGGAGCAGCGCACCGCCGAGTCGTTCGCGTCCATGTCGAGCGCCTTCGGCCGCAGGCCCGCCGCGCCCGAGCCCGCCCCGCGGGCGTCGGCCGCGCCGCAGCCCGTGGAGCTGGACGGCGACGCCGCCGAGCCGCTCCTGGCCGAGGCCGCCACCTCCGGCGACACCGCCGGGTTCCTCCAGACCCTGCTGTGCGCCAGCGTGGTCCTCCCGATCGCCGACCCCGAGGCCGCGCACCTGCGCGTCGGGGACCCGGCGTTCCGGTGGTCCAGCGACATCGTCGACGGCAACATCGGGATCACGGTGTACACCACCGAGGCCCGCATGGCCGAGCGCGTCGGCGGCGAGACCGCGCACACGACGGTCCCGTTCGGGTGGCTCATCCAGCACTGGCCGGGCCAGGACTACGCGCTGTACGTCAACCCCGGCACCGAGGTCGGGGCGAACATGTCCGGCCCCGAGATCGAGCCGCTCCTGAAGTGGGCCGAGGCGAAGGACCTCCTGGTCTTCGCCCGCGAGATGGAGAAGCGCCACGCCGCCGCCGCGCGCGCGGCCTCGCCCGCGCACCGCGTGCAGCCCGTGCTGTGGCAGAAGACCATCCCGCACCACCAGGTGCCGTTCTACCTGGAGCGCGGGTACGACCGCGTCGGCGGGTTCGTCCACCCGGCCGAGGCCGTGGACCACCTGCGCACGCCCGCGCAGCTGTACCTCGCGCTCGGGCTCATCCGCTCCAGCGAGGACTTCAGCCCCACCGACGACTCGGTGCACGTGCTCCGCTGGACCGGCTACCGCACCGACCTGTACCCGGCGGCCATCGGCGGCAACGACTTCCCGACCGCGGAGTCCCGCGGGGGGACCGTGGTCGAGCCCGGCCCGTTCCGCGGCGACGGGTTCGCGCCCTCGGAGTCCCCCGAGGACCGCATCCCCGAGCACAAGGTCGACTCGGTGCGGCTCCCGCACGGCGCGAAGATCCTCCGGATCGACTCGCGCGGCGAGGTCACCGAGATCGCGCAGTACGACTCGGACACCCGCGAGTGGGCGCCCGTGGACGGCGCCTTCGGCGGCCCGGCCGCGATCGAGGCGCCCTCCGTCCCGGCCCTGCCGTCCGCCCCCGAGCCGTCGGGCCCGCCGCCCGCCGGGCCGATGGGCGAGGCGTTCGGGTACGGCGGCGGCGCGGCAGGCGGCTACGACAGCGCGCTCGGCGACGCCTGGGGCGACGCCGACGGCCACTACGACCTGGTGCGGCCCAACCCCGAGGACCGGGCCGCCTCGGTCCTCGACCACCGCTCCAGCGACTGGAAGGACGCCTGATGCGCGACGGCTACATCGCCCGCTGGAAGGGCGCCGAGTACGACTCCAGCCCCGACGGCGCCCACGTGCGGCTCTACTCGCCCACCGGCGGCGACGGGTTCGTGCAGGTCGCCGAGGGCCGGTACCGCCGCGGCGTGCCGATCGGCGAGCTGGAGGACTTCTTCTACGTGCGCACGGTCTGCACCTGGCGCGGGGAGCCGTTCCTGCTGCTGGGGGCCTCCGGCGAGTGGTACCGCCTGGAGTACTCCGGCGGCCGCTCCGACGTGGCGCGCTCGCTGGGCCTGGAGCCCTACGACAACGGCGTGTACCAGATCTGGGCGCCCGCCGAAGAGGTCACCGGCATCAGCGAGCAGTACCTCTAGACGCTTCCGCGAAGGCCCCGCTCCGAATGGAGCGGGGTTTTCGCCGTATCCGGACCTGGACGCAACGCATTCACGTGTGTAAATCTGTCTAGAGACCGCTTTCAAACGGGACCGAGTGTGCTGTATGCTTCACAAGACTGTATGAAAGCGCTTGCCTTATCGTCTGGAGCAGATCCCTATGGCAGAGAGAATCACCGTCGGCATCGCCCTCAACGGGGTGACCGGGCGCATGGGCTACCGGCAGCACCTCGTGCGGTCGCTCCTGGCGATCCGCGAGCAGGGCGGCGTCCCCCGCGCCGACGGCGGCGTCATCTGGCCCGAGCTCACCCTGGTCGGGCGCAGCGAGGACAAGCTCAAGGCGGTCGCCGAGCGCCACGGCCTCGACAAGTACACGACCAGCCTCGACGAGGCCCTGAACGACGAGTCGATCGGCGTCTACTTCGACGCGCTCACCACGCGGCACCGCCTCGCCGCCGTCAACTCCGCGATCAAGGCCGGCAAGCACGTCTACACCGAGAAGCCGATCGCCACCAGCCTGGAGGACGCGCTCGCGCTGGCCCGCACCGCCCGCGACGCCGGCGTCAAGAACGGCGCGGTCGCCGACAAGCTCTACCTGCCCGGCCTGCGCAAGCTCAAGCGCCTGGTCGACTCCCGCTTCTTCGGGCGGGTCCTGTCCGTGCGCGGCGAGTTCGGCTACTGGGTCTTCGAGGGCGACTGGCAGGAGGCCCAGCGCCCCTCCTGGAACTACCGCGCCGAAGACGGCGGCGGCATGGTCCTCGACATGTTCCCGCACTGGTCGTACCTGCTGGAGGGCACGTTCGGGTCCCCGATCAAGTCGGTCATCGCGAACGTCACGACCCACATCCCCGAGCGCTTCGACGAGCAGGGCAACGCCTACGCGGCCACCGCCGACGACGCCGCGTACGCGATCTTCGAGCTCGAAGACGGCACCGTCGTGCAGATGAACTCGTCGTGGGCCACCCGCGTCGACCGCGAGGAGCTCGTGGAGTTCCATGTGGACGGCACCGAGGGCTCCGCCATCGCAGGGCTCCGCAAGGCCCGCGCGCAGCACCGCGCGCACACCCCGAAGCCGGTGTGGAACCCTGACATCGACCAGCCGATCCCGTTCCGGCAGCAGTGGCACGAGGTGCCCGACAACGAGGTGTTCGACAACGGCTTCAAGCTCCAGTGGGAGGAGTTCCTCCGCCACGTGGTGGACGACGAGCCGTGGCACCACGACTTCCTGGCCGCCGCCCGCGGCGTCCAGCTCGCCGAGGCGGGCTACCGCTCGGCGCGCGAGGGCCGCCGCATCGACCTTGAGGAGCTGGTCCTGTGACCCGCGAGTTCACCTCCCGCGTCATCTACTCCGCGGCGCACGTCGTCGCGGACCCCCTGGCCGACAACGGCCCCGGCCGACCGGCCGCGGTGGACTGGGACGCCACGATCGGGTTCCGGCGCCACCTGTGGGACCTCGGCCTCGGCGTCGCCGACGCCATGGACACCGCCCAGCGCGGCATGGGCCTCGACTGGGAGGCCACCAAGCAGCTCATCAAGCGCTCCGCCGAAGCGGCCGGGCCCGACGACCTCCTCGCGTGCGGCGTCGGCACCGACCAGCTCGGCGCGGCGCCGTCCACCATGGACGAGATCCGGGCGACGTACCTGGAGCAGCTCGGGGTGGTCGAGGACGCGGGCGCGGGCACGATCCTCATGTGCTCCAGGGCCCTCGCCGCGAGCGCCAAGGGCCCCGACGAGTACAAGGCCCTCTACGCCGAGCTCCTCGGCGAGGTCAGCGGCAAGGCGATCCTCCACTGGCTCGGCCCGATGTTCGACCCGGCGCTCGAAGGCTACTGGGGCACTTCGGACCTCGGCGAGGCCGCGGACGTGTTCGTCGAGATCGTCACCGAGAACGCGGCCAAAGTGGACGGCATCAAGATGAGCCTCCTCGACGCCGACGCGGAGATCGCCCTGCGCCGCAGGCTCCCCGAAGGGGTCCGCTGCTACACCGGCGACGACTTCAACTACCCGCGGCTCATCGCCGGGGACGAGTTCGGGTACTCCGACGCGCTCCTGGGGATCTTCGACCCCCTCGCGCCGCTCGCCTCGCAGGCAGTCAAGAAGCTCGACGACGGCGACGTCGCCGGGTTCCACGCGGTCCTCGACCCGACGGTGCCCCTGGCGCGCAAGGTCTTCGAGGCCCCCACGTTCAACTACAAGACCGGCGTGGTGTTCCTCGCGTGGCTCTCGGGCTACCAGGACCACTTCAAGATGGTCGGCGGCCTCGAATCGGCCCGCTCCATCGAGCACTTCGGACAGATCGTGGACCTCGCCCTGGAAGTGAAGCTCTTCCCCGACGAGAACCTCGCGATCGACCGGTTCAACGCCCTGCTCAAGACCGCGGGCCAGCCGAAGCGGACCCTCGCATGAGCGCCGCGGACCGCTTCTCCTTCAACCACGCGACCGCGAAGTTCTGGGACCAGCGCGAGGCCGTCGAAGCCTGCGCCCGCGCCGGGGCCGGGATCGGCCTGTGGCGCGAGCCGTTGCAGGAGATGGGCGTCGAGGCCACGGCCAAGCTCGTGAAGGACGCGGGCGTCGAGGTCACGAGCCTCTGCCGCGGCGGCTTCTTCACCGACCCGACCCCGGAGTCCATCGCCGACAACAAGAAGGCGATCGACGAGGCGGCGGCCGTGGGGGCCCCGGCGCTGGTGCTCGTCTCGGGCGGCATCCCCGACGGCGGCACGATCGACACCGCGAGGGAAGGCGTCAAGGAGGCCCTGGACCTGCTGGCCCCCTACGCGCTCGCGCAGGGCGTCACGCTCGCCATCGAGCCGCTCCACCCGATGTTCGCCAGCGACCGCTGCGTCGTCACCACCCTCGCCGAGGCCCTCGACCTCGCCGCGCCCTTCGCCCCCGAAGCGGTCGGCGTCGTGGTCGACACCTACCACATCTGGTGGGACCCGCAAGTGCGGCAAGGGATCGCGCGCGCGGGCCGCGAAGGCCGCATCGCGTCCTTCCAGTTCGCCGACTGGGTCACCCCGCTCCCCGCGGGCGTCCTCACCGGCCGCGGCCAGCTCGGCGACGGCTGCATCGACTTCAAGCGCTACCTCGCCGACGTCGACGCCACCGGCTTCACCGGCCCCATCGAGGTCGAACTCTTCAACGACGCCCTCTGGGCCCGCCCCGGAGCCGAAGTCTTCCAAGAGACGAAGGAAGCCTTCGAGCGCGTCGTCGCCTTATCCGGCGACGTGGATGTGCGCTGCCACTCATTCGGCCCCGCTGGTGCGTCGTTCGGATATCGGTTTGTTTGGTGCGGGCGCATCGACTGGTTGCCGACGCGCCCGCGTACTACTCACCTCGCGAGGTGTCTTCCGGTAGGAGCCGTGCGGGAGTGCACTCCCGCACGGTCTTCGGGGACGGCCCCCGGGGTTTCCCAAATTCACCGCCAGTCCTACCGGAACCGGCTCCACCTGTCTCCTCTCCACCACCACCGGAGACAGGTGTTTTTGATATCTACAATCACAGACCGGGTCGAGTTTGCACAGAACTATTTTCCAGCCTGTGGATAACTTCCGCCGTACCTGTTCGCGGAATGGTTCTGAGGGCGTTCCTAGCAGCTGCCGATGCGTCTCGATGCCGATCTCTCCCGATTCACTATCCGGTGCCCGGCTCTCGGAAACCTCGGCATTGGCTTGTGCCTGGCCGGCACGTGCCTGCTCCCGCAACGCGAGCTCTTCGAGCGCATGTAGGCCCCGCCGAAGCACGTCGGAGGGGCTCTCCTTCTCATGCCCGCAGCTTTGAATGATCCGAGCGTCGTCTGCAGTGGGACGGAAGTTAACGGTCATGTTCTCAGTGTGAAGCATTTGCAGACCAACGGTGAGGCTCAGTCCCGGTCCTTGAAGTCGTTCCTGCCGTTCAGGGGGCGGGCGAGCTCCTTCTCGGTGGCCTGGTGGTGGCCCGCGTAGTCTGCGAAGACCACGACGTTCTCGGTGTAGTCGCCCGCGTCGCGGTCGAACTCGCCGCCGCAGGTGATGAGGCGCAGGACCGGTTCGGGGCCGATGCCGAACACGTCCTCGTAGGGGAGGCGCTTCTTGGGGTAGGACTCGACGCCGGTGACCTCGTAGACCACGACGATGCCGTCCTCGCGGGTCACCTCGATCTCGTCGCCCTCCTCCAGGCGCTTCACCGAGTAGAACACCGCCGGGCCCTTCTTCGTGTCCACGTGCCCCATGAGGACCGTCGGCCCGAACTCGCCCGGCGTCGGGCCCGGCTCGAACCAGCCCGCGTCCTGCGGGCGCCACATCGCCGGGACCTCGAAGTTCCCGCGGAAGTCCAGGCCCAGGGCCGTCAGCGGGGCGTGCACGTCGAGGTGGTCGATGTCCACGCGCGTGGGCTCCGAGCGGTCGAGCCAGTCCCCGCCCGCCGGGTCGGCCACCGCGAACGGGTCGTCGTCGAAGGGGGAGTGGAACTCCGGCCAGCGCAGGGACGGCACCGGCGTCACGCTCCCGATCATGAGCCCCAGGCCCCCGGCGAGCACGAGCGAGAGCACGACAGCCGCCACCGGCCGGAACGCGGGTTCCGGCCGGTGGCAGGGCCTCTCAGGCTGACGTTCATCCGCCCCTGGAGGCTCGGTGTCCATTTAGGCGGCCGTGACGCCGCTGCGGCGCTTCAGCAGCCACATGCCCGCGGCCGCCGCGAGCACCAGCGCCGCGCCCGACCACAGGACCACCGTGGCCGCGTCCGAGGCGGTCGAGCCGCCGCCGGTGGAGGCGCCCGTCCCCGACGTCACCGTGAACTTCGAGGAGGCGGTGTCGCCGTCGCAGGTCACCGTGATCGTGTACGTGCCGGGCTTCAGGTCGTTCGTGACGGTGAAGCTGCCCTGCGCGTTGTTGTTGTTCTTCGGGAGCTTGAAGGAGACGTCGGTCCCCTCCACGTCGCCCGTGGCGTCCTTGTCGCAGTTGGACGCGAGCACGTCCACCCTGGTGCCCACCGCCCCCGCCGTCGGCGAGAGCGTGACGGTGATGGCCGCGTTCGCCGGAGCGGCGCTGGACAGCACGACCGCGGCGCTGAGCGCCACCGCCGCGAGCATCCCGCGGACGGACTGCGTGATTCGCATGGGCACGGTTCCTCCCCGATCGCCGCCGGGACCCACCCGGCAGACGTGACGTGTCAAGAGCTCACGGTAACGGCTGTCGCCAGTGGTGCAGGGGTTTTCATGGGAAAACGGGTGCGGCCAGTGGGAGTCGGGAATCGGACAGCGGACGCGGCGCCGGACTGGAAAACACCGGTCCCGTCTGCCACGATGAGGACATGAGGCTTCCCGGGAGCGGTCTGGTCGGCGGGCTCGCCGCGACCGCGCGCACAGCGACGCGACGCGCGGTCACCCGCCAGTACCCCGAGCGCGAACCCGAACTGCCCGAACGCACCCGCGGCGTCATCGCCCTCCACGAGGGCAACTGCACCTCCTGCATGCTGTGCGCCCGCGAATGCCCCGACTGGTGCATCTACATCGACTCCCACAAGGAGACCGTCGAAGTGGAGGGAGCCGCCCGGCCCCGCCAGGTCAACGTCCTCGACCGCTTCGACATCGACTTCTCCCTGTGCATGTACTGCGGGATCTGCGTCGACGTGTGCCCCTTCGACGCCCTCTTCTGGGCCCCCGACTTCGCGTACGCCGAAGGCGACATCCGGAACCTCCTCCACGACAAGGAGCACCTGGGGGAGTGGCTTGCGAACGCGCCCGCCGCCCCGCGCCCCGAAGGCACCGAGCCTGCCGAGGAGCCCGCGTGACGCTCGCGGACGTGCTGCTCGCCGCGTTCGGGCTCCTCGCGCTCGGCGCGGGCCTCGCCGTGGTCACCACCGACCGGATCGTGCGGGCCGGGCTGTGGCTCGCCGTCGCGTTCGCCGGGATCGCCGGGGCCGCGCTCGTGCTCGCCGCGGAGTTCCTCGCGTGGGTGCTCGTCCTCGTATACGTCGGCGCGATCGTGGTCCTGCTGCTGTTCGCGACGATGCTCACGAAGGCCCCGACCGACCCGTCCGAGGACCTGGACCGGGCGCGCTGGCCCGGCGCCGCGGTCGCGGGCGGCGCGGGGCTGGCGCTGGCGGCGGCGGTGACCGGGGCGTTCGGGTGGACGAAGGCCGACCTGGACGCGAACGGCGCGGGAGACGCGGCCGCGATGGGGGAGGCGGTGTTCTCGCAGTGGGTGCTGCCGTTCGAGGTCCTGTCGCTGCTCCTGCTGGCGGCGCTCGTGGGCGCGGTTACGGTCTCGACCAGATCACGGTGAACGCCGATCTTGAAACATCTGTTTCCTAGCCGCGCGGTAAGCTAGCGCGCATGACCTCACCGATCTTCGCTCTCGCCGACGAGTCCATCACCTCGTACGCGCGGCTCGACCCCGCATTCGCCGGCGCCGTCGGCATCACGGGCGACTTCGGCGTCGCCACCGACTACGGACCCGACGCCGTGGCGGCGCGCGCGCAGCTGTGCCGCGACACGCTCGCCCGCCTGGAGACCCTCGAATCCACCGGTCCCGCCGACGACCTCGCCCGGCTGCACATGGCCGAGCGCCTCCAGGTCATCGTGGACCAGCACGACGCGGGCGAATGGCGCCGCGCCCTGAAGGTCCCCTACGGGATGCTCCAGAACGTCGTCAGCTACATCGACCTCGCGCCGCGCGAGACCGAGACCGACTGGCGCCTCAACGCCGCGCGCATGCGCGCGATCCCCGAGATGCTCGCGACCTGGCGCCAGACCATGAACGCCGGGATCGACGCGGGCACCACGGTGGCCCTGCGCCAGGCGCTCGAAGGCGCCAAGCAGGCCCGCCGCAACGCCGACTCCCGCGTGTTCGACAAGCACGTCGCGGCCTACGGCGACGGCTCGCAGGCGCAGGACCTCCGCGAGGCGGCCGACGCCGCGTACGCCGCGTTCGCGTCCGTCGCGGACTACCTGGAGCAGACCTACGCGCCGCACGCCGACCCGAACGACGGCGTCGGCGAGGAGCGGTACCTGCTCGCGGCCCGGTCCACGCTCGGCGCGGTCCTGGACCCGCACGACGCGTACGAGTGGGCGTGGGACGAGCTGCACCGCATCGAGGACGAGATGGCGGCCGAGGCCGAGCGCATCCTCCCCGGCGCCGGTCTCGGCGACGTCATCGCGCACCTCGACGCCACGCAGGCCGTGGACACCGCCGAGGAGTACCTCGCGTGGCTCCAGGCGAAGCACCGCGGCGCGCTCGAAGCGCTCAACGGCGTCCACTTCGACATCGACCCGCAGCTGATGAACCTGGACGTGCAGCTCGTGCACGGCTCCTCGGCCGGGTCCGCGTACTACACCGGCCCCTCCGAGGACCTGACGCGCCCGGGCCGCACCTGGTGGCCCGTGGCCGACCGCGAGCGGTTCCGCACCTGGGCCGAGCTGACCACGGTCTTCCACGAGGGCGTGCCCGGCCACCACCTCCAGATCGGGCAGACGAAGGTCGCCGGGGACGGGATCTCGCGATTCGCGAAGGTCTTCGGCTCGGTCTCGGGCCACGCCGAGGGCTGGGCCCTGTACGCCGAGCGGCTCTCCGACGACCTCGGCTGGTTCACCGAACCGGGCACGCGCCTGGGGATGCTCAAGGGCTCGGCGCTGCGCGCCGCCCGCGTCGTCATCGACGTCGGCTGGCACCTCGGCCTGCCGCTGCCCGCCGCGGAGGCGAAGCGCCACGGCGACACCTGGAACTTCGACGTCGCGCTCGACGTGCTCACCACCCGCGGCCGCATCGCGGAGCACCGCGCCCACCCGGAGATCGTCCGCTACGCGGGCTGGCCGGCCCAGGCGATCTGCTACAAGCTCGGCGAGCGGGCCTGGATCGCCGCGCGCGACGAGGCGAAGGCCGCCGCAGGCGCCGACTTCGACCTGAAGGCGTGGCACACCGCGGCCCTGAACCTGGGCCCGATCGGCCTCGACAACCTCGCGTCGGTCCTGCGCGGGAAGTAGTCAGGACACGACAACGGCGGGCGCTCTGGTGAGCGCCCGCCGTTCGCGTGTCCCCTTACTGCCAGCGGTCGATCATGTCCGCGGTCGCCTGGTCGATCTGCTCGCCGAGCTGGTGCAGGTGCTCCTTCTCCAGGTCCGCGAGGCTCGCGGTGAGCCGGTCGGCGCGGTCGGCGCCGGGCAGCCGCAGGAGCCAGTTGCGGGCCACGACGGCCTGCCGGTACTGGACCAGCAGATGGCCGAGATCGGACACCGGGACGATGACCTCCTCGGCGCTGCGCCCCAGTGCCGGTGAGGCCGCCTCGGTGAGGAAGTGCGCGTCGCGGGCGGCGGTGCGCATCTCGTCCCTCGCGGCCACGAGGTCGGTCGCGTGGCTCATCTTCACGTACGTGTCGAGCAGGTGGATCTTCGCCTTGGAGATGACCCCCATGAGCGAGGACGCGGGCTTGTCGCCGTCGCGCGTGAACTTCGCGTGCTCGGCGAACATCCGCACCTGGCCGAGCAGCGCCGCGACCCACGCCTGCGAATGCACGCGCTCGATCTGCCGGTACGACTCGCGGACCTCTTCGTCAAGGGCGCCATACCATTTCGGGTACTCGGCGACTGTGAGGCCGAGCTGGTCGAAGCGGTCGGCGAAGTGGGTGCGGAGGCGCTCCAGGTCCTCGGTGTGCTTGAGCGCGGACAGGAGCTGGTCGAGCTGCGGGCCCCCGTGCGGGGTCGCGGTGAACAGGTGCTCGTAGCCGCGGATCGCCGTGCGCAGACGGTGGATCACGGCGCGCACGCCCCCGGCGGAGCCGGGCGCGTGCCGTTCGGTGGCGGCGATCGCGCGGTTGAGCGCGTCGACCTGGCTGGAGATGTAGTACTGGATGACGGCGCCGGCGCGCGTGTTCGCCGACATGGAACCCGATGACGCGGCCGGTTCGACGGCCGCAGTGGCTGCTGACATGGCTCCTCCCCCGGAAGACCTGCTGAAATGGAGTATTCCAGCGGGGTACCCGGGGGAGGAGCCGAAGCGGTGATTTTTCGACGATCGTTCAGGTTTCCGCCGTGCAGGCGTCACCCGGAGCGATCACCGCGTTGTCATCCCTGCATGCAGTCCATGGTCGGCATGGTGGTCAGCGTGCCCGTGACGTTGAAGCCGAAGGTCGCCGTGCCGTTGGCGTTGATCGTGCCGTTCCATGCGGCCGGACCGGCCATCTGCATGTCGCCCATCGTGGTTATCGTCGAACTCCAGTAGTCCCTGATGGTGATCCCCGAGCCCGGCGGCCACATCCAGTGGACCATCCAGTTGCTGATCGCCGTGGTCCCGGTGTTCTTGACCGTGATGTTCACCGTCGCGCCGCCGTTCCAGGAGGAGACGGACGCGGTCGCCGCGCAGATCCCGGACGGGTTGCCCGTGCCGGGGTCGGTCGGGTCGTCGGTCGGGTCCTCGGAGGTCGGCGGGTCCACGACGCCGCCGTCGTTGCCGGGGAACGAGGTGCCGGGGCGCACGCCCGAGATCTCGCCGTTGCCGCCGTCGAACTGCACGTCGGAGCAGGCGTAGAAGTTCTCGTTGGAGTCCGAGCGCACCCAGTGCGTGAACACCATGTGGTAGCCGGACTTCTGCGGCAGCGTCAGGTTCGCGTAGTAGTAGTGGTCGTTGCTGCCGGGCCCGCCGTTGGACGCCGGGTTGGTGAAGGTCTGGAACTTCTCCAGGTCGTCCCAGGCCAGCGGCTGGGTCGGGTCCCACCCGTCCTTGGTGATGTACAGGTCGAAGCGGCCCGGGTGGTGGGCCCAGTTGTTGTAGCGCCACTGGACGGTGTCGCCCGCGGTGACGTGGGTCTTCGGCCAGTCGCCGACGTCGTTGAACGCCGAGAAGTCGTACGGGCCGCGACCGCCGCCGTTGCAGATCTGCCCGTCGGGGATGTACCCGACGGTCTGGCCCGCGCCGTTGGAGTCGAGGTTGCCGAACCAGTTGTAGAACGGGGTGGCCCCGCCCTGGTCCAGCGCGGACTGGCACGCCTCGTTGTACGGGTCGAGCGCGCCGGTGCCGCCGAGTGCGTCGAAGTAGCACAGGTACTGGCGGGAGCCCGGGAACACGGTGGCGCCGTGGGCCTCCGCGTCGCTCTTGGTGAACAGCGTCGAGATGGTCATGGCCGCTACTGCGGCCAGCACCATCGACATGACGGCGGCGATGCGGCGGCGTCTGCCGCCGAGCGCCGCCGTGGCGGTGGTGGACATGGAGTTACTCCTCTGCCGGTTCTGGAGCGCTCCCAACCAGGCCCGCGAGCCCGCGCGCGATCTTGTGGACTGCTGCTGACGCGAATTGCTATATTCGAGTGTATCTATATTGTGGTGCGGAGCGCAATCACCCCCCTATCGACACGGATCGGACCGGCCCGCCGCGGACCGCGCGTGGATAGACTGGGCTCCATGGACATCGGCGACACCGCCCCGGCATTCACCCTCGACGACGAGACCGGGGCGCCGCGCAGCCTCGACGACCTCGTCAAGGACGGCCCGGTCGTGCTCTTCTTCTACCCGCTCGCCATGTCGGCGGGCTGCACCGCCGAGGCGTGCCACTTCCGGGACCTCGCCGCCGAGTTCGGCGAACTGGGCGCGACCCCGGTGGGCATCTCCACGGACGCCGTCGAGCGCCAGGCCGAGTTCTCGCGCAAGCACTCGCTCGGGTACCCGCTCCTGTCGGACACGGGCGGCGAGATCGCCGAGGTGTTCGGGGTGCGCCGCAAGATCACGATCGTCCCGACCAAGCGCAAGACCTTCATCATCGGCGCCGGGCGCGAGATCATCGGCGTCGTCAAGAGCGAGATGAACATGCGGGCCCACGCCGACAAGGCCCTGGAACTCCTGAAGGCCCGCAAGTAGAAAGAGGCGGCCCGGAGGCCGCCTCTCATTTCAGGTCTCGGTCAGATCTTCGTCGCGAGCTCGCGGAACGCCTTCCCGCGGTGCGAGATGGCGTTCTTCTGCTCGGCGGTGATCTCCGCGCTCGTCAGGTCGAACCCGTCGGGCACGAACAGCGGGTCGTACCCGAACCCGTTGGCGCCCCGGGGCTCCCGGATCACGTGGCCGGGCATCTCGCCGTGGACGACGATGTCGCGCCCGTCGGGGAAGACGATCACGGCGGCGCAGACGAACTGCCCGGTGCGGAGCCCGTCGGGGACATCGGCGAGCTGGTCGAGCAGCAGGGCGTTGTTCGCCGCGTCGTCCTTCTTGCTCCCGGCCCAGCGGGCGGAGAGCACGCCGGGCATGCCGTTGAGGGCGTCCACGGCGATCCCTGAGTCGTCGGCGATCGTCGCCAGGCCGGTGTGCTTGACGCCGTCGCGGGCCTTCAGCAGGGCGTTCCCCGCGAAGGTCAGCTCGGTCTCGGGGGTCTCGGGGTACTCGTCCACGGCGTCGAGGCCGACGAGTTCGACGTGCGGCGCGGCCTCGGCGAGGATCTGGCGCAGCTCGTCCACCTTGCCCGCGTTGCGGGTCGCCAGGAGCACTCTCATGAGCTCAGCAGGGTCCGGGCCTGGAGGCCGGCGAGTTCCTTGCAGCCCTTGAGGGCCAGGTCCAGCAGCTGGTCCAGTTCGGAGCGGTTGAAGACCGCCTCCTCGCCGGTGCCCTGGACCTCGACGAAGTCGCCCTCGCCGGTGCAGACGACGTTCATGTCGACCGACGCGGCGACGTCCTCCTCGTAGGGAAGGTCGAGCACGGGCACGCCGTTGACGACGCCGACGCTGATCGCCGACACCGAGGTCGTCAGGATCTTGTCGGGCTTGCGGGCGAGCTTCTGGTCCTTGAGCCAGTCCACCGCGTCGTGCAGCGCCACGTAGGCGCCGGTGATTGAGGCGGTGCGGGTGCCGCCGTCGGCCTGGAGCACGTCGCAGTCGAGGGTGATCGTGTTCTCGCCGAGGGCCTTGAAATCGACGCAGGCCCGCAGGGAGCGGCCGATCAGGCGGGAGATCTCATGGGTGCGTCCGCCGATCTTGCCGCGGATCGACTCGCGGTCGGAGCGCGAGTGCGTGGAGCGCGGCAGCATCGAGTACTCGGCGGTCACCCACCCCTCGCCCGAACCGCGCCGCCACCGCGGCACGCCCGGCGTCACCGACGCCGTGCACAGCACGCGAGTGCGACCGAATTCGACCAGGACCGACCCTTCCGGGTGATCGGTCCAGGAGCGGGTGAACTTCACGGGGCGCAGCTCATCGGCGGCGCGCTTGTCAGGTCGAGTCATCCTGACCAGCCTACGGCAGCGTACAGGCGTGTGACACACTAGTTGCTGCTCAAATGACAGGGCACCGGCTCCGCCGGCGCCCGCGCGAGTGGCGACTGCACCTCTGGTCCGCCACGTCGCGCTTCGCGCGAGTGGCGGAACTGGCAGACGCGCAGGATTTAGGTTCCTGTGTCCTAGGACGTGGGGGTTCAAGTCCCCCCTCGCGCACACATCTTCGGCCTCGGGCCGGCGAACCGGGGGACCCGGGGGTGCAACCTTCCGGGTCCTATCTGGCGTATGGACTGTGACGTCTGGGTTCGACCGAAAGGTGATCTTCATGTCCGTTCTCGCAAGCTCCGCCAAGCGCGTCGTCGTCTCCGCGGCAGCGGTCGCGGCGGTGCTCCTTCCCGCGACCGCCGCCTCCGCTCAGGGGACGGAGATCCCGGAGGAGGGGTGGGAGTACTCCGCGGCCTGGGACTTCGTCCGGGACGAGTACACCGCCGAGTTCCAGTCCGACGTGGACGGCGCGCTGGCGTCGCAGTTCCCGGACTGGACGTTCGACAACAGCCTGGAGGCCGTGCGGCTCCAGAACTACTACATCGACGGCGTGAACGAGACGCCCGTGCAGCGCAAGTTCCGGGCCGACTTCTGGGTGGGCGAGACCGGGGAGGGGTTCGAGACCGCGGTGTACCTGCCGGGCGGGCTCACGCCCGGGATCCAGGACCTCTCGGGCGGCGAGGAGTACGACGGGCACTACCTGCTCCACTGCTCCGCCGACGACACCGAGTGCGCGTCCGAGACGCTCGCCGACGGCACGGTCGTCGCGTACACGACCGACGGGACCTATGTGGAGGCCGCCGCGTTCTACCCGGACGGCTCTGCGAGCTGGTCCTGGTGGGGCGCGTTCGAGGGCCCGCTCCAGGTGGCGCCCGACGACGTGACCGCGCTGGTGCTCGACCTGAGCACCGAGCCGGTCTGGCACGCGCTCGAAAACGACTAGGCGCACCTGAGACGACGGCCCCCGCTGCCTTCCCGGCGGGGGCCGTTCCTCATTGCGGGAGGCGGGATCTGACGGCGAGGGCCGCGCAGGCGACGACGGCGAGGCCGCCGAGGAGGGTGGGGAGTCCCAGCGGCTCGCCGAGGAGGAGCGCGGACCAGGCGATCGTCATGACCGGCTGGACGAGCTGGACCTGGCTGACCTGGGCCATGGGGCCGAGGGCGAGGCCGCGGTACCAGGCGAAGAAGCCGAGGAACATGCTCACCGCCGAGAGGTACGCGAACGCCCCCCACTGGACCGGGGTCGCGGCGGGCGGCTGGTCCGCCACCGCGAAGGCCGTCGCGGCGGTCATGACGGGGGCGCCGAGGACGAGCGCCCACGAGATCGTCTGCCACGCACCGAGCTCCCGCGCGAGCAGGCCTCCTTCGGTGTAGCCCACCGCGGCGGCGGCGACCGCCGCGAACAGGAGCAGGTCCGGCCAGCCGAGCGAGTCGAGGCCGCCGTTCCCCAAGGCCGCGAACGCGACCGCCGCGACGGCGCCGGCGCCGGCGGCGATCCAGAAGCGCCGCGGCGGGTGCTCCCGCGTGCGCAGCACGGTCATCGCCGCGGTCGCGGCGGGCAGGAGTGCGATGACGACCGCGCCGTGGCTCGCCGACGTGTGCTCCAGTGCGAACGAGGTGAGCATCCCGAACCCGGCGACCACGCCCGCGGCGACGAGCGCGAGGCGGCGCCACTGGCTCCAGGTCGGGAGCCGCTGGCGGGTCGCGGCGAGCGCGATCCCGGCGAGGACCGCGGCGATGGCAGCGCGGCCCGCGCCGATGAACAGCGCGGACATGCCGTCCACGGCGATCCGCGTGAGCGGCAGGGTGAACGAGAACGCCACGACGCCGAGCAGCCCCCACCACAGGCCCGCCCGGGAACGCGATAGCGGTGGCGCCGCAAGGGCAGTAGCGCTACTGTTGTCTCTCATGGTCAACGATAGCAGTGCGAAGATCGCCGCGGCACTGCGCGAACGCATCGCCGGCGCCGCCCCGGGCGCCCGGCTGCCCTCCACCCGCGAACTCGTCGCCGAGTTCGCCGCCAGCCCCGTCACCGTCCAGCAGGCCCTGCGGGCCCTCGACACCGAAGGGCTCGTGGAGCGCCGCCCCGGCGCCGGCACGTTCGTGCGCGCCGTCCGCACCGCCAGGCCCAGCGACTACCGCTGGCAGACAGCGGCACTCGGCGCCCCGCCAGCCCGCGTCCCGCGCGTGCCCACCGCGCTCAAGACCGCCGCGAACGACGTCATCGCGCTCCACTCCGGGTACCCCGACCGCGAACTGCTCCCCGAACGGCTCGTGCGCGCCGCGTTCACCAGGGCCGCCCGCGGCGACGCCGCCATGAGCCGCCCGCCCGCCGCGGGCATGCCCGAACTCCAGCACTGGTTCGCCGCCGAACTCGGCGAGACCATGGCCGCCGGAGTGGCGCCCCCGACGCCCGGCGACGTCATCGTCGTCCCCGGCAGCCAGACCGGCCTCAGCTCCCTGTTCCGCGTCCTCGTCGGCCCCGGCAGGCCGCTGCTCGTCGAGTCGCCCACGTTCTGGGGCGCGATCGTCGCCGCCGCAAGGGAGCACGTGGACCTCGTCCCCATCCCCACCGGCCCCGACGGGCCCGACCCCGACCTCCTCGACCAGGCGTTCGAGCGCACCGGCGCCCGCGCGTTCTACGCCCAGCCGAACTTCGCCAACCCCACCGGCGCCCAATGGACCGACGGGCTCGCCGAACGCGTCCTCGACGTCGTCCGCAGCCGCGGCGCGTTCCTCATCGAGGACGACTGGGCCCACGAGTTCGGCATCGGCGCCGACCCGCGGCCCGTCGCCTCCCGCGACGACACCGGCCACGTCGTCTACGTCCGCTCCCTCACCAAGAGCGTCTCCCCGGCCGTCCGCGTCGCCGCCGTCATCGCCCGCGGCCCCTCCCGCGACCGCATCCTCGCCGACGCCCAGGCCGAGTCCATGTATGTCAGCGGCCTCCTCCAGGCCGTCGCCGCCGACGTCGTCACCCAGCCCGGCTGGCGCACCCACCTCAAGGGCCTGCGCCACCAGCTCGCCGCCCGCCGCGACCTCATGGTCGCGAGCCTCGCCGACCACGCCCCGCACGTCCACCTCGAAGCCGTTCCCCAAGGGGGCCTGAACCTCTGGGCCCGCCTCCCCGACGGCACCGACCTCCCCGCGCTCGCCCGCGCCTGCGAGGCCGCCGGCGTCCTCGTCGTCCCCGGCGACGAATGGTTCCCCGCCGAACCCACCGGCGCCTACCTGCGCCTCAACTACTCCGGCCCCAACCCCGGCGCCTTCCCCGACGCCGCCAGGACCATCGGCGAAGCCCTCGACAAGGATTGAGGCCGCGCCGAGCGCCGCCGTTCACCTGCGCGTCGCCGCCCGGACGACTGCGGCGCGGAGATTCGGGGCATGAACGGTGTCGATGAGGTGGAGCGGGTCGTCGCGCTGGCGGTGGCCGTGGAGCGGTCGGGGATGCTGCCGCTGGAGGAGCAGGGCGCGCTGCTGGACACGTACCGGCGGGCGCGCGAGCGCGTGCTGCGGCAGGGGAGTGCCGAGGACGTGCGGCGGCTGCGGGAGATCGACGAGGCCATGGGGCCCAGGCGGGTTCTGAGTCGCCTCTGAGGTCCGGTTGAGGGCGCCCCGAGCGGGCGGGCCGACGCTTCACCGCATGGGATCTCCTCGCGTCAAGACCACGGTGATCGCGGCCGCGGCACTCGCCCTCGCCGCGGGCGGCACCGCCGCCTACCTCCTCCTCGGCGACCCCGCGCCCGCCGAGGCCGCCAGCACCGTGGAGGTCGAGCGCGGCGACGTCGAGCTCACCGCCTCCGCGTCCGGGACCGTCGCCGCCGCCCGCTCCTGGTCCCTCGGGTTCGACACCGAAGCCGAGATCACCGAGGTGAACGTGGCAGCGGGGGACGAGGTGTCGGAAGGCGACGTGCTCGCCCGGATCGACGACGCCGACGCGGCCGAAGCCGTGGACGACGCCCAGGCCGCACTCGACGAAGCCGAGGACGACCTGGACGACGCCGAAGCCGATGCGGCCGAAGCGGACACGTGCGAGACCACCACGACCACCACTACGGAAACGCCCTCCATGGGCGGCCAGACGCAGACCTGCGACACCGGCAGCGGCACCGACGCGATCCTCACCGCGCAGCAGCGACGCAACCAGGCCGAAGCCGACCTCGAAGACGCCCAGGCCGCACTCGACGCCACCGCCGTCACCGCCCCCGCCGACGGCACCGTCATGTCCGTGTCCGCGAGCACCGGCACCGTCCTCTCCGCCGGGACCGCCCTCATCGAACTCGCCGACCTCACCACCGTCACCGTGACCGCCGACTTCGCCGAAGCCGACGCCGCCGCGCTCGCCCCCGGCCAGGCCGTCACCGTCACCTTCGCCGACGAACCCGTCGACGCCCAGGTCGCCACCATCGACCTCGTCGGCACCGACACCGACGGCCTCGTCACCTACGGCGTCGCCATCACCCTCGCCGACGCCCCCGACGACGCCCTCGCGGGCTCCAGCGCCACCGTCACCGTCGTCCTCGACAGCGCCCCCGACACCCTCTGGGTCCCCGCCGCCGCCCTCCGCGACATCGACGGCGACACCGCCACCGCCGAAGTCGTCAACCCCGACGGCACCACCGAGACCCGCGAGGTCGCCCTCGGCCTGCGCGGCGACGGCGGCGTCGCCGTCACCTCCGGGCTCGAAGAAGGCGACGCCGTCGCACTCGGATAGACCGGCGCCACCCGATTCTGACCTTTCTTTGAGGCTTCTCCCAGCAAGGCCCCGGCCTGCGGCGATAGGCATTCAGGGCACTGGAACGAAGGAGCCTGGAGTGAGCGAAGCGCCTGAACGCAAGGACCGCGTCCTCGTCGTGGACGACGAGGAGAACATCGCCGCGCTCCTGTCGGCGACCCTCCGCCTCACCGGATTCGAGGTCGAGGTCGCCCGCGACGCCGCCGAAGCGCTCCGCGCCGCCGCCAAATTCGAGCCCGACCTCGTCATCCTCGACGTCATGCTCCCCGACATGAACGGCTTCGAGGTCGCCAAGCGCCTCCGCGCCGAACGCGACCTCCCCGTCCTGTTCCTCACCGCCCGCGACGCCGTCCGCGACCGCGTCACCGGCCTCACCGTCGGCGGCGACGACTACGTCACCAAGCCCTTCGACCTCGAAGAGGTCGTCCTCCGCATCCAGGCGATCCTGCGCCGCGCCAAGGCCCCCGCGCCCGCCGAGGACCGCGTCCTGCGCTACGCCGACCTCGAACTGGACGAGACCGTCCACGAGGTCCGCCGCGCCGGCAACCCGATCGAGCTGTCCCCCACCGAGTTCAAACTCCTCCGCTACCTCATGGTCAACGCGGGCAAAGTGGTCTCCAAGTCGCAGATCCTCGACCGCGTGTGGAACTACGACTTCGGCGGCAACGGCCGCATCGTCGAGTCCTACGTCTACTACCTGCGCAAGAAGATCGACGTCGTGGAGCCCCCGCTGATCCAGACCGTCCGCGGCTTCGGCTACGCCCTCAGGCAGCCCCGCAGATGATCCGCCCCCGGCGCTGGCGGCACTGGACCGTCCGCTCCCGCATGGCGTTCACCATCGTCACGCTGTGCACGCTCGCGCTGGCCGCCGCGATCCTCGTCGCGACCGCGCTCCTCCAGAACGTCCTCACCGACCGCATCGACTCCCAGCTCACGACCGCCGCCGAGATGACCCGCGGGAACAACCCCCGCGCAGGCGAGGACTTCGGCGGCAACGGGGGCTTCGACCCGCCGTCCCCGCAGGCCGGGCTCCCCGACAGCCCCCGCGTCTACATCTACGGCGCCGACGGGGAACTGGAGCGCACCCTCGGCGACGACGCCCCCGAGCTGACCGGCCTCGGCGACCTGGCCGCGCGCGTCGGTGAGACGGCCACTGTGGACGACACCGACGGGAACTCGTGGCGGATCCTCGTGGAGGACGCCCAGGACACCGACGGGTACGTCGTGTTCGCGCTGTCCTCGGAGTACATCGGCGCCGCAACGGAGTCGCTGCTGCTCATCGGCGGCGGCGTGGTCGTCGCGATCCTCCTCGTGCTCGCCGTCAGCGCGTTCTGGGTCGCGCGACTGGGCCTGCGCCCCCTCGACCGCATGGAGGCCACGGCCGTCGCGATCGCGGAGGGCCGCATGGACGAGCGCGTCACCGACACCGACCCGCACACCGAGACCGGGCGCCTCGGGCAGGCCCTGAACACGATGCTCGGGCGCGTCCAGACCGCCCTGGACGACAGCGCCGCGTCCGAGGCGCGCCTGCGCCAGTTCCTCGCCGACGCCTCCCACGAGCTGCGCACGCCCCTGACGTCCATCAAGGGGTTCGCGCAGCTGTACCGGCGCGGCGGGGTCCCGCCCGGGCCGGTCATGGACGACACGATCGGCCGCATCGAGGCCGAGTCGCAGCGCATGGGCCTCCTCCTGGACGACCTCATGCTCCTCGCCGCGCTCGACCGGCAGCGGCCGCTCCAGCGCGGCCCCGTGGACCTCCTCGGCGTCGCCGCCGACGTCGTCGGGGACGCCCACATCCGCGCGCCCGGCCGCTTCATCGCCTTGGAGGCGTTGACGGGCGGCTCCGAGGAGTTCCTCGACGCCGTCGACATCACCGGGGACGAGCCGCGCCTGCGGCAGGTCCTCACCAACCTCGTCGCGAACGCGCTGCGCTACACGCCCGGGAACGCCCGCATCGCCGTGCGCATCGGCTGGAGCCACAGCCCCGGGCCGCGCTGCCTCGCGCAGGTCGGCGAGCTGCCGGGCCTGCCCGCGGCCGTCGTGGAGGTCGCCGACACCGGGCCGGGCGTCGCCCCCGAGCACGCCGAGGCCGTGTTCGAGCGGCTCTACCGTGCCGACCAGGGCCGCGTCCGCGGCGGCGAGGGCGGGTCGGGGCTCGGCCTGTCCATCGTGGCGGCCATCGTCACCGGCCACGGCGGGTGCGTGCGCCTGTCGGAGACGCCCGGCGGCGGCGCCACGTTCCGGGTGCTCCTGCCGAAGTCCTAGCGCGGCACTCCCATGGAGCCCCCAGCTCTTCTGAGGCGGCTTTGAGCTGACCGGGTCTCGGCCCCGAGGCGGCGCCGCGAGCATTCCCCCATGCGAAAGCCACCTCCTTCCCTGCTGGTCAACGGCGGGCTCGCGCTGGTCCTCGCGGCCGGCGCGGGCGGGTCCTACCTGCTGCTGCGCGGCGACGCCGCCACCGCCGAGGACGCCGGGTCCGCCACGGTCGCCTCCACCGCGACCGCCACCACCGGCACCGTGACGCGCACCGTCGCCGCCGACGGGACGGTCACCGCCGCCTCCACCGCCACCGCCGAGTTCGCGACCTCCGGGACCGTGACCGCCATCGAGGCGGCCGTCGGCGATGTGGTCGAGAAGGGACAGACGCTGGCGACCGTGGATGACGCGGACGCGCAGCGCGACCTCGAACTGGCCGAGGAGAACCTCGACGCCGCGGAGGACAGCCTCGACCGGGCCGAGACGGACGCCGAGACCGAGAACGCCGAGGACGCGGTGGACGAGGCCGAAGCGGCCGTAGAGGAAGCGCAGGACGCGGTCGACGGGACCGTGCTCACCGCGCCCGCCTCCGGGACCGTGATCGCCGTGAACGGCACGGTCGGCGCGAGCTCCGGGTCCTCCGGCGGGTCGGGCGGCGGCGCAGGCGAATCCACCGACACGTCCTCCTCCTCGTCCTCCTCGGAGGGCTTCATGCAGATCGCCGACCTGGGGGACCTGCGGGTCACCGCCGCGGTCGCCGAGGCCGACGCCGCAGACGTCGCGGTCGGCCAGACCGGCACGGTCACCTGGAACGCGATCGACGCGACCTCGGACGCGGAACTGACCGCGGTCGCGCCGACCGCGGGCTCCAGCGGCAGCGTCGCGACCTACGACGTGACGCTCACGCTCGACGAACTCCCCGAGCAGGTGCGCCTGGGGCAGACCGTCACCGTCGCGATCACCGTGGAGGAGGCCGCCGACGTGCTCACCGTTCCCTCTGCGGCCGTTGACGTCTCCGGCGACACGGGCACCGTCACGGTGATCGGCGACGACGGCGCGCAGACCGAGACGACGGTCCAGATCGGACTCGAAGGGGACTCCTCAGTGGAGATCGCCTCCGGCCTGGCCGAGGGCGACACGGTCGCGCTCGTCGTCACCGAGGACGCCGACTCCGGGAGCAGCGAGATGCAGTTCCCCGGCGGCGGCACGATGCCCGGAGGGACCGGCGGGCAGATGCCCGGCGGCGGTGGCGGCGGCTTCCCGGGGGGCAACTGATGGGCACCGTCATCGCGCTCGACCGGATCGCGAAGGTCTACGGCCACGGCGAGACCGCCGTCCACGCGCTGCGCGGCGTGTCCCTCAGCGTCGAGCAGGGCGAGTACGTGGCGATCATGGGGACCTCCGGCTCCGGCAAGTCCACTCTGATGCACATCCTCGGGCTGCTCGACCAGCCGACGTCGGGGTCCTACCGGCTCGACGGCGTCGACGTCGCCGGGCTCGGCGAGGGCGCGCAGTCCCTGGTGCGCAGCAGGCGCATCGGGTTCGTGTTCCAGGCGTTCAACCTCATCCCGCGGACCACCGCGGCCGCGAACGTCGAACTGCCCCTTGCATATGCGAAGGTCTCGCGGCACGACCGCCGCACCCGCGTGGCGGCCGCGCTCGCGCAGGTCGGCCTCGCCGACCGGGCCGGGCACAAGCCGAACCAGCTCTCCGGCGGCCAGCAGCAGCGCGTCGCCGTGGCGCGGGCCCTGGTCACCGCGCCGTCGCTGCTCCTCGCGGACGAGCCGACCGGGAACCTCGACTCGCGGTCCACCGCGGACATCCTCGACCTGTTCGACCGGCTCCACTCCTCGGGCCGCACGATCATCCTCATCACGCACGAGGACGAGGTGGCCGAGCGCGCGGGCCGCGTGATCCGCCTGCGGGACGGCGACGTCGTCGCCGACACCAAACGGGAACCTCTGGAGGGCAGGCGATGAGCGCCGCCGAGATCCTGCGCTTCGCGCTGCGCGGCGTCGCCGCGAACAAGCTCCGGTCCTCGCTCACCGTGCTCGGCGTGCTCATCGGCGTCGCCTCGGTGATCCTCCTCGTCGGCGTCGGCACCGCCTCGCAGCAGGAGGTCGAGGAGTCCATCGAGGCGCTCGGCACGAACACGCTCACGGTGACCGCGTCCGGTTCCCAAGGGACGCAGGTGCGGTTCACCGACCTGACCGCGTCGATCGCCGAGGGCCTGGAAGCGTCCGAGCTGACCCCGGACGTCGCCGCGGTCTCCCCGGTCGCCACGACTTCGGCGACGGCCGTGTGGGACGGCGCGGAGTACGACGTCGGCTCGGTCGTCGGCTCCGACGAGGACTACCTGGAGGCCGCGAACTTCGAGGTGGCCGAGGGCACCGGCATCACCGAGTCCGATGTGGAGGCGGCAGCGCGCGTCGCGGTCGTCGGGTCCACCGTCGCCGACGAGCTGTTCGGCGGCGACGACCCGGTGGGGGAGCAGGTCAGCCTCGGCGGCGCCGTCTACACCGTGGTCGGCGTCCTCGAAGAGCAGAGCTCCTCGACGGGCTTCGGCGACAACAACGACCTCGTCGTGGCCCCGCTGACCGCGGTGCAGCGCACGCTCACCGGGTACGGCGCGCTGTCGCAGATCCTGGTGCAGTCCACCGGGTCCGACACCGTGGACGCCGCCGAGGCGGAGGCCTCGGCCGTCCTCGACGGGCTCATGCGCGTCTCGGGCGACGAGACCGCGCCGTACTCGATCACCAACGCCGCCGAACTCCTTGAGACGCAGGCGGACACGGCCGAGACGTTCACGCTGCTGCTCGGCGCGGTCGCCGGGATCAGCCTGCTGGTGGGCGGCATCGGGATCACCAACATCATGATGGTCTCGGTGACCGAGCGGACCCGCGAGATCGGCATCCGCAAGGCCCTCGGCGCGCCCCGCCGCGCGATCCTCACCCAGTTCCTCGTCGAGGCCACGGCCCTGAGCCTGCTCGGCGGCGGCCTCGGCGTGGGCCTCGCGTACCTCGCGTCCTCCATGACGATCGCCGGGTACGAGACGGTGATCGTCCCCGGCACGGTGCTCCTGGCCCTCGGGGTCTCGGTCGGCATCGGCCTGTTCTTCGGCGGCTACCCCGCCTCGCGCGCCGCGAAGCTGCGCCCCATCGACGCCCTCCGCTACGAGTAAGGAGACCCGCATGAGCAAGAGCGACACCGTGATGCTGAAGGCGGTCAAGGACGACCCGCCCGCGATCGAGCCGATGCCCGACGACCTGGAGCAGGCCCTCGCGAAGCGCCGGCCCTGGACCAACAAGGCCACCAAGTGGATCGCCGCGGCCGTGCTCGTGGCCGGCGGCTTCGCGGGCGGCATCGCCGTCCAGCAGCAGTGGGGCGCAACGGAGACGGCTGCGCAGACCGACGCGGGCGGGTTCCCCGACATGAGCGCCATGGGCGACGGGAGCTTCCCCGGCGGCGGCGAGATGCCCGGCGGGTTCGGCGGCCAGGCCACGACGGGCACGGTGACGGGCGTCGACGGCACCACGGTGACCATCGAGACCGAGGACGGCACCGTGGTCACGGTCGAGACCGGCGAGGACACGGCGGTCACGTCGAGCGACACCATCGACCTCGGCTCCCTCGCCGAAGGCGACACCGTCACGGTGACCGGCGAGACCGCCGACGACGGCACGGTCACCGCGGACGCCCTGGAGCGCACCGCGGCGGCGGAGTAACGAGACGCGGAACGCCGCGGCCCCCAGGGGGCCGCGGCGTGCTACTCGTCCAGGCCGAGCTGCTTCTTCAAGCGCGCGACGTGGCCCGTGGCCTTCACGTTGTACTGGGCCGCCTCGATCTTGCCCGCCTCGTCGATGACGAAGGTGGAGCGGATGACGCCCGTGATCGTGCGGCCGTAGTTCTTCTTCTCGCCCCACGCCCCGTACTCCTCAAGCACCTTGTGCTCGGGGTCGGAGAGCAGGGGGAAGGTGAGGCCGTCGCGCTCGACGAACTTCGCGAGCTCCTCCGGTTCGTCAGGGGAGATCCCGACGACCGCGAACCCCGCGGCCTGGAGGCTCGCGAGGCTGTCGCGGAAGTCGCAGGCCTCCTTCGTGCAGCCGGGGGTCATCGCCCGCGGGTACGCGTAGAGGATCACCTTGCGGCCCTGAAGGCTCGACAGGGTCATCGTGTCGCCGGTGTCCGTGGCGAGCGTGAAATCCGGTGCCGTCTCACCGGGCTGAAGTCGTACGTTCACAGGTCGCAACCCTACCTTCCGTCCCTGACAATCGCCTGGGAGCACGCTCGACACTCGCTGGCCGACCGCGCCGCCCGGCCCGGCGTCCCGAAATATGCGACCGGCTTGACGCGGACGGCCCCGCTATTGCAAAATAATTGCAATAGCCCAAATTGGGTTGTTGATTCCAGCGTGGGCGCCTTGCAGCCGGCAGGGCGGCCGCCACAAATCCCCCCGGACACATACCGAAAGGCGCGCCGCCCGTGGAAGACCTCGCGCTGCACATCCCGACCGACGTCATCGACGGGCCCACGTCGCTCGTCACCGCACTCATAGCCGCCACCGCCGTCGCCTGGTGCACCGTCGCCGCCCGCCGCGGCCTCGACGACAGGCTCGTCCCGCTCGCCGGACTCGCCACCGCGTTCATCTTCGCCGCCCAGATGCTCAACTTCCCGATCGCCGCGGGCGTCTCCGGGCACCTCCTCGGCGGCGCCCTCGCCGCCGCGCTCCTCGGCCCCTGGCTCGGCGCGCTCTGCGTCACCGTCGTCATCGTCATCCAGGCGCTCCTGTTCGCCGACGGCGCCGTCACCGCCCTCGGCCTCAACGTCGCCAACATGGCCCTCATCGCCACCTTCACCGCCTACGGCGTGATCGCCCTGGCGCTCAAGGTCCTCCCGCGCACCCGCTGGGGCCTCGGCGCCGCCGTCTTCGCCGCGTCCATCGTCAGCGTCGTCGCCGCCTCCGCCGGGTTCGTGCTCCAGTTCTGGATCGGCGGCGAACCCGTCGGCCAGTCCTTCGGTGCGATCGCCGGGGCGATCCTCGGCACCCACGTGCTCGTCGGCATCGGCGAAGGCGTCATCACCGCCGGCGCCGTCACCGCCGTCGCGGTCGCCCGCCCCGACCTCGTCCACGCCCTCCGCGGCACCCCGCTCGCCCAGCCCGCCCCGGCCGTCAAGGAGGCATGATGAAGAAGCTCGTCATCACCGGCACGATCGTCACCCTCGTCCTCGCCGGGTTCGTGTCCCTGTTCGCCTCCGCCTCGCCCGACGGCCTCGAATCGGTGCTCCTCACCGGCTGCGAGACCACCGAAGGCGAGATCACCGGCGGCACCTGCGTCCTCCAGGCCGCGGGCGACCACGAGATCGGCGGCGCCTTCGCCGACTACGGCATGTCCTTCCTCGACAACGAGGTCCTCGGCGCCTCGCTCGCCGGCATCCTCGGCGTCCTCCTCACCCTCGGCGTCGCCACCGGCCTGTTCTGGCTCCTCGCCCGCGGCAGGAAGCCCGCGGAGGCGCCCGCGGAAGAGCACGCGTGAAGGCACGCGGAGGCGCGCGTACACGCCCGCGCGCAACTGGAGCACCGTCCAGCGCCCGCACGCCGGGCCGCCCGTGAACGCCGTCGACGGCCTCCACCGGCCCGGCGACTCCCCGCTCCACCGGCTCCGGCCCCAGGTGAAGATCGTCGCGCTGGTGGCGTTCACCTGCGCCATCGCCGCGACCCCGCGGGAAGCCGTGTGGGCCTTCGGCGTCCACGCACTCGTGCTCGCCGCGCTCTTCGCACTCGCGCGGATACCGGTGACGTGGGTGCTCACCCGGAGCCTCGTCGAGTCGCCGTTCCTGGTGCTGGCGCTGGCGTTCCCGTTCATGGTCGAGGGCCCGCCGGTCCACGTCTGGTTCCTCACCGTCTCCGAACCGGGCCTGTGGGCCGGATGGAACCTCCTCGCGAAGGCCACGCTCGGCGTGTGGGCCGCGCTGCTGCTCGCCGCGACCACGCCCGTCGCCGGGGTCCTCGCCGGGCTCTCGCGGCTGCGCTGCCCCGAGATCCTCCTCCAGATCACCGCGTTCGCGATCCGCTACGCGCACTTGACGGTGGCGGAGGTGACCCAGATGCGGCTGGCGCGGCTCGCCCGCTGCGACGACCCGCGGTTCCTGTGGCAGGCCGGGGCGCTCGCCCGCAGCCTCGGCACCGTCTTCATCCGCTCCTTCGAGCGCGGCGAACGCGTCTGGCAGTCGATGGCCGCCCGCGGCTACACCGGCCGCCTCCCGCTCGAAGTCGGGCCCGCGCCCGCGAGCGCCTTGCAGTGGACGGCCGCGATGACCGCGCCCGCTGTCGCCGCCGCGGTCGCGGCGTGGACGGCGGTGAACGCATGAGCGCCTTGGACATCCGCGGCCTCGGCCACGCCTACCCGGACGGCCACCGGGCCCTCGGCGGCGTCGACCTCGTCGTGGAGGAGGGGGAGCGGGTCGCGATCCTCGGCCCGAACGGGGCCGGGAAGACCACGCTCATGCTGCACCTCGCGGGGCTCCTGACCGCCACCGAGGGGGAGGTGTCGGTGGGCGGTGTCAGAGTGGAGAAGAAGACGCTGGCCGAGGTCCGCCGCCGCGTCGGCATCGTCTTCCAGAGTCCCGACGACCAGCTGTTCATGCCGACCGTGGCGGACGACGTCGGGTTCGGCCCCGCGAACCTCGGACTGCGGGGCGAGGAGCTCGCCGAGCGGGTCGCCGCCGCGCTGGAGGCGGTCGACCTCGCGGACCTCGCCGACCGCCCGCCGCACCACCTGTCGGTGGGCCAGCAGCGCCGCGCGGCCCTCGCCGGGGTGCTCGCCATGCGCCCCGACATCGTGGTCTGCGACGAGCCTTCCGCGAACCTCGACCCGGCCAGCCGCAGGGACCTCGCGGCGATCCTCCACCGGACCGCCCCGACCCTGCTCCTGGTCACCCACGACCTGCCGTACGCGCTCCAGCTGTGCGACCGCGCCGTCGTCCTCGACGCGGGCCGCGTCGCCGCCGACGCCCCGATCGCCGACCTCCTCGCCGACACGGAACTCCTGCAGCGCCACCGCCTGGAGCTCCCCTTCGGCTTCTCCCTGGAGACGGCCCTCGCCGCCCTGCGAGGCTGACCCGCCCGCGGACCGGTGTCGTACCCGCCGGGCACCATCGAACCGGGGGTGGCTCGAATCGACCGCGCCCGGCGTCGCCCCTGCCCGGAAACCGCGTGGACGCCGGAGGGGCGCAGCCGATCGGCTGCGCCCCTCCGGTTCCCGTCGGTGTCAGGCGGCGTCGATCGCGGCCTGGACGTCGTCGGCGAAGGAGGCGTTCTCCACGACCTCGCCGTTGACCTTGGCGGTGGGGGTGCCGGTGACGCCGCCGTCGCCGGTGGCCCACGCGGTGCCGTCCTGGACCCAGCCCTTGTAGGTGCCGTTCTCGACGCAGGTCTGCCAGGACGCGTCGAGGCCCACGTCGTCGGTGCCGATCGCTATCAGCTCGTCATCTGAGAGGCCGGTCGAGTTCTCCGCGGGCTGGTTCTCGTACAGCGCCAGCGTGTAGTCGAGGAACTGCTGCTCGCCGACGTCGGCGGCGCAGACCGCGGCCGCCGCGGCGCGCGTCGAGTACTCGGTGCCGGAGGAGAGCCGGTCGAGGATGGTGATCGGGTGGTAGTTGACCGTGACCGAGCCGTCGTCGAGCCACGACTGGAGCTGCGCGGAGTACGCCGACTCGAACTGGTTGCACGCCGGGCACATGTAGTCGATGAACAGGTCGACCTCGACCGGCCCGGAGCCGAGCGTGACCCCGTACGAGTCGGAGACCGCCGCGGTCGGCTCGTTCACGTCGTAGTCGTCGCCGCGGCTGTTGTACCAGATGCCCCACCCCAGGAGCCCGCCGATGAGCACCACCGCGGCGCCCATCGAGACCCACAGGAGGACCTTGCGCCGCCTGGCCTCCGCGGCCTGCTGCTTCTTCAGCGCCTCCGCGGCCTTCCTGCGCTCGCTCTTCCGCTCCGAACTGCCCATGTGCCTCGCTCAGCCTTTCTCAGGTCCAACACTCGATTCACGAAGCGGTTTCGAGTACGCTCAGCGGCGATGCACCACCGTCTGACCACCCGACAACGTCCCCCCGCACGGACCCGCCGCACCCCCTGGCACGGTGCGGCCGCCGCGCGGCGGCACGCCGCCCGCTTCGCCTGGTCGTCGCTCGCGGCGGTCCTCATCGGGGTCCTGTGGGCCTCGGGCGCTTCGGCGCACGCCGCGGCCACGAAGACCACCCCCGTGTCCGGGGCGGTCCTGGACGAGGCCCCGAGCGAAGTCGTCGTCGAGTTCAACGAGCCAGTCACCCCCGTAGACGCGGGCACCGGCGTCGTGGCTCCCGATGGTGACCGAGCAGACACCGAAGTGGTCCGCAGCGAGGACGGCACCGAGATCACCATCAAGGTGGACGCCGACCAGCAGGGCACCTACCTGGTCGGATACCGCGTCGTCTCCGACGACGGGCACCCCGTCTCCGGCACCTTCACGTACGCCGTCGGCGCCGAGTCCGAGGCGCCGAGCGCCGAAGCGCTCACCGCCGCCGGGACCGACCCGCTCGTCCAGGGGCTCCTGTACGGGAACCGCTGGTTCGGCTACGCGGCCTTGGCACTCGCGATCGGCGCGGGGATCCTCCTCGTCTCCGGCGCCCGCCCCCGCGAGGCCGCCGCGAAGCTCGTCGCCCTCGGCCTCGCCGTCGTCGCCATGACCGCCGTCCTCGGCCTGCCCCTCCAGGCGGCCTACGAGACCGGCACCGGCGTCTCCGACCTCGACGCCGCCGGGCTCCAGTCGGTCATGCAGTCCAACATCGGCCTCTCCGCGCTCCTCAGGCTCCTGCTGGTGCTGCTCGCGCTGCCGCTCATGCGGTACGTCGTCACCGCCGAGGAGGAGCCGAGACGGCCCGTGACGATGGGCCTCGCCGCCGTCGGCCTCGCCCTCGGCGCGACCTGGCCGCTCGCCGGGCACCCCATGGCCTCCGAGCCCGTCGTCGTCGCCTTCATCGCCGACTGGGTCCACCTGACGACCGCGCTCGCGTGGGGCGGCGGCGTGTTCGCGCTGCTGATCCTGGCGCTGCGCAAGGACACCGAGCTCCCCGACCGGACCGCCGCGACCTGGCTCGCGCTGGTGCCGTGGTTCATCGCGAACCTCATCGTCGCCGGGATCGCGTCCTCGCTGCTGCACATCGACTCGATCGAGGCGCTCACGCAGACCCAGTACGGGAAGCTCGTGCTCCTCAAGTCCGGCATCCTCATCGTCACCGTCGCGATCGGGCTCTTCACGAGGCGCGCGATGCTGCGCGGCCGCGAGGGCCGCGCCCGCCTGCGCGTCATGGCCGGGGTCGAGACCGTGTTCCTCGCGGTGGTCCTCGGGGCCGTGGCCGTGCTCGTGCAGGCCGTCCCCGCGAAGACCGCGCTCCTGAACGCCGAGACCTCGGAGTCGGCGTCCACGGAGACGGCGACGCTGGTGACGACCGAGGCGTTCACCGCGCAGGTCGTGCTCGAACCAGGCCGGCCGGGCGCGAACAGCGTCCGCATCCTCGCCGACGACCTCGAAGGGGTCGCGTTCGCGGCCGTCGAGTGGGAGGCCGTCTACGGCCTCGAAGGCGAAGAGCCCCAGGAGCTCCGGCTCATCGAGCTGCGCACCGGCATCCTCGCGGGCGAGGTGAACCTCGGCGAGGCGGGCCGGTGGCTCGTCACGTTCACGCTCACCGACGCCGAGGGCACCACGGCGACCGCCACCGCCGAGATCGACGTGTCGTAGGCCCTACCAGGGCCCGAACGCGGCCTCGGTGTTGCGCCACAGCCGCTCGCACCACGCTTCGAGGTCCCGCTCCAGATAATCGGCGAGGAACCGGGCCGTGTAGTTCGTGAGCGCCGGGTGGTTCCGGTACCCGCGCACCGGGATCGGGGCCATGAACGGCGCGTCGGTCTCCACGAGCACGAGCTCCGCGGGGGCCACGGACGCGGCGTCGCGGAGGTGCTGCGCGTTCTTGAACGTCACGTTCCCCGCGAAGCTCATGAAGAACCCGCGCCGCGCGCACTCCTTCGCGAACGCGAAGTCCCCGGAGAAGCAGTGCAGGACCACGCGGTCGGGCGCGCCCTCCTCGTCGAGGATCGACAGGACGTCCTCGTGGGCGTCCCGGTCGTGGATGACGAGGGTCTTCCCGCGGCGCTTGGCGATCTCGATGTGCGCCCGGAACGACCGCTGCTGCGCGGCCCGCCCGGACTCGTCGGTGCGGAAGTAGTCGAGCCCGGTCTCCCCGAGGGCCGCGACCCGCGGCAGCGCCGCCAGCGCGTCGATCTCACTCAGGGCGCCGTCGAGGTCGTCCAACTGCGGCGCCTCGTTCGGATGCAGCGCCGCCGCGGCGAGCACCCGCGGGTCCGCGGCGGCCTCGGCCGCCCACCGGGAGGACGCCACGTCGGTGCCGACCTGCACGACCCGCGCGACCCCCACGGCCTCGGCCTCGGCGAGGCGCGCGAGGACCTCGGGCGCGTCCGGCGCGGGCGTCGGCCGCTCCTCCTCGGACCCGAACACGTCGACCAGGTCGAGGTGGGTGTGGCTGTCGGCGACGGGGAACGGCAGCGGCTCGGGGAGCGGCGCGGGCTCGGATCGGTACACGGGACAACCATGCCACGGAACGGCGCCGAGCTGGGCGGTGTGCCGTCCGTAACACCTTCTTCATGCAGCGGACATGCGCGCCTGACAGCGCGCGCTTACGTTGGCGGGCAGTCGGTGCACCGACTGCGGATAGACCAATACGAATACCAGGCGACACCGCCGTCGCACCAGCGCAGACGAATCGAGCCGCACATGACCCGCGACCTCGCGTCCCGCCGCAACCGCGCCGCAGCGCTCCAGCAACGCCGCCCCGCCGTCCCGGCCGAACCGCAACTCCAGACCGCAACCGTCGAATGGCAGGGCGAGCGGTTCCCCGGCGCCCCCTTCGCCGACGGCGCCGCGTGGGAGCTGTTCTCGGCGCTCCCGCGCCCCGACTTCCTCCCGAACACCCGCCCCGAGAGCGAGTACCCGTACCGGGCGTTCGCCCACGCCAGCGAGGTCCTGCGCGACGGCGTGCCGGTGACCGTGGCCGACGAGCACGCGCTCACGGTGCCGCTCGCGCCCGGGATCGACCTCGCGTACGTGCGCCGCCTGACCCAGACCCCGCACCTGGAGCCCGCCGCGCGGGTGCTCCTGGACCGGGTCCGCCGCTCCGCGCCCCTCGGTGTCGGCGAGCTCATGGAGCGGCCCGTGACGGCCGCGCAGATCGTGCGGCTCATGGAGACCGCGGCCGTGCCGGGCGGGTTCTGCTACCGGCGCAGGGACACCGCGCACCTGCGCACGCCCGCGTCCCGGGCGGTCCTCGGCGGCGAGTCCGAGCACGGCGAGCCGTGGGCGTTCGCCCTGCGCTGGGCCGTGGCCGACCCCGCCGACTACCAGGTGCCCGTCGCCCCCGACTACGAGGGCCTGACGGCGATGCCGTCCTCGGACCGGCGCGGCGCGCCCGTCCTGGGCACCGGTTTCGCGATCTCCTCCGCGCACCTGCTGCCCGAGCACGTCACCGCGGACCTCACCGACCTGCCGCTGCCCGAGGGGGCCTCGCTCCTGGGCTACGACGAGTCCGGGACGGAGGCGGAGCTGTTCCGGTACGCCGGGCAGCAGTGGACGCCCGTCCACGCGGTCGCCTCGATCCCGGGCGTCGCGACCGGCCGCGCCCACCAGGTGCGGCGCGTGCTGCGCGAGACCGCCCGCGCGGTCTGGAACGGCATCCCGGGGTCGCTGGTCGACGCGGACGAGGAGTGGGCCCGGTTCCGGCTCTCGCGCCCCAGCCCCGACGTGCTCTCGCGCACCGGCGCGGAGGCGGTGCGCCGCGGCGTCTACGAGAAGTGGGTCAGCCGCGCCGAACTCGCCCCCGCGGTCTGATCCTGTTTCCCATAGGAAACAGGAACCGGCTCGAAGGCTCGAACGCGCAGCGGCCCCCGGCGCGATGCCGGGGGCCGCTGCGTCTGCGCTGCTTAGGAGTTGAGCCGCTCGATCTCCTCGTCGACGATCGACGGGTCGAGCTTCGCGAACACCGGGACCGGCTTGTCCAGGGGCGTCCCGGGCGCCAGCGGCACCGACTCCCACTTCGGGACGTCGGCGTAGTCGCCGGTGAGGATCGGGTACGGGCCGTCGGTCGCGCCGCCCTCGTCCAGGTCGGCGACCTCCTCGATGTGCGGCATCGGCGCGAACACGCCCGTGCCGCCGAGGAGCTCGTGGACCTTCTGCGAGGAGTGCGGCAGGAACGGGCTCATCTGGGTCTTCAGGTCCGAGACTGCCTGGAGGACCGTGTAGAGGACCGTGCCCTGGCGCTTCGGGTCCTCCTTCATCTTCCAAGGCGCGGTGTCGGCGAGGTACTTGTTGGCCGCGGCGACGGTCTTCATGGCCTCGCCGATCGCGGCGCGGACCTTGTTCTGGCCGATCAGGTCGCCGACGGTGTCGAAGGACGCGGCGGTGGCCGCGAGCAGCTCCCGGTCGATCTCTTCGAGCTCACCGGGCTCGGGGACTGACCCGAAGTTCTTGGCGGCCATGGCGACCGACCGGTTCACCAGGTTGCCCCAGCCCGCGACGAGCTCGTCGTTGTTGCGGCGCAGGAACTCCGCCCACGTGAAGTCCGAGTCCTGGTTCTCCGGGCCGGCCGCGCAGATGTAGTACCGCAGCGCGTCGGGGGAGTACCGCTCCAGGAAGTCCCGCACGTAGATGACGACGCGGCGCGAGGACGAGAACTGCTTGCCCTCCATGGTCAGGAACTCCGAGGACACGACCTCGGTCGGCAGGTTCAGCTTCCCGAGCGCGCCCGGTTCGCCGCCCTTGTCGCCCTCGCCGTTGGCGCCGAGGAGCATCGCGGGCCAGATCTCGGAGTGGAAGACGATGTTGTCCTTGCCCATGAAGTAGTACGAGACCGCCTCGGGGTCCTGCCACCACTTCTTCCACGCCTCGGGGTCGCCGGAGCGGCGCGCCCACTCGATTGTCGCGGACAGGTATCCGATGACCGCGTCGAACCACACGTACAGGCGCTTGTCCTTGCGCTCGACCCAACCGTCGAGCGGGATCGGCACGCCCCAGTCGAGGTCGCGGGAGATCGGGCGCGGCTGGAGGTCGTCGAGGAGGTTCTTGGTGAACCGCACGACGTTCGTGCGCCAGCCCGTGCGCGTGTCGAGCCACGCGTTGAGCGCGTCGGCGAACGCCGGGAGGTCGAGGAAGAAGTGGTCCTCCTCCACGAACTTCGGGGTCTCGCCGTTGATCCGCGACTTCGGGTCGATGAGGTCGATCGGGTCGAGCTGGCGCCCGCAGTTGTCGCACTGGTCGCCGCGCGCCGAGTCGAACCCGCAGTGCGGGCACGTGCCCTCGATGTAGCGGTCGGGGAGCGTGCGGCCCGTGGACGGGCTGATCGCGCCGAGCGTGCGCTTCTGGATGATGTACCCGTTGCCGTAGAGCGTGGAGAACAGCTCCTGCACGGTCTTGTAGTGGTTCCCGGTCGTGGTGCGCGTGAACAGGTCGTACGAGAGGCCCAGGGCGTCCAGGTCCTCGACGATGATCCGGTTGTACTTCGCGGCGGCCTCCGCGGGCTTGAGGCCCTCCGAGTCGGCCTGCACCAGGATCGGGGTGCCGTGCTCGTCGGTCCCGGAGACCATGAGCACGTCGTGACCGCGCATGCGCATGTAGCGGGCGAAGACGTCGGCGGGGACCCCGAATCCCGCTACATGTCCGATGTGCCGGGGGCCGTTGGCGTAAGGCCAGGCCAGCGCGGTCAGTACGTGAGTCATGGGCCCCATGGTATCCGTCCCGGATTCTGGACGGCCCCCCTCCGACCGCGTCCACCGGCAGGTCACGGCCGGTCACCACCCGACCTGCGCACTCTCGGCGCGGCTCGCGAGCGTCGCCGCGGTGGAGGCCGACACACTATCCCTGCGCGATTGCGCCCGGCTTCGGGGATTCGGTGATGCAATAGCCGGTATGTCTGGAACACACCGCGCGGCCGACCAGCCCCAGTCCGCCGGCGCCGATCACCCCGTGCCCGAGGTCCCGGCCGCCTACGGTGCGATCGAGCACGCCGACCCGATCGGGCCCGTCGACTGGGACCCCGCCGAGGAGGCGCCCCGCCCCGTCTCGCAGCGCAGCCCGCTCGGCTCCCAGGCCGACGGCATGGCCGCGATCCGCGCCGTGTGGGAACGCGCCGCCGAGACCGAGAAGCGCCGCCCCGCCAAGCCCGGCCGCCCCCAGCGCCGCCGCGAGCCCAAGCGCCTCGGGCCCGCGCTCCTCGGCGTCCTGGTGTGCGCGTGCCTGCTCATGTTCTTCGCGTGGGCCGCCGCGCCCGCGCTGTGGATCAGCATCGGCCACGCCGACCAGGGCACCGTGACCGTGACCTCCTGCAAGGACGGGTTCGCGCCCTCCTGCAACGGGCACTTCGCGACGGACGGCTGGTCGAAGGACCTCGCGCTCACCGGCGAGGTCTCGGCCGCCGACATCGGCACCGACCTGCCCGCGCGCTCCACCGGCCCCGACGCGCACAGCGCCTACGTCGGCGGCACCGGCGGACTCCTGCTCCGCTGGGCGCCCGCGCTGGTGCTGTTCATGGTCGTCGCCATGGCGATGGTCCCCATCTCGGGCGCGACGCGCCTGTACGAGGGCCGCTCGGGCGCGATCGGCCTGTGCTGGGTCTTCGCCGGGGCCGTGTTCGCGGCGGCGCTCGCGTTCGCCTGGTGAGGAGCCGCACCGCCGGTCCGTCCCCGTCCCGTAGCAGCCGGTGCACGATCGGGGCGGGCGGCGCGCCCGCGGCCGCGCCGTGCTGTAATCGCCCCCACCAGTGCCGGACTGCGTCAGAACCGCCCCCCTGGCGCGTCGTAGAGTTGGGGCGCCCCCGGAACTCCGCCTGATCGGCGCTTCGCCGCGCCCAACTGAAATGACCGTTCCTTCCCCGTGTCGGGGCTTTGGGAGACAGCGTGAGTGATTCTTCGTCGAAACCGGTGGCGCAGACCTGGTTCG
Source organism: Glycomyces sp. NPDC047010 (assembly GCF_040644205.1). Lineage (NCBI taxonomy): Bacteria > Bacillati > Actinomycetota > Actinomycetes > Glycomycetales > Glycomycetaceae > Glycomyces > Glycomyces sp. NPDC047010. The sequence goes on along the minus strand of NZ_JBEYVY010000008.1, from coordinate 69,392 downwards.
GACCCATCACCGCCGTGCAGCGCCGCGCCATGTTCGCGCTCGTGCCGGTGGCCGTGGCGTTCGGCCTCGTCGTGGGACTGGCGTTCCTGCCGGTGACCAGCGGCATCGGCGGCCTGGCCAAGGTCGGCTCGGAGGCCGTCCTGGACCTCCCCGACGAGCTGGTCCTGCCCCCCGCGCCCGAGTCCTCGACCCTGTACGCCTCGGACGGCACCACCGTCATCGCCACGTTCGGCGACCAGTACCGGGTGCAGCTGGAGTACGACCAGATCCCCGAGTCGGTGATCCAGGCGCTCGTCGCCACCGAGGACTCGAACTTCTTCGAGCACAACGGGGTCGACCCCGAGGGCGTCATGCGCGCCCTGGTCACGAACATCGCCGACGGCGGCACCTCCGAGGGCGCCTCGACCATCACCATGCAGTACGTGCGCCAGGTGCTCTCCTACACCGCGACCACCCCCGACGAGGTCGCGTCGGCCAGCGAGGTCACCATCGACCGCAAGGTCAAGGAGATGGGGTACGCGCTCGCCCTCGAAGAGGAGATGTCCAAGGAGGACATCCTCACGAACTACCTGAACACCGTGTACTTCGGCAACGGCGCGTACGGCATCGGCGCGGCCGCCCAGGTCTACTACGGGAAGGTCCCCGCCGACCTCACCGTCGCCGAGTCGGCGATGCTGGTGGGGCTCATCCAGTCCCCGAGCGTCTACGACCCGATCAACGGCTCGTCGGAGGCCGCGCTGGCCCGCCGCAACCACGTCGTCAACCGCATGGTCGCCGTCGACTACCTCACCTCCGACGAGGGCAAGACCGCGAAGGAGGAGGCGCTGAACCTGAACCCGCAGGAGGCGAACAACACCTCCGGCGGCGCGATCGACTCCGACTACGGGTTCTTCGTCGACTACTTCGAGAAGTGGTGGGAGCAGCAGGAGGACTTCGGGGAGTCCGAGGAGGTCCGCAAGGCCCGCCTGTACCGCGGCGGCTACGAGATCACCTCGACGCTGAACCTGGAGCTCCAGGACGCCTCCCAGGAGGCCATCGAGAACCAGCTGGAGACCGGGTCGGAGTACGCGCTCGGGTCGGTCGTGGTCGAGCCGGGGACCGGCGCGATCGAGGTCATGGCGGTCAACCGCAACTACTCGAACGACGTGTCCGACAACGGTTCGAACTCGGCCGGTTCAGAGTACGGCAAGGGCAGTTATCCGAACACAACGAACCCGCTGCTCAGCGGGAACTCGGCGGTGGCGGGGTACCAGGCCGGTTCGTCGTTCAAGATGTTCACGATGCTCGCGGCCCTCGAAGCCGGGATGCCGCTGGACACTACGATCTACTCGCCTTATCAGTACACGTCGCAGTACCCGATCTCGGGCTCGGACTCGTGCGGTGGCTACTGGTGTCCCAAGAACGCCTCGGCTTCGGAGGTCGGGGACTACAACATGTGGACCGGATTCGGCGAGTCGGTGAATACCTACTTCGTGCAATTGGAGGAGCGTGTCGGCGCTGACAAGGTCATCGAGATGGCGAAGCGGCTCGGCGTCCAGTTCCACAACTCCAACGACCTGAGCCTGACCTCAGAGGGGGCCGCGGAGGGCTTCGGCACCTTTACCCTCGGTGTCACGCAGAATACGCCGCTGGAGATGGCGGCCGCGTACGCGACGCTGCCGGCCGACGGCGTGTACTGCACTCCGATCCCGGTGACGAGCGCCCAGACGACCACCGGCGGGACCATCACGTTCGGCTCGAACTGCCAGCAGGTCATCGATGAGGAGGTCGCGCGCGCGGCGATTGATGCAGCCCGCTGTCCGACCGGCGACGGCGCCAAGACCGGTAGCTGTACCTGGGGCACCGCAGAACAGGTTGGCGCAGCCGTGGGAGGCCCGGTCGCGGGCAAGACCGGGACGACTGACGACAACTCCACCAACTGGTTCGTGGGCTTCACCCCGAACGGTGCGGCGGCGGCGTTCATCGCCGACCCGGATAGCCCGGAGCATGCGGTGGGCGCGGCGAACCTCGGCAAACCCGCGAACGCGGTCGCCGACATCCTGGCCTCCCAGTGGGAGATCAACGGCGAAGGGGACTTCACGCCTCCGAGCGAGCTGGTGCACTGACGGTGAAGGAGACACCCTAAACTCGGGCCGGTGAGCGCCACCGCAGTCCGGCCCGAGCAGCCGCCAGCCGCCTGGCGGCCGACCCCGCTCCCCGGCCCCCTCCCCGCCGTCCGGGCGCGCTTCGCCGCGACAGTCCCGGACGACCGCCGCCGCGCCCTCTGGGTGACCCTCGCGGTCACCGGGATCGCCGCGGTCCTGCGCCTGATCGGCCTGAACCACCCCAAGGGCCTGATCTTCGACGAGGTCTACTACGCGCAGGACGCGCACACGATGCTCTCGCACGGCGTCGAGTGGGACCCGGGCGCGACGGGCTCGGCGTACGTCGCGCACCCGCCGTTCGGCAAGTGGCTCATCAGCCTCGGCGAGATCGCGTTCGGCTACGACGAGGTCGGCTGGCGCATCGCCGCGGCCGCCGCCGGGATCGTCGGCGTCGCGATCCTCATCCGCCTCATGCGCCGCCTCACCGGCTCCACGCTCCTCGGCGGCACCGCCGGGCTCCTCCTCGCCGTCGAGGGCTCCCACTTCGTGCTCTCGCGGACCTCGCTCCTCGACATCTTCCTCGCGACGCTGATCCTCGCCGCCATGTACTGCCTCGTCCGCGACCGGGACTGGCGCCGAGCGGGCTGGCTCGCCGCGATGGACGACGGCCTCGACGTGCGCCGCCGCAGGCCGAGGCTCGGCCTCCCGTGGTGGCGGATCGCCTCCGCGGTCCTCCTCGGGCTCTCCATGGCCACCAAGTGGTCCGCGCTGTGGTACATCATCGCCGCGATCGTCCTCTACGTGGTCTGGGACTGGCGCCTGCGCGCCGACGCGGGCGCCCGCAAGCCTTTCCGCGACACCGTCATCTACGAGTTCGGGCAGAACCTGTGGTTCGGGCTCCTCGCGATCGGCGTGTACGTCGCCTCCTGGACCGGCTGGTTCCTCAACGACACCGGCTCCTACCGCCACTGGCTCGCCGAACAGGGCCGCTCCGAGCCGCCCGTGCTCGGCGCGCTCGTCAACTGGTGGGAGTACCACCTGAGCGTCCTCAAGTTCCACGAGGGCCTCTCCTCGGAGCACGCCTACCAGTCCTGGCCGTGGCAGTGGCTGTTCGACCTGCGGCCCGTGGTCTTCTACTGGAGCTCCGACGTCAACTGCGGCAGCAGCGACTGCGCCTCGGAGGTCCTCCTCCTCGGCACGCCGCTGCTGTGGTGGGCGTTCGTGCCCGCGACGCTCGCACTCCTCGTCTGGGCGGTCGCGCGCCGCGACTGGCGGGCCTGGTTCCTGCTCACCGGCATCGGCGCGGGCATCATCCCGTGGTTCTTCTACCCCGAGCGGACGATGTTCTTCTTCTACACCGCCCCGGCCGTCCCGTTCTTCATCGGCGCCGTCACCTGGTCCCTCGGCCTCATCATCGGCCGCCACCGCCGCGGGGAGCTGTCCCTGGCCTCCCCTGAGCGCCGCCTCACCGGCGCGCTCATCGCGGGGGCCTTCGTCGCCGTCGTCGTCCTCTGCTTCGCGTACTTCTGGCCCATCTACACCGGCGAGGCCCTGCCCCGCGACGAATGGCAGGCCCGCATGTGGCTCGACTCCTGGATCTAGCGAGACCGGGCCCACACAACGCCCTTGCCGCCCCCTTCCGCGGCCGTGCTAATCTTGTCGCCGCAAGGGGCTTTGGCGCAGTTGGTAGCGCGTCTCGTTCGCAATGAGAAGGTCAGGGGTTCGAATCCCCTAAGCTCCACAGGTCTTGAAAACGGCATCCGCCTTCGGGTGGGTGCCGTTTTTTCGTGTTGCAATTATACCCCCTGGGGGTATAGTCTCAGGCGACTGAAGGACGAGACGGAAGGAGCCTCCGGTGAGCGAGCATCACGGGCACGGCGGGCATGCGGGGCACCATGAGGGACATGGGGAGCGGCACGCCGGGACGCACGAGGGGCACGAGGGCCACGGCGGCGGTCATGGTGGCGGGCACGGCGGGCATGACAAGCACGCCGGGCACGACCCGGAGGCGTTCCGGCGGAAGTTCTGGCTGAGCCTGGCGCTGACGGTGCCGCTGGTGGCGACCAGCCACATGATCATGGACTGGTTCGGGTACACACTGGACTTCCCCGGGATCGAGCTGGTCGGGCCCGTGCTCGGGACGGCCGTGTTCTTCTACGGCGGCTGGCCGTTCCTCGTCGGCGGCGTGCGGGAGATCCGCGACCGCGTGCCCGGGATGATGCTGCTCATCGCCACCGCCATCTCGGTCGCCTACATCGCTTCGCTGGCAACGAGTCTCGGCCTCTTCGACCTGGAGTTCTGGTGGGAGCTCGGGGCGCTGGTGACGATCATGCTGCTGGGCCACTGGCAGGAGATGAAGGCCATCGGCCAGGCCCAGGGCGCCCTTGCCGCGCTCGCGGCGCTGCTGCCCGACGAGGCCGAGCGCGTCGCCGAGGACGGCACCGTGGAGACCGTTCCGGCCGCGTCCCTGGGAGTCGGCGACGTCGTGCTGGTGCGCTCCGGCGCCCGCGTCCCCGCCGACGGCGAGGTCGTGGACGGCGAGGCGGAGATGGACGAGTCGATGATCACCGGCGAGTCGCGGCCCGTGCCGCGCGGCCCGGGGGACCGGGTCGTCGCCGGGACCGTCGCGACCGACTCCGCGGTGCGCGTGCGCATCGAGGCCGTCGGCGACGACACCGCCCTCGCGGGCATCCAGCGCCTCGTCTCGCAGGCCCAGGAGTCCCGCGGCCGCGGCCAGGTCCTCGCCGACCGGTTCGCCGCGCTCCTGTTCTACATCGCCATGGGCGCCGGGATCGCGACGTTCGCGGTCTGGTCGCTCCTCGGCGACGTCAACGCCGCCGTGGTCCGCACGGTCACCGTCCTCGTGATCGCCTGCCCCCACGCCCTCGGCCTGGCGATCCCGCTGGTCATCGCGATCACCACGGCCGTCTCCGCGAAGGCCGGGATCCTCGTGAAGGACCGCCTTGCGATCGAGCGCATGCGCACCGTCGACGCCGTCCTGTTCGACAAGACCGGGACGCTCACCAAGGGGGAGCACACCGTCGCCGGCGTCAGCGGAACCGAAGGGACCGAGGCGGACTCGGTGCTGCACCTCGCTGCGGCCGTCGAGTCGGACTCGGAGCACCCGCTCGCCCGCGCCATCGTCGCCCACGGCGGGGACGGGCACGGCCTCCGCGCCACCGACTTCCGCTCGCGGACCGGCAGGGGCGTCGAGGCCGCGGTGGACGGGAAGCGGTACGCCGTCGGCGGGCCCGCGCTGCTGCGGGAGATCGGCATCGAGGTTCCGGGCGAACTCGCCGGGGACGTCGACGCCTGGTCGGGCCGCGGCGCCACCGTCCTGTACCTCGTCGCCCTGGACGGCGACCCGAAGGTCCTCGGCGCCATCGCCCTCGAAGACGAGGTGCGGCCCGAGGCCAGGCAGGCCATCGCCGACCTGCGCTCCCAAGGCGTGCAGAAGATCGCGATGATCACCGGCGACGCCCGCGCCGTCGCGGAGGCGGTCGCCGCCGACCTCGGGTTCACCGACGCCGACGAGGTCTTCGCCGAAGTCCTCCCCGCGGACAAGGACCAGGCGGTCGCCGGGCTCCAGGCCCGGGGCCTGCGGGTGGCGATGGTCGGCGACGGCGTCAACGACGCGCCCGCGCTGGCGCGGGCCGACGTGGGGATCGCGATCGGGGCGGGCACCGACGTGGCGATCGAGTCCGCCGGGGTGGTCCTGGCGTCCTCGGACCCGCGCGGCGTCGGCGGGGTGCGGCGCCTCTCGAAGGCCAGCTACCGCAAGATGATCGAGAACCTCGGGTGGGCCGCCGGGTACAACATCGTGGCGATCCCGCTCGCCGCCGGCGTGCTCGCGGGCGTGGGGATCACCCTGAGCCCCGCGGTCGGCGCGGTCCTCATGTCGGCCTCCACGATCGTGGTCGCCCTGAACGCGCAGCTGCTGCGGCGCGTCAAGATCACCGCGTGAGCTCCGGGTCCCGGTGCGCTAGGCGTGCACCGGGACCCGGCGCAGGTCCTCCACCACGGTGGCGTACGGCAGCTCCGTGAAGTCCTCGCCGGAGAAGAACCGGGTCATGAGGTCCACGAGCTGCGCGGGCCGTTCCAGGTGGATGAGGTGGTCGGCGCGGGCGAACTCCACGTACCAGCTCTCCGGGCAGGTAAACGCGAGGTCGCGGCAGAGCGCGGGGGGCGTCAGGTTGTCGTGCTCGCCGGTGGTGAACAGGATCGGCGCGGCGGGCGGGATCGACGGGTCGATGAGTTGGCGCGAGAGCAGCCGGTGCGTGTTGGCGATGAACTTCTTGAGGTCCGCGTCGTCGGCGGAGCCGAAGCGCATCGACATGATTCGGCGGACCACGGCCTTCCCGGCGATGTCCGGCTCGGGGCTCATGAGCGCCTCGATCGCGGCCGGGCCGAACCGCTCGCGCGGGCCCGACTCGGCGAGGGCCACCGCGGCGCGCATCATCGGCCGCGACTCCAGGGGGATGCCGCCCATCGTCCCGGCCAGGACCATCCGGCCGATCCGGTCGGGGTGGGTCTGCGCCATCCGGTACCCCACGGACGACCCGTAGGAGCCCGCGAAGACGTTGACCCGCTCGATCCCCAGGTCGTCCAGGAGCCGGACCAGGGACTCGACGGGGACGTCCGGTCCGAGGTACGGCGGCAGCAGGTCCGCCTCGCCCCACCCGGGCAGGTCCGGGCAGAGCACGTCCGCGGCGGCGAGCATCCCCTGCTCGACGCGGCCCCAGTCCTCCTTGCGGTGCAGCGCACCGCCGATGAGCACCACCGGGTCCAGGACCGGCGCCTCCGCGCACGTCATGCGCGACCAGTACGTGTACCCGGCCCAGCGGTGCTTGCGGACGTGCGGGGGGAAAGTGGTGCGCGGCATGGGAACTCCCGTATCGAGGTGCGCGGCGCCGGAGCGCCGCGGGTACGGGAGACCACCTTAGTGTCGCAAATGCGAATTACTGGTATTTTGTGGCGCGGCTACGCGTATGTCCTTCGATCAGGGGAGCCGGCGGGTCAGGCCGCGACGCCCTTCCACGCCGTCCACAGCGCCGCGTACACGCCGCCCGCCGCGAGCAGCTCCGCGTGCGTGCCCTCCTCGGCGATCCGCCCCTCCTGCACGACCGCGATCCGGTCCGCCGACTCCGCGGCCTGGAGCTGGTGCGCGATCGCGATCACGGTGCGCCCGTGCAGGGCCGCGGCCAGCGACGCCTCCACGTTCCCCGCGGAGCCCGGGTCGATCCCCGCCGTCGCCTCGTCGAGGATCACCACGTCGGGGTCGGCGAGGATGACGCGCGCCAGCGCGAGCTGCTGCGCCTCGGCGAGGTTCAGGCCGTGGTACTCGTCGCCGAGCATCGTGTCCAGGCCCTCCGGCAGGTCCGCGACCCACCGGGCGTCCACCATGGCGAGCGCGTCGAGCAGCGCCGCGTCCCCGGCCTCCGGCGCCGCGAGGTTCAGGTTCTCGCGCAAGGTGGCCGTGAAGATGTAGTGCTCCTGGGTCACCAGGATGACCTTGCGGCGCACCGTCTCCAGCGGCACGTCCGCGACGGGCACCCCGCCGAGGGTCACCGATCCCGAACGGGGCCTGTCGATCCCGGCGACCAGGCGCGCGATCGTGGACTTCCCGGCCCCCGAGGGGCCGACGACCACGAGCCGCTCGCCCCGCTTCGGGTGCAGGCTGAGCCGGTGCAGCACGTCGGGCCCGTCGCCGTACCCGAACGTCACGTCGTCCAGGCGGACCTCCGCGCCGTCGGGTTCGGCGTCGCGGACCTCGTCGGGCATCAGGTGGACGCCCTCGACGCGGGCCATCGCCGCCCCGCCCATCTGGAACTCGCTGAGCGCCATCGTGGTCCGGAACACCGGCCCGTCAAGGCGCAGCGTCAGCATCGCGACCGCCACGACCTGCCCGACGGTGACCCACCCTTCGAGGTACCACAGCGACCCGACGACGGTGACGAACACGGCCGGGAGCAGGAACGTCAGGTCCACGGACGGGAAGAACCAGGTCTGGAGGCGGATGATCCCGCGCAGGCGGTCCATGTGGGTCGCGGCGCGCGCGTACCCGGCGTCCCCGCGCTCGGTCTGCATCCGGTACGCCGCCACCGTCTGCGCGCCCGCGGCGGACGCGGTGAGGGTCTCGGCGATCTCGCTCATCGCGGCCCGCTCCGCCAGGAACACCGGGCTCGCCAGGCGCAGGTACCGGCGCGCGGTGAGGATCAGCGTCGGCACGCCCACCAGGAACAGGACGCCGAGCAGGGGGCTGACGACGAACGCGGCCGCGATGAGCACGACCGCCTCGATCGAGGACACCGCGACCTCCGGGCCGGTCTTGCGCAGCAGCTCCGCGACCGCGCCCACGTCACCTGACGTGCGGGTCGCGAGGTCGCCGGTCCCGGCGCGCTCCACCGTGCCCAGCGGCAGCCGCAGCACCCGGTCGATGAACGACTCGCGCAGCCGCGCCGCGGCCCGCTCGCCGAGCCGGTACCCGAGCTTGCGGCCCGTGCGCATCAGGATCAGCTGCACCAGGACGAGCGCGACGATCACCCCGCACACGAGGTCCACGCGGGAGGCGGTCCAGCCGCCGCCGATGCCGTCGATGACCTGCCCGAGCATCACCGGCAGGGCCGCGCCCGCGCCCGCGGCGGCCGCGTAGAGGGCGACGACGCCGGCGAACGCGGCCTTGTCGTCCAGGACGAGCCGCTTGATCGCCTGGAACATGGCGGCGCGGTCGGCGACGGGCAGGCGGCCCGCGGTCTGGTCGCTCATCGGGACTCCTGCCTGGAGGTGAGGGAACGGTACTCGGCGTGCTTCGACAGGTCGGCGTGCGAACCGGCGGCCCGCACCTTCCCGTCGACCATCCACACGACCGCGTCGGCGCGCGCCAGCCACAGCGGCGACGCCGTCACCACGGCCGTGGTGCGGCCCTTGCGGGCGGCGCCGACGCGGGAGGCGATGAGGTTCTCGGTGTGGGCGTCCACGGCGCTCGTCGGCTCGACGGCGAGGAGCACTTCGGCGTCGGCGGCGAGGGCCCGGGCGAGGCGCAGGCGCTGGCGCTGGCCGCCGGAGAGGTTCCGGCCGCCGTTGGTGACCTCCCCGGCGAGGTCGGAGCCGAGGCTGGAGTGGACGTCGGCGGCGCAGGCGGCCTCGATGGCGGCGAGGGCCTTGGGCTCGTCGACGCGGAGGGTCTCGCCGAGGGACTGGGCGAACAGGTAGTCGTCGCGCAGGAGGAGGACGCGTTCGCGGACCTCGTCGAGGGCGAGGGCGTCGAGCCTGGTGCCGCCCCATTCGGCGCCGGACTCGCGGTAGCGGGCGAGGCGCTCGACGGCGGCTTCGGCGGGTTTGGCCTCGGCGGAGACGACGACGGTGAGGCGTCCGGGTGCGACTTCGAGCGCGGACTCGGGGTCGGTGAGGGGCCCGTGCGCGCCGCGGCCCTCGCCGGTGTCGGCGATGTCATTGCGGGTCCCGAAGAACGCGGTGAGGCGGCGGGAGGCGACCTGGGCGGCGATGACGGCCTGCGCCATGCCGATCATCGCGCCGGAGTGCTGGGCGACGAGGGCGGTCATGCCGAACGCGGCGGAGAGTTCGCCGACGCTGATGGTCCCGCCGATGGCGAGGCGCGCGGCGACCCAGGTGATGGCGGCCATGAGCGCGAGGGGGAGGCTGGTGCGCAGGCCCTGGACCCACGAGTCGGCGCGGGCGACGCCGTACCCGGCGTCGCGCAGGTCCGCGGAGGCGGCCCGGTAGCGGCGGGAGAACTGGTCCTCGCCGCCGACGCCGCGCAGGACCCGCAGGCCGCCGACGACGTCGGACGCCTGCCCGGTGAGGGTGGCGACGGAGGCGCGGTAGGCGATCTGGTGGTGCTGGAGGCGGCCGAGGACGGGGCCGACGACGAACCCGATGAACAGGACGCCGCCGAGGATGACGCCGCCGAGCGCGGGGGCGATGTTCCACAGCAGGACGGTGCCGACGCCGAGCATGACGACGCCCATCCACCCGAACCCGAGCTGGAAGATGAACGAGCCGGTCTTGTGGGCGTCCTCGGTGGAGAGGTTGACCATCTCGCCGGGGGAGACGGCGCCGCGCACGCCCGTCCCGGCCCGGTTGAGGTGGTCGGTGAGGTTGCGGACGGTGCGCACGCGCGCGTGCGACTCGGCCATGAACAGGGCCCGGTACCCGGCGATGAACACCCACGACGACGCGACCGCGACGACCACGAGCACGACGGCCCACCGCAGGAGCGGCTCGGTGCTCCCGGCCGCGATGACCTCGTCGATCACCTTCGCGATGGCCCACGGCAGGAGGACCCACGCGGTCCCGGAGATGCTCAGGCCGATGAACCCGAGCGCGACCAGGCCCGTGTGGGACCGGGCCACGAACAGCAGGTACCGCCACGGGTCGGCGGGGATCTCGGACGGCGGGGGAGGGCGCAGCGGGCTCGGCTTCACAACTCTCAAACGTAAGCGCCGTGCTTGCCGCCCGGCAAGCCGGTTTCCCCGGGCGGCCCGGTGATTCAGGACTCGCCGGGGTCCCGCTGGACCCGCACCAGGGCCTCGGCGGCCGCGTGCAGGCCCGCGGTGAACCGCGGGTTGCCCGACATCACCGGCTCGGCCCGCGCGATCGCCCGCCACGCGTCGTCCTTGTACGACTCGTCGCCGGTGGCCGCGTACGCCTCCAGCAGTGCGGCCGCCGCGAGCGCCCAGCCCGAGGCCGTGGGCCCGTCGTGCACGTCCGCGGGCCGCGTCACCAGCGCCTCCGCGTCCGATGCGGTGTCGTAGAACCCGCCGAGGCCGTCGCCGAAGTGGGCGCGCACCTGCTCCAGCAGCGCCAGCGCCCGCGCGTTCCACTCACCTCCCAATCGCAGGAACCCCAGCGCCACGGCCGCGTAGTCCTCCAGGATGCCCGGTGCCACCGACACTGCTCCTCCCAGTGAAGCCCGTGCGAGGCGCCCGTCCGCGCCGATGTGCTTCTCGGCGAGGAACGCCGCGGCCCGCTCGGCCGCCACCAGGGAGTCCCGGTGGCCGGTGCGCGAGGCGTACTCCGCGAGCGCCGCGATCGCCATCCCGTTCCACGCCGCCACGACCTTGTCGTCGCGCCCCGGCTGCGGGCGTTCGCGCCGGGCCGCGAGCAGCCGGTGCCGCACCGCCGCGAACCGCGCCCCGTCGACGGGGTCCTCCGGCAGCTCCAGGACGTTCGCGCCGTGCTCGAAGTTCGGGCCCGCCGGGTCGATCCCGAACGCGCCCATGGCGAACCCCGCATCGTCCCCGAGGACCGCTTCCAGCTCCGCGGCCGTCCACACGTACGTCTTGCCTTCGACGCCCTCGGTGTCGGCGTCGAACGCCGCCGCGAACGCCCCCTCCGGCGTCGAGAACCGCTCCAGCAGGAACGCCGCCGTCTCGTCCGCGACCCGCGCGAACAGCTCGCCCTCGCCCGCCAGCCGCGCATACAGCCACAGGAGCTCCGCGTTGTCGTACAGCATCTTCTCGAAGTGCGGCACCGTCCAGGCCGCGTCCACGCTGTAGCGCGCGAACCCGCCCTCCAGCTGGTCGTAGATCCCGCCCCGCGCCATCCGCTCCGCCGTCAGCTTCACGTGGTCCAGCAGCCGCGCGTCCACGGTGCGTACATAGGCGTCGAGGAGGAACCGGAGCGAGGGCACCCCCGGGAACTTCGGCGCCGACCCGAACCCGCCGTTCACCACATCGGCCGACGCCAGGATCGTCTCCGCCGCCCGGTCGAGCATCGCCTCCCTGACCGGCGGCGCGGGCGGGCACGGCCCGTCCAGGGGGCACGCCACCGTCACGTCAGCGAACGCCGGGCCGCCCGCCGCCGCGGCCTCCACGATCGCCGCACCCTGGTGCCGCAGCTCCTCCCGCTGCCCCGACCACGCGTCGTGCACCGCGTCCAGCAGCCGCAGGAAATGCGCCTTCGGGAAGTACGTGCCCGCGAAGAACGGCGTCCCGTCCGGGAACGCGAACACCGTCATCGGCCACCCGCCCTGACCCGTGATCGCCATCGTCGCCTGCATGTACACCGCGTCCAGATCCGGCCGCTCCTCCCGGTCCACCTTCACGGGCGTGAACCGGTCGTTGATCGCCGCAGCCACCGTCCGGTCCTCGAACGACTCGTGCGCCATCACATGGCACCAGTGGCACGTCGAGTACCCGATCGAGATCAGCAGCGGCACGTCCCGCGCCGCCGCGTCGGCGAGGGCCGCAGGCCCCCACTGGCGCCACGCCACCGGGTTCCCGGCGTGCTGGCGAAGGTACGGGGACAGCGCTCCGGCCAACTCGTTCATCCCGCAAGCCTCGCACACCCCCAGCCCCGCGGGACGCCGCCGGGGCGGAGGCCCCGCAAGAGGGCTCAGCGGAGGAGGGCCCGCGGTAGGGCAGGCGCTACCAGAGGCCGGGTGCTGGCGGGGGGAGCGATTCGGGTGTCCGCGTCACTGATTCCGGAGCCGAAAACAAAGAGGCTATTACACATGGTTTCTTTTGCCCCCGCAGCGAACCGGACCGCGACAGCGACGGTCCCCAGTGGATTCATCGGCGTCGGGAACGCGTCCCTCGCGGCCGGCCTGGTCGCCATGGTCGTCCTCCACGCCACCTCGGGACTCAACCCGCTCTACAAGGTCATCAGCATCCACCTGTACACCCCGCTCGGCTGGCTCCTGCCCGTCGCGCTCGGCCTCTTCTCCCTCGGCGCCTCCGCATTCGCGCTCCAGGCCCGCCAGACCGGCGCCCCCAAATGGCTCTCCTGGTCCCTCTTCGCCTGGGCCGCCGCCATCGCGATCGTCGCCATCGTCCCCTCCGACCGCGACGGCGTCACCGAGTTCACCACCCACCACCTGGTGCACCGCTACGCCGCGTTCGTCGCCTTCTGCATCATGGCCGTCCTCGGCATCGCCTTCGGACGATGGCTCCGCCGCACCGAACCCGAACGCGCCAAACGAGCCGACCTCGTCATCGGCTGCGCCTGGTTCTCCGTCGCCGCCCTGTCCTTCACGTCCCTGCCGTACGTCCTCGAATGGTTCTCCATGCCGCGGCCGCACTGGCTGGAGATGGCCGGACTCCTCCAGCGCCTCACCATCGCCTCCGGCATCGTCGCCCTCGTCGTCATCGGCGGCTACCTCAAGACCTGCACCGGCTCAGTAGAAGCCCTCGGCCTCGGAGTACGCCCAGGCGTCGCACGGGGTCCCGTACTTCCCCTCGATGTAGCCCAGACCCCAGAGGATCTGCGTGACGGGGTTCGTCGCCCAGTCGTCCCCCTCACTGCTCATCTTGGAACCCGGGTAGGCCTGGGGGATGCCGTAGGCGCCGATCGAGTTCTCGGCGAGCTCGTTCCAGCCGGACTCCTTCTTCCAGAGCAGCTCCAGACACGCGAACTGCTCCAGGTCGTACCCGCGTTCGAGCGTGATCGCGCACCCCGTGGCCCGGTTCCCGGAGTACTCGCCGCAGCTCGACGGGACCTCGACTGACGTCGGGTTGCTGTTCATCGCGGCCTCCTCAGCGGCCTGGTCGGCGTCCACCTGGGCGTCGTCCAGGCCCTGCGCCATGTCCACGGCGTACTCCGCGACCGCCGCCGCCTTCACGGTGACATCCGCCCCCGCGGTCGCCGCGATGTAGTTCATGTGGTGCGAACGGGCCTCGTCGAACGCGGCCTCCGCATCCGCCTGGTTCTCCGCCGCGGCATTGCTCGGATGGTTCGCGTCGTCGTCCGCGGGCCGGTCGGTCGCGGCGAGGACCGCGATCACGGCCCCGAGGGCCAGCACGAGGACCGCGGCGATCCGGGCGGCGTGGCGGGTCAGCTTCGGGATCAACAGGGGCTCCTGGGGGGAGGGGAAAAGGGGGGAGTGCGGAACGGGGCGGGCGCTCAGGCGCCCGCCCCGTCTTGCTAGCTAGTACCAGCCGACTTCTTCCGAGTGGGCCCACGCGCCGCACGGGTTCCCGTAGCGGCCCTCGATGTAGCCGAGGCCCCACTTGATCTGGGTGACCGGGTTGGTCTCCCAGTCCGAGCCGGCGCTGGCCATCTTGTCGCCGGGCAGCGCCTGCGGGATGCCGTACGCGCCGATGCCGTTGGCGGCGTACTCGTTCCAGCCGGACTCGCGGTCCCACAGGGCCACGAGGCAGCCGACCTGCTCCAGGTCGTGGCCGTTCTCCAGCGCCATCGCGCAGCCGGTGGCCTTGTTCCCGGAGTAGTCCGAGCAGCTGCCCGGGATGTCGACGGACGTCGGGTTGGAGTTGGCCTCGGCTTCCGCCTCGGCCTCCGCTTCGGCCTGGTCGGCGTCCTCCTGGGCGCCGTTCAGGCTCGCGGCCCGGTCCGCGGCGAAGTCGGCGAGGGCGTCGGCCTTCACCGCGACGTCCGCGCCGGCGGTCTCGTCGATGTAGTTGACGTGCAGGTAGCGGACTTCCTCGTACGCGGCCTCGGCCTCGGCCTGCTGCTCGGCGGCGGCCTGGCTGGGGTGCTGGGCGTCCTGCTCCGACGGGTCGTCGGTCACGGCGTTGACGGCTATGACGGCCCCGAGTGCGAGGACGAGCACGGCGGCCACACGGGCGCCGTAGCGGGTCAGCAGTGGGATCATGCGCTCTACTCCTGTGTCCCGGGCGTCTGTCCACAGACGCCCGGGACACAGCATGCCAGAGCTTTCCCGTCAGCCTTCCAGCAGGTTGGTGACCATCTCCGCGATCTCAGAACGCTCACTGCGCGTAAGCGTCACATGCGCGAACAGTGGGTGGCCCTTGAGCACGTCGATGACGCTCGCGACGCCGTCGAAGCGGCCCACCCGCAGGTTGTCGCGCTGCGCCACGTCGTGGGTGAGGACCACTTTGGAGCCCTGCCCGATGCGGGACAGCACCGTCAGCAGCACCCCGCGTTCGAGCGACTGCGCCTCGTCGACGATGACGAACGCGTCGTGGAGGCTGCGGCCGCGGATGTGGGTCAGCGGCAGCACTTCGAGCAGGCCGCGCTCGACGACCTCGGAGATCACGTTGTCGTTCGTGACCGCCCCGAGCGTGTCGAACACCGCCTGGCCCCACGGGCTCATCTTCTCGTTCTCGGACCCGGGCAGGTAGCCGAGCTGCTGGCCGCCGACCGCGTAGAGCGGGCGGAACACGATGACCTTCTTGAAGACCTCGCGTTCGAGGACCTGCTCTAGGCCCGCGGCCAGGGCCATCGCGGACTTGCCCGTCCCGGCCTTGCCGCCGAGCGAGACGATCCCGATGTCCGGGTCCAGCAGCAGGTCGATGGCGACGCGCTGCTCCGCGGACCGGCCGTGGACGCCGAACGCCTCGCGGCCGCGCACCAGGCGGATCTGCTTGTCGACCGTGACGCGGCCGAGCGCCTTCGAGCTGGTGCCGTTGAGCACCAGGCCCGTGTGGCACGGCAGGTCCACATCGTGCGGGAGGTCGACGTCGGCGCCGTCGAACAGCGCGGCGACGACCTCGTCGGACACCGCGAGCTCGGCCATCCCCGACCAGGTCGGGTCGACGGCCTGCCCGTGCCGGTACTCCTCGGTGGGGATGCCGACCGCGGACGCCTTCACCCGCAGCGGCATGTCCTTGGTGACCAGCACCGCGTCGGCGCCTTCGAGCCCGAGGGCCCTGGTGACGGCGATGATGCGGGAGTCGTTCGTGTCCAAGGCGAACCCCGCCGGAAGACCGGAGGTGTCGACGTGGTTGAGCTCGACCCGGATGGAACCGCCGTGGTCCCCGATCGCGATCGGCTCATCGAGACGTCCGTGCTTGACGCGCAGTTCGTCGAGGCGCCGCAGGCACTCCCGGGCGAACCAGCCCAGCTCCGGATGGTGGCGTTTGGCTTCCAGCTCGCTGACTACGACGAGCGGGATGACCACGTGGTGTTCGTCGAACCGTGAGAACGCTCCTGGGTCTGACAGCAGAACCGAAGTGTCGAGGACGTAAGTGCGTTGCACTGGCACGGTCGCCTCCCGGGTGTCGATGTGTGGGGGACCTGGCCCCGTTGGTACTCACACTGTAGTTGGGAGGTACGTCACTGCGCCACCCAAAAATGCATCGAAAGCAACACTGGTTGTCACTGGACAGTCGGGAATCCGACAAACCAGACACGCCGGGTTGCGACATCATCACGGAAAGTCGGCGGAATCTCCGCGAGAATAAGCGTCGTGTCCACCGTGAGCGTCGCCGAACTCAAGTCCGCCATCGCCGCCGCCCTCCAGCAGGTCCGCGACGGCCAGGCGGCCATCACCGCCGCCAGTCAGAACATCGAGGCGGCCCAGGGCGGCCTGACCGCGGTCACCGCCGGGTCCGGCCACGACTCCGTCGCCACCGCCCAGGCCGCGCTCGCGCAGGCCGCGGCGGAGCTGGAGCAGTCCCTGGCCGCGACCTTCGCCGCCGCCGAGCAGGCCGAGGCGTACGCCGCGACCCTCTAGAACGGAGACCCCTGTGGACGTCGCCGCCCTCGCCGGGAGCCTCAGAGCCCTCGCCGCCGACCTCCCGCTGCCCGCGCTCGACACGGCCGACCACTGCTTCGAGGCCGCGCAGACCGAGCTCACCGAGGCGTCGCGCGAGTCCAACGCCGAGGTGGGCCTCCACAAGCTCGGCGCCGCGCGCGAACGCCTCGCGGCGGCCCGCACCCGCCTCGGCGAGGCCGCCGAGGCCGTCGACGACTACCTCGCCGCGATCGGCGCCGGCGGCGCCGTCCCCGTGCAGGGCGGCACCGGGCCCGCACGTCCCGGCCCGTCCGCGGCACCGGCCCCTGTGGACCCGCGCCGGTGGTGGACCGACCGCGTCAACGAGCTGTGCGACCGCGACGGCGAGGCCGAGCCGGAGAAGTTCCCGCCCACGCGACTGTTCAACGAGCTGCTCAAGGCCGCGGGCGAGGGCAACGCCGACGCGTACTGCAAGCGCCTGCGCGACGCGGGCCCCGAGACCGGCGTGAAGCTCCCGGGCCTGGCGTGGCCGCTGGTGCGCAGCCTCGCCGCGGAGCACCTGGGCCGCAACCCGAACGCGAGCGACGTCCCGGGCCTGCGCGACAAGTGCCTCGCGAAGGTCCGCGCCCTCGTGCCGAAGGCGGAGCCGGTGCACGTGGCCGAGGCGCTCGCCTCGGCCTGCACGCTCGGGGTCGGCACGGGCGACGACGCGGCGCGGACCGCCGCGATCGGGCCGGTGCTCGTCGCCGCGATGCACCGCCTGCCGCGGCAGGCCCCCAGCGATGAGCGCAGCACGACCGACCGGAGGGCCTGACCATGAGCAGCTGGCGCAGACGACTGGTGGCGGCCATGGGCGACGAGCTCGGCCGCGCCCGCGGCGAGGCGCGGCTCCTCGCCGAGCGCACCGCCGAGCGGGCCGAGTCCGAGCGCGGCCGCGCCGAGCGGGTCATCGGCGACGCCACGCGCAAGCAGACCCAGTTGCGGCACATCCACGAGAAGATGACCGCGACCCTCCAGGCGCGCAAGGCCGCCGCCGTCGAAGGCGGCCACCGCGCCGCACTCGACGCCGCGGCCGCGGCCGCCCCGGCGGCAGCCGGGGCGCGCTGGGCCGAGTGGCGGCTGGAATCGGGGCTGACCCGCGGGGCGGCGCCGCTGTTGCGCGTCGGTCGCATCGCCGCCAGCGAATCGAGTATCTCTGAGGGGCCCTCCCTCCCCCCCAACCCACCCACCACCGCCACCACCTTGCCGGAGACCGCCTCGACCGGGCGCGCTCCGGTCGAGAGTGGCGATGACCTCGCCGCCACCGGAGGGATCCCCCCGGAAACCGCGACTGCATCAGCCGGCTCGTCCATTGTGGCAGGGGGGTACGACAATCCAGAACCCACAGTGACCGACACCTCACTCCCTGCGTTGATCCCGTTGCTCGACCGGTCGCATCTGCGGATCGATACCGATGCGGCGCATGCGCTTCCGGGGCTGCTGCTGCGGGCCGTGGGGGCCGTGCCCGCCGGGCTGGTGCGGTTGCACGTGTACGACCCCGAGCACCTGGGCAGGTCGCTGTCGGCGTTCGCGGCGCTCGGGAAGGCCGGGCTGCTCTCGTTCGTGGGCCCCTCCGGGCTGCGGGAAGAGCTGGACTCGCTTGTGGAGACCGTGCGGCGCGTGAACGCCGACGTGCTCGCCGGGGAGCACGACTCGCTCGCCGCGCTGGCCACCGCCACCGGGCGCAGGCCCGAGCCGTGGCGGGTGCTCGTGCTGCTCAACGCCGACCTCGCCGCGTGGCCCGCGCACGACCAGGCGCAGCTGGCGCGGCTGCGCCGCACCGGCGTCGCCGCCGGGGTGCACCTCGTCATCGTCGGGGACGACACCGCCGGACCCGCCGACCTGCCGCGCCTCACCGCGAAGGCCGCGACCGCACTGCCCGGCGCTCCCATCGAGCTCGACCCGGCGCCGCCGTCGACGACTGTCACCAACGCTGCAAAAGCCGTTGCTGAGAAGCACCTTGCCGGGAAGGAGCCCGCGCGGTTGGTCGATCTGCTGCCGCAGCGCTTGTGGAGTGCTTCCTCTGCGTCCGGGCTCCAGTCCGCCATCGGGGAGACCCCCGCCGGGGACGTCGCGAAGCTCAGCCTCGGCGACAACCCGCCCCACGCGCTCGTCGGCGGGCCCTCCGGGTCCGGCAAGACCAACCTCCTGTACGCGTGGATCGCCGGACTCGCCTCCGACTACAGCCCCGACGAGCTCGCGCTGTACCTCCTCGACTTCAAAGAGGGCGTCTCCTTCGCGCGCTTCGCCTCCGGGCGCCGCGACCCCACCTGGCTCCCGCACGTGCGCCTCGTCGGCGTCAACATCAACGACGACCGCGAGTTCGGCCTCGCGCTCCTGCGCCACCTCAAGGACGAGCTGCGCCGCCGCGCCGAGGCCGCGAAGGCCCACGAGGCCACCAAACTCGAAGAGCTCCGCGCCGCCGACCCCGGAGGCCACTGGCCCCGCATCGTCGCCGTCGTCGACGAGTTCCAGGTGCTCCTCGAAGCCCGCGACGCCGTCACCGAGGAGGCCGTGCAGCTCCTCGAAGACCTCGCCCGCCGCGGCCGCAGCCAGGGCATCCACCTCGTCCTCGCCTCGCAGGACATCGCCGGGATCGAGGCCCTCTGGGGCCGGCCCAGCCTCGTCGCGCAGTTCACGCTGCGCATCGCGCTCCCCAAGGCCCGCAGGGTCCTCGCCGAGTCCAACCACGCCGCCGACACCGTCGCCCGCTTCCACGCCGTCGTCAACGACGAGTCCGGCCACACCGGCGCCAACCGCGTCGTTGCCATCCCCAACGCCGGGCACGCCGACGCCTGGGAGCCCCTCCAGCAGCGCCTCTGGGAGGCCCGCCCGCCCGGCAACGAACCGCCCGCGCTCTTCGACGGCGACCACGTGCCCGACCTGACCGCGGGCATCCCCGCGCCCGACACCGCGTTCCTGGGCCAGACCATCGACGTCGCCTCCCGCGGCGCCGAGCTCGCCCTCCACCGCGCGCCCGGCCGCAACCTCGCGATCCTCGGCACCCGCACCACCGAGGCCGCCGACATCCTCGCCGCCGCCGCCCTCACCGCCGCCCGCGGCCAGCGCATCGGCGTCGACATCTGCTGCCTCGAACCCGACGCCGCCTCCTCCGCGCTGGCGCTCGCGGCCGCGCTGGAGACCGAAGGGGCCGAGGTCGACTGGCACGACGACCTCGACTCGGCGTGCAAGGACTGGGAGTCCCGCTGCGACGGGCTGCTGCGCCTCAACCTGTTCTACGCCGTGGACGCCGGGTCCGCGCGGCTCGACGCGGCCGGGTCGGCCCGGCTGCGGGCCATGCTCATCGACGGGCCCGAGCGGCACCTGCACACGCTCGGCTGGTGGCGGTCGGTGCCGCGCCTGCGGGAGGACCTGGGCGGGTTCTCCGCGCGGTTCGACGCCGTGGACGCGTGGCTCGCGCTCGACGTGCAGGGCCCGGAGCTGGCGCCGCTGTCGCCCGCCAGCGGCGGCCCCGCCTGGTACCCGCGGTCGCGGCGCGGCCTGTACTTCGACCGGGCCCGGCACCGGGTCCCGCAGGTCGTGATCCCGTACCGGACGACCGCGCTCCTGCCGAACCCGTCGGCCGTCCTCGACCTGCCCTAGGACCAGCACGAGCACTCGCGGGCCCGCCCGAGAAGGAGCACGCCATGACGACCGACACCGGATACGCCGGCGCCGTCGCCGCCTACCTGAAGGACCGCGCCGACGCCGACGCCGAGATCCGCGCCGCCGACGCCGCGTACAAGGACGAGTCCGGGCGGCTCAGTGCCGCCGTCGAGGCGGCCCGGACCTCGCGGGACGAGGCGAACCGGGCGTCGGTGTCCGCTGCGACGCTGGTGGCCGAGACCGACAAGGCCGTGGCGATCCTGTGGCGGTCGCTCGGGGACTTCGTGGGGCACCGCAGGACCGGGCCGACCCCGTCGGCGGGGGCACCGGACCCGGAGCCGGACGCCGAACGCGTCAGGATGCGGCTGGAGCGGTCCGGGCGGCTGCTGTCGCTCGCCCGGCAGGGTGAACTTCCCATCGAGGCGCCCCGCCACACGGAGGCGACCGCGGCGCTCATCGGCGCGGCCACGGGGGCGCTCGCCGTCGCGGTCGCGCTCGGGGTGCTGCACGCCGACGGGTCGGCGGTGCGGCAGGCGCTCGCCGCGCTGACGCTGTTCCTGGGCATCGCGACCGGGCCGATCGTGCTCGGGGTGTGGCTGTCGTGGCAGTACCGGGTGCGCCCGCGGCCGGGGCAGACGATCGCGTGCGTGGGCGCGGCGGTGTTCGCGGTGTGCGCGCTCGCGGGGTTCTTCATGCGGGGCCTGTGAACAGCGGGGTGCGCGACGCTTGCGAGCCCTCGATCGGCTCTGCTTGACTCGATGGGGTACACCTGGAGCGTTCCTGAAACGTGAGGAGACCCGTCAATGGCCGCCATCGACGACACCGGCTCGTGGCATTACGGCCCGCTGCCGTCCACTGACGACGCCCCGGCGTGGATCTACGGGATCGTCCCGGACGGCTGGATCGCCGGGATGCCCGAGGTCACCGTGGACCGCGACGAGATGATCATCATCTGCCCGCTGCCGACCCCGGACCACCCGGCGGACGCGACCGAGTCGGACCGCGCCGCCACCGAGGAGGGCCGGATCTCCCGGTTCCGGGAGGCGACCCGCGACATGCGGGTGCAGATCGCGCAGCAGCTCCAGTACCGGTACCACCGGCAGGCGTCCTGGGGGGCGCGCTGCGGGTCCACCACGATGGTCTTCACGCACCAGTCCCTGCCGGTCACGACCCGGCTGCGCCAGCCCGAGCGGCTCGTCCTCGACACGCTCGTCGGCTCCGGTGTGGCCGCGTCCCGGCAGGACGCGCTGGCGTGGTGCGTGCGCCTGGTCGAGCAGCACGCGGAGGACTGGCTGAAGGAGCTGCGCGAGGCGATGCTGAGCGTGGACGACCTGCGCCGCCGGGGGCCGTCGGTCTGACCTGAAGCACGGAACGGGCGGGGACGCATCGCGTCCCCGCCCGTTCTCGCGTGCTCATTTCATGAGGAAGTACACCAGCACGATCGCCAGGACCACCGCGAGCGCGACCGCGAACGCCACGACCCCGGTCTTGTTGCGGCCCTGCTGCCCTTGCGGTTCACGGTGCGCCATCGACGTCTCCAACGGTTCGACCCTACGTGCCTGCGGTAGATCGGTGCTGCTGTGCATCTTCGCCCAAGACGCCCCGCTGTGGGGGCGTTCGGGGCAAAAGCCGCCAGTCGCGGTTCCGTAACCGTTTTGCGGCGGCGATCTAACGCGCTCGTTCCATGATCGAAACCGAGCGCATTAGTTGAGAGCAACGGTCAAATTCGCGCCGCTGTGCTCGATCCTGCGCGGTGACGCAGAATGTGCAGGTATTTGTGATCGCTGCGAGCCCGAATGCGCACAAGATCAATGTCCGCAGGCGGCGTCCCTGTTCAACGGCCGTTCAATCACGCACGAGTTCCTGCGCGTTCGCGCCCGTTCCCGTAGCGTCCGAAGGACCGGCCCCGGCCGGAGCGCCCGCGTCCGTGCCCAGAAGCCGACCGAAGGAGCCACCGTGAGCATCGAAGTCGCCGCAGAACCCGCCGCGAAACACACCGCCGCCCCCAGCACGGGCCTCACCGACCCGCCCACCCGCCACCACCGGCTGCTCGCGTGGGTCGGCGAGGTCGCCGAGCTCACCGATCCCGACCGGATCGTGTGGTGCGACGGCTCCCGGGCCGAATGGGAGCGCCTGACCGGCGAGCTCGTCGCCTTCGGGACCCTCGTCCCGGTCCCCGCCAAGCCCGACTCGTTCCTCGCCCGCACCGACCCCGGGGACGTCGCCCGCGTCGAGGAGCGGACGTTCATCTGCTCCGAGGACCCCGAGGACGCCGGGCCCACCAACAACTGGACCGCGCCCGACTACATGCGCGAGACCATGACCGGCCTCTACCGCGGCTCCATGCGCGGGCGCACCATGTACGTCGTGCCCTTCTGCATGGGCTCCCTCGACGCCGAGCAGCCGATGTTCGGCGTCGAGCTCACCGACTCCGCGTACGTCGCCGCGTCGATGCACATCATGACCCGCATGGGCACCGAGGTCCTCGCGAAGATGGGCCCCGACGCCGACTTCGTCAAGTGCCTCCACTCCGTGGGAGCCCCGCTCGCCCCCGGGCAGGCCGACGTCCCGTGGCCCTGCAACGAGACCAAGTACATCTCCCACTTCCCCGGCGACCGCGAGATCTGGTCGTACGGGTCCGGGTACGGCGGCAACTCGCTCCTCGGGAAGAAGTGCTACGCGCTGCGCATCGCCTCCGCGATGGGCCGCGACGAGGGCTGGCTCGCCGAGCACATGCTCATCCTGCGCCTCACCAGCCCGCAGGGGAAGGTCTACCACGTGACCGGCGCGTTCCCGTCCGCGTGCGGCAAGACCAACCTCGCCATGCTCGAACCCACCATCCCCGGCTGGAAGGTGGAGACCCTCGGCGACGACATCGCCTGGCTCCGCTTCGGCGAGGACGGGCGCCTGTGGGCCTCCAACCCCGAGTACGGCTTCTTCGGCGTCGCCCCGGGCACCGACTACCGCACCAACCCGAACGCCATGCGCACCATCGAGAAGGGCCACACCCTCTTCACCAACGTCGCCCTCGACGACGACGGCGACGTGTGGTGGGAGGGCATGGGCGAGCCCCCGGCCCACGCGATCGACTGGAAGGGCCGCGACTGGACGCCCGACTCCGACGAGCCGTCCTCGCACCCCAACAGCCGCTTCTGCACGCCCGTCAAGCAGTGCCCGGTCCTCGCCGACGAGTACGACGACCCGCGCGGCGTCCCCATCGACGCGATCCTCTTCGGCGGCCGCCGCGCCACCACCGTCCCGCTCGTCGCCCAGGCCCGCGACTGGGTCCACGGCGTGTACATGGGCGCGACCCTCTCCTCCGAGACCACCGCCGCCGCCACCGGCAAAGTGGGGGTCGTGCGCCGCGACCCCATGGCGATGCTCCCGTTCATCGGCTACAACGCCGCCGACTACTTCGGCCACTGGATCGAGATGGGCAAGGCCGCCGCCGACGAGGCCCTCCTGCCCGAGGTCTTCTACGTCAACTGGTTCCGCCGCGGCGACGACGGCCGCTTCCTGTGGCCCGGCTTCGGCGAGAACGCCCGCGTCCTCAAATGGGTCGTCGAACGCCTCGAAGGCCGCGCCGACGCCGTCGAGACCCCCATCGGGTACTGCCCGACCCCGGGCGCCCTCGACACCGACGGCCTCGACCTCGCCGACGGCGACCTCGCCGCCGCCCTCAAGGTCGACCCCGCCGAATGGGCCGAGGAGGTCCCCCTCGTCGAGAGCTGGTTCGCCCGCTTCGGCGACCGCCTCCCCACCGTCCTGTGGGCCGAGCTCGACGCCCTCAAGCAGCGGCTCGAAGGGTAGGCCCGCCCCACCTGCGGAGGACACGGCCGGGGCCCGAAAAGGCCCCGGCCTACAATTGCCGGTTGTGGCGATCTCGAACCTGCTTTACCGGATATACGAGCGTCGGCTCGCACGCGAGCTGACCGGACAGCCGCTGCCCAGGCACATCGGCGTCATGGTCGACGGCAACCGGCGCTGGGCCCGCGACATGGGCCTCACCGACCCCAACGACGGCCACCGCGCCGGCGCCAAGCACATCGAGCGCTTCCTCGGCTGGTGCGACGAACTCGGCGTCGAGCACGTGACCATCTGGCTCCTCTCCACCGAGAACCTCTCCCGGCCCAAGGACCAGCTCGACCCCCTCCTCGACATCATCGACGAACTCGCCGGCGAGCTCTCCGACGACGACCAGCCCTGGCAGCTGCGCATGGTCGGCGCCCTCGACCTCCTCCCCGAAGACCACCAGAACGCCCTCAAACGCGCCCAGCAGCGCACCGCCGACAAGCGCGGCATGCAGGTCAACCTCGCCGTCTGCTACGGCGGCCAGCGCGAGATCGCCGACGCCGTCCGCTCCTTCATGCTCGAACAGGCCGCCACCGGCGCCAGCCTCGAACAGGCCGCCGAGGCCATCGACGCCGACTCCATCGCCCGCCACCTCTACATGACCGGCCAGCCCGACCCCGACCTCGTCATCCGCACCTCCGGCGAGCAGCGCATCTCCGGGTTCCTGCTCTGGCAGTCCGCGTACTCCGAGTTCTACTTCTGCGACTCCAACTGGCCCGACTTCCGCCGCGTCGACTTCCTCCGCGCCGTCCGCTCCTTCGCCACCCGCGACCGCCGCTACGGGAAATGACCGCCCGGCCGTAAGCGGCCCCTGAGAAAACCCCGAACCGGGCGGGACGCCCGGGCCCCCTCGTTCGTGTGGAGGGTGCGATCGACACGACCGCACCCCGTCCAACCGCACCGAGGAGCCGCATGGACGCATCCGCCGCCCTGGCGACCGCCCTGGACCGCGAACGCGCCGCACCGGACCGCCGCGCCGAGTTCGACGCGTTCTACGCGAACAACATCGGCCAGATCACCGCGCAGATCCGCGCCTACACCGGCGACCACGCCGAAGCCGAGGACATCACCGCCGAAGCCTTCCTGCGGGCCCTGACCCGCTGGAAGACCCTCAGCGCCTACGACAACCCCGCGACGTGGGTCCGCCGCGTCGCCTGGAACCTCGCCACGTCGCGGCTGCGCCGCGGCGCCTTCACCCGGCGCTTCCTGCGCCGCCAGCACGTCACCGACATCGAAGGGCCCCAACCGGACCGCGTCGACCTCGAACGCGCCCTCGCCACCCTCGGCGAACGCCACCGCAAGGCGATCGTCCTCCACTACATCGCCGGGATGACCGGCGCGGAGATCGCCGACCAGGAGCGGGTCGCCGAGTCGACCGTCCGCACCTGGCTCGCCCGGGGCAGAGCCGCGCTCGCCGAACGCCTCCGCATCGACGAAACCAAGGAGCAGCCGTGACCACCCCAGACCCGCTCGAAACCGTCTTCATCGACTACACCGACGACACCGCCGCCCAGGTCCGCGGCGCCGGCACGGATTCGCTGTGGCGCAAAGCGAGACGCCGCCGCATCGGCCGCACCGCCGCCGCCGGGGCCGCCGCCCTCGCGCTCCTCGCCCCCGCCGGCTGGCTCCTGGCGAACACCGCCGGAGCCGACGACCGGAGCGCCGCGCCGCCCGCCGCCGAGCAGACCACCGACGACGGGACCCCGTTCCCCGACGAGGACCCGAACACGATCTGGGAGGGCGACGTCCTGCCCGCGCCCGAGGAGATCATCGGCGCCGCGATCACCCTCCCCTCCTTCGGCTCCGGCTCCGACTGCCAGACCGAGGACGCCGTCATCGCCGACGGCACCTTCGCCCCGCCCGCCGAGGACGGCGCCGTCTACCTCAAGCAGCTGACGCCGGCGACCCTGACCGGCGTGCCCGGTACCGCGGAAGCGGTGGGCCTCTTCGGATGCGCCACCGGCGGCGACACGGCCCTCCAGGCCGTCGTTCTCACCGAGACCGAACTCGACTCGAAGACCTGGGAGGCCACACTGCAGCTCACCCGCTCCGAGCCCGGCCGCTCCCCGCAGCTCCTCTCCTACGACGGGGACGGCCTCATCGTCGGCTACGCCGAGCAGTACCCGGCCGGCGACGACGTCCCCTACTGGTTCGAGCTGATCCGCCTCGACGACGCGGGAGCACCGGCGGCCGAGCACCTCGGCGACCTCGGGACGGCCGGCTACGCCGACCTCGACGTGACCATCGGGGCCCAGCCCGCCGGCGAGGACGGCGAGTACCGGCTCACCGTGTCGGTCCGCAACGACGGGCCCCGGACCGCGATCGGGTACAACGTGTCCGTGTGCGGCATGGCCCCCGCCGACGTCGCGACCGACCTCGGGACCTCCGACTGCCTTGAGGGCGACGGGGCCGGGGTGCCCGTGCCGATCGGTGACCTCGCCGTAGGCGAGACCTTCAGCCACGAGTGGACCACCGTCGTCGACGTCGCCCAGTGGCAGGACGCCGTCGACACCGCCACCGACGACTCCCTCACCGGGCCGGTCTTCACCGCCACCGTCGACACCGGGACCGCCGACTCGGACCTCCCCCCGAACATCAAGGCCGCATTCGGCGCCCGGGTCGCGGACCTCGAACTCGCCCCGTAGAAGCACCTGTGCCGCAAGGCGTCCCCGCGAGCACCGACGCGGGGACGCCTTGCCCACCGCAAAGTGTGAACCAGAACTCCAATCTGGAGTGCGTCACTCCCGCGCCCCGGCTCGTGTATCTGATGCGGACCCCCAACCCGCAGTACCGTAGCCGAGGAGCCCCTATGACGCCCACCCGCGACAGCTCTGCTCCACCAGGGGAGGGAGGCGCCGCGGCGCAGCTGCTGCCCATGCGCGCCAGCCTCGAATTCGACGACTTCTACGCTGCCAACGTCCGCGCCGTCACCGGCCAGATCTTCGCCTACACCGGCGACCGGACCGAAGCCGAAGACCTCGTGGCGGAGGCGTTCTGCCGGGCGCTCGCCCGCTGGAAGAAGGTGCGCGAGTACGAGAACCCGACCGCGTGGGTGCGCCGCGTGGCCTGGAACCTCGCCACGAGCCACCTGCGCCGCCGAGGGGTCGTGCAGCGATTCCTCAACCGGCAGAGAGAGACCCACGAGACCCCGCCCGACGGGGACCGCGTCGACCTGATGCGCGCGCTCGCCGGCATCGGCGAGCACCACCGCAAGGCCGTGATCCTCCGGTACATGGCGGGCCTGACCGTCGCGGAGATCGCAGAGCAGGAAGGCGTCGCCGAAGCCACCGTCCGCTCCTGGCTCACTCGGGGGAAGGCCGCGCTCGCCGGCCGACTCACCGTCCAAGACGAGATGGAGCAGCGATGAGCACGCCAGACGAGACCCTCTTCGAAGAGGCCTTCGCCGAGTTCGCGCACTCCGCTGAGCTCATGGTCGACCCCGTCGACTCCGCCGTGATCCACGGCCGGGTGCGACGGCGCCGGACCACCAAGGGCGCCTTGGCCGCCGCGCTGGCCGCGCTCATCGTGGCCGTCCCGGCCGCGTGGTGGCTCCAGGAGTCCAACGGCGAGGAGGTGGACCCGCGGCCCGCCGAGACCTCCAGCGAGGAGTCGTCCGAGGACGCGACCACGCCCGCCGAGGGCGACACCGGCGCGGGGGAGGTCCCGCAGGGGCAGGAGACGGAGACCGACCCGGTCCTGCCGACGTTCGCGGACCTCGTGGGCGCCGAGATCGAACTCCCCGAGTTCTATCCGGGCCAGGGGAGCCTGAACGACATCTGCCCGGTGGCGCCCGCGACGATCAGCGACGCCGAGACCGCCGAGTACGGCGACGGGAAGATCCGGCTGCTGAAGCTCGTGCAGGCGCAGCTGGAGGACGGCGGCCCCACGGAGGCCGTCGCGCTGTTCGCGTGCACGCCCGGGGACACCCTGATCGCCCAGGCGGTGGCCGTGGCGGGCGACGGCGACGGCGGCTGGGAGGTCACCGAGGAGATCGCGCTCGGCGACCCCGGCTCGTTCCCGCTGCTCGACATCGCGCCCGCCGCGGTCACCGGCGTGCTCTTGCTCGTCCCCGAGCCGCACGGCTCCGACCAGTCGGGGCCGCTGGACTTCGACATCTTCCGGTACCGCACCGGCGCGGAACTGGAGGACGTCACCGAGTCGGCGTACATGTGGGGGATCACCGACCTCGCGATCGAGGTCGCGAAGACCGACAACGGCGACGGCACGTGGACGGCGAAGGCCACGATCACCAACGCGGGCGACCACGAGTCGCAGGGGTTCACGATCTCGATGTGCGCTGACCCGAGCCTGGAGGTCGAGGGCCTCGACGAGGCGACCGACTGCGCCGAGGGCGACTACTTCACCGCGGAGCAGGGCACGCTCGCGCCGGGGGAGAGCATCTCCGAGGAGTGGACGGTCACGCCGCGGCCGTTCGACGAGTGGACCGGCGACGAGCAGGCCGGCGGGGCGTACGTGACGGTGTCGATCCAGACGCCCATGTACGGCGTCGACTCGTTCGCGTTCGACTTCGACAACTCGAACAACTACGGGCAGATGGTGGTCATGCCCGACGACATGGGCGAAGGGGTCTGAGCGGACGGGAGCGGCCGGGGCGATGCGCCCCGGCCGCTCCGCCATGCGTTCCGGGGGGCTATTCGACGGCGACGCCCGCCTCCGCGAAGTCCTCCAGGGCCTTCGCGCGGGTCTCCTCGGCGACCGCGGCCGTGTACTCCAGGAGCACCGTCGTCGCGAAGCCCTCGGCGGCGGCGTCGAGCGCGGTGGCGCGCACGCAGTGGTCGGTGGCGATGCCGACGACGTCGACCGCGTCCACGTCGCGGGCGCGCAGCCACTCCGCGAGGCCCGTCTCGCCCGAGGAGCCTTCGAAGCCCGAGTACGCGGCCTCGTAGGCGCCCTTGTCGAACACGGCCTCGGCGAGCGAGTGGTCGAAGTCGGGGTGGAAGCCCGACCCGGCCGTGCCCACCACGCAGTGCGGGGGCCACGAGTCGCGGAAGTCGGGTTCGGCCGAGAAGTGCAGGCCCGGGTCGATGTGCCAGTCCCGGGTGGCGACCACGTGGTCCCACCGGCCCGGGGCGGCCTTGACGAGGTCGGTGACGGCCGCCGCGACGGCCGCGCCGCCCGCGACGGGCAGCGACCCTCCCTCACAGAAGTCGTTCTGGACGTCTACCACGATCAGTGCCCGGCTCATGCCGTCGATCCTAGTGACGGACGCGCCCCACCGGAAGTGCAGGCACGGGACTGCGCGTTAATTCCGCTTTGCCAGTAAAGCGTTGCCTTCATTCCGAATTGCGGGCAAAGCGAAGGCCCTGGAGCCGGGCTCCAGGGCCTTGCTGCGAGGTCGCGGGCTAGTGGCCCTTGACCTCCTTGACCAGGTGTCCCCACTTCTCGTCGAAGACGGGGCGCTCCGAGCGGATGCGCGGGAGGCGGTCGAAGTTGCGCAGCGGCGGCGGGCAGCTGGTCGCCCATTCGAGCGAGCCGCCGTAGCCCCACGGGTCGTTCGTCTCCACGACGCGCCCGGCCTTCCAGGACTTGAACAGGTTCCAGATGAACGGCAGCGTCGAGAGGCCGAGGATGAACGCGCCGATCGTGGAGATCATGTTCAGCGTCGTGAACCCGTCGGACTCCAGGTAGTCGGCGTACCGGCGGGGCATGCCCTCGGCGCCCAGCCAGTGCTGCACCAGGAACGTCGTGTGGAAGCCGATGAAGGTCAGCCAGAAGTGGACCTTCGCGAGGCGCTCGTCGTACATGCGCCCGGCGACCTTCGGGAACCAGAAGTACACGCCGGCGTAGACCGCGAACACGATCGTGCCGAACAGCACGTAGTGGAAGTGCGCGACCACGAAGTACGAGTCGGAGACGTGGAAGTCCACGGGCGGGCTGGCGAGCAGGACGCCCGAGAGGCCGCCGAGGAGGAACGTCACTAGGAAGCCGATGCTGAACAGCATCGGGGCCTCGAACGTCAGCTGGCCCTTCCACATGGTGCCGATCCAGTTGAAGAACTTCACACCGGTCGGGACCGCGATCAGGAACGTCATGAGCGAGAAGAACGGCAGCATGACCGCGCCGGTCGCGTACATGTGGTGGGCCCACACCGCCATCGACAGGCCCGCGATGGCGAGCGTCGCGGCGACGAGGGTCTTGTAGCCGAAGATCGGCTTGCGGCTGAACACCGGGAAGATCTCCGAGACGATGCCGAAGAACGGCAGCGCCACGATGTACACCTCGGGGTGGCCGAAGAACCAGAACAGGTGCTGCCACAGGATCGCGCCGCCGGTGTCGGCGTCGAACACGTGCGCGCCGAGCACGCGGTCGGCCATGACGGCCAGCAGCGCGGCGAACAGGATCGGGAAGACCAGGATCATCAGCAGGCTGGTGATGAGGATGTTCCACGTGAAGATCGGCATCCGGAACATGAGCATGCCCGGCGCGCGCATCGTCACGATCGTGGTGATCATGTTGACGGCGCCGAGGATCGTGCCCGCACCCGAGATCGACAGGCCCACGAACCACATGTCCGCGCCGATGCCGGGGGAGTTCACGGCGTTCGACAGCGGCTGGTACGCGAACCAGCCGAAGGACGCCGCGCCGCCCGGGGTGATGAAGCCGGCGACCGCGAGGGTCGAGCCGAACAGGTACAGCCAGTACGCGAACGCGTTGAGGCGCGGGAACGCGACGTCGGGGGCGCCGATCTGGAGCGGCACCAGGTAGTTGCCGAACGCGAACACGATCGGGGTCGCGAACATCAGCAGCATGATGGTGCCGTGCATCGTGAACAGCTGGTTGAACTGCTCAGAGGACACGATCTGGAGTCCGGGCTGGAACAGCTCCGCGCGGATCAGCAGGGCCAGGATGCCGCCGATCGCGAAGAACGCGAACGACGTCACGAAGTAGAGCAGGCCGATCTGCTTCGCGTCGGTCGTGCGGAGCGTGCGGGCGAGCCAGGAGCCCTTGGGCTCCCGTCGCACCGGCCAGGGACGCGCGACGATCGGCGTTGGCTCAAGCTTGGGCTCAACCGTGGTCACCTGTGGGCCTCCATGATTCATTTCCAGGTAGCGAACGCAGCATAGCCCCGTGAAACGCCGCCGACGCGGAGGGGCGCAGCCTCAGCGGCGTGGCGCAGCGTGACCGTTCGATGGGCGCTCAGTGGTTGTCGCAGGTCGACCATGCTTCCAAAAACTGCGACACGTCATAGCGGGGGAATGGCCCGCGCGGGCCGTCGATGGGCGCGGCCCGGCGCGGGTGAGCAATCTCCTACGCGCGGTCGGTCAGATCCCGCCGCGCGCATCGGGTTCGAGCGCCGCGTAGACCCGCTTCACCAGCAGGGCGGTCTCGTAGCCGACCTGGCCGAGGTCGCAGCCGGCGTTCGCGAGGACCGCGAGCTGGGCCCGGTCGCCGACGGCCATGAGCAGCAGGACGCCCTCGTCCATGTCGATCACGGACTGGCGGATGCGGCCCGCGTCGAGGACCTTCGCGGCCCCCGTGGTCAGGCTCGCGAGCCCCGAGGTGATCGCGGCGAGCTGGTCGGCCCGGTCCGTCGACAGGCCGCGGGAGGCGGCGATGGCGAGGCCGTCGACGGACACCGTGAGCGCCTCGGAGACGTCCGGCACCTTCTCCACGAAGGAGGTCAGGAGCCAGTCGAGTTCACCGACGTTCTTGTCCTTGCTATCCACCATCTCGCTGCTTTCTATTGGCGTTGTTCGTGCGCGGCGGCCGCCGCGATGCCGGAGGCGAAACCGGCGAGCCGGTCCCGGATCTCCGCCGGGTCGAGATCGGCGCCGCCGCCCTGCCGGGTACTGGGGACGGAGCCGGGGAGCAGTCGGGAGCCCGGCGCGCGACGGGGCAGTTCGGCGCCGTTGGTCCTGCCGGAGTTTTCGAGTGCTCGGTTCACCTTCCTGAAGGTAACATCCAGCGTCTCGGGAGCGGGGCCCGCAGGGGCCGCCACCGGCTTGCCTCCGTTGAGTGTTCCCCCAGCTACGGGACGTGGCGCGGGGGCCTGGCCGGCCTTGCGCGGGCGCGGCACGATCGGCTCCACGGCACCCGATCCGGCGGCCTCGGCGCCCGTCCCGGTCACCGGCAGGTTCGCGGCGCGAGCCGACAGCGCCAGCCGCGCGGCCGAGCCCTGGTCGGGCGAGAGGCCCACCGGGTCCTCCGCGTGCGCGCTCGCCGGGATGCGCACCAGCGCCAGCGTGCCCTTGCCCATCGTGGAGTGCAGCTGCACGCTCACCGAGTGCTCGGCGGCGAGGCGCCCCACCACGAGGAGGCCCATGGTCGCCGTCAGCTCCGAGTTCAGCTGGGTCGGCTCGGCCAGGCGGCGGTTGATCGCCGCCATCGGCTCCGGCGCGAGGCCGATGCCGTCGTCGGCGATGGAGATGACGATCTCCGAACCCGAACGGCGCGAGGTGACCCGCACCGACTGGGTCGGCGGCGAGTACGCGGCCGCGTTGTCGAGCAGCTCCGCGAGGATGCGCACCAGGTCCCCGGCGGGCTTGGTCTCCAGCCGCGCCGACACCTGGTTCTCGACCACGACGCGGCCCGCGTCCTCGATCTCGGCGACCGCGTCGCGGATGATCGTGTCCAGGTTCGCCGGGTGGTTGTAGCGCCGCTGCGGGTCGCCGCCCGCCAGGAGCAGCAGGTTCTCCTCGTTGCGGCGCATGCGGGCCAGCAGGTGGTAGACGCTGCGCCACTCGTCCGGGACCGCGTGGTCCGGGGACTGCTCCACCAGGGACTCCATGACCTGCTGCTGACGGCGGATGAGGCTCTGCCCGCGGCGGGCGAGCGTCTTCATCATGGCCTCGACGTCGATGCGCAGCAGCGCCTGGTTCGCGGTCTGGCGCAGGGCCTGGTGGTGCGCGGCGCTGAACGCCTCGGCGAGCGAGTCGAGCTCGTCGGCGTACCGCGAGTCCGCGGACATCACCGTCTGGCGCTTCGCGGTCTGGAGCAGCCGGTCCACCTCGTCGGCGTTGGCCGCCTGCGACACCGCCGCCACCGTCTTCGGCAGCGTGTCGTACGCGGCGGTCAGGGTCGCCTCGCGGACGCCGTCGACGCGGAGGCTGATGCGGCGGGCAAGCATCGCCGCGGAGATGATCGAGGTCAGCGCCAGCACGATCACCAGCGCGAACGTCGTCAGCAGGGTCCGGGAGGACGCGTCGCGGATCGCGTCCACGTCGTCCTGCATGGCGTCGAGGACCGAGCCCTGGCTGGTGTCGAGGGCCGCGATGATCGCGCCCTGCGCGTTCGAGAAGTCCTGGGGGCTGATCGTCGGCACGTTCCCGCGCACGTACACCCCGAGGGCCTCCTGCGCGGTCTCGATCTCCTCGGAGTCCATGGCCGCCTTGTAGACCGCGCTCGTCTCCGAGGACGCGTTGGCCTGGAACTCGGTGATCTGCCGGTCGAAGTTCCCCGACAGGTACGCGACGTTCGAGAGTTCGGCGCGCCCGACCACGACCGCCTGCCCCTCGTTGAGGCTCACCAGGTCCGTGGCGACGGTGAACTGGATCTCGGCGGCGATCCGGCTGGCCTGCATGAGGGCCGCCAGCGAGTCGAGGTGCGCGGCGACGCCCGCGTCGTCCACCATGCGCGGGAGGATCGCGGCGATGCTCACGATCTTGTTCGCGACGTCCCGGTACACCAGGTACGCGTCGGCGACGTCCTCGTCGGTGAAGTCGGCCTCCCCGGCGGCCAGGCGGTCGAACGCGGCGCGGGCCCCTTCCAGGCCCTCGGCCTTGGAGAACAGCGACTCCAGGTCGTCCTCCAGGTCGGGGAAGCGAGCGATCACACCGGGGGACGCCTCCTCCAGCCGGTCGAACGCCCAGTCGGTCTCGCGGCGGGCGACCGCCGAGTCGAACTGGCCGCCGCCGCCGTTGATCACCGACTCCACCAGCGGCCCGGCCTCCAGCCGGTGCGCTTCGAGGGCGTCGTTCAGGTCCGCGGAGAGCCCCGCGAGCACCTCGGCGTCCGTCGCGTTCTGGTACTCGTCCCACACGGAGACGGTCTGGAACAGCCCGAGCACCAGCATCCCCATGAGTGCCGCGGCGATCGGGAGCATCAACTGCATCCGGATGGGGAGACGACTGGTGCGCTGCCGGGCTTTACGGGACATCGGGGGGCGTCCTTTCTGGGGGCGACGATCCGCGTGGCGGCGTGCTGGACACCATCTTCGCTTGTCGCCGCAGGGGCAGTTGAGGCGGGGCTCACCCCACGAGCGGGCGCGCCGAAGGGTACCGGTATAGACGTTTTCGTGTACGAAGGGCCAGCGACGCGGCGAAAAGCACCGGTCCGACGCGGCCCGTGTACATGGCGATCGTCAAGAGCCACACCGAGGGTTCGGACAGGTCGTACGTGATGCCGGTGGACTGGCCGACCGTCGCGAACGCGCTCGTGACCTCGAACATGATCGCGGTGATCTCGATGCCCGGCTCGAACCGCTGCATCAGGAACACCCCGAACGCGTTGCACGCCACGTACACCAGGGCCACCGCGAGGGCCTCGCGGATCACCGGCGGGTCGATGCGGCGGCGGAACACCGTCACGTCGGTCTCGCCGCGCACCTCGGCCCAGATCACCAGCAGCAGCAGGAAGAACGTGGTGACCTTGATGCCGCCCGCGGTCGAGGCGGCGCCGCCGCCGATGAACATCAGGATGATCGAGGCGAGCTGCGAGTCCTCGCGCATCGCGCCGATGTCGATCGAGTTGAAGCCCGAGGCGCGCACCACCGACGACTGGAAGAACGCGGGCAGGATCCGGTCGTACCAGGGCCACTGGCCGAACGTCGCCGGGTTCGACCACTCGAACGCCAGGTACGCGGCCCAGCCGCCGAGGATGAGCACCACCGAGCCGACGAGCGTCAGCTTCGTGTGGACCGACCACTGGCGCCGGCCCCAGTGGCGGCGCGTCATCTCGAAGATCACCGGCATGCCGAGGCTGCCGAGGATCGAGCCGAGCGCGATCGGCACGCAGATCCACGGGTCCGTCGCGTAGCTCATCATCGAGTCCGAGAACAGCGCGAACCCGGCGTTGTTGAAGGTGCTCACCGAGTGGAACACGCCGTACCAGACGGCCTTGCCGAGCCCGAAGTCCAAGGACGAGAAGCGGATCGCCAGCGCCAGGGCCACGACCGCCTCCACGGCGAACGTGAACGCGATGGTGCGCACCAGGATCGCCTTGAAGTCGCCGAGGTTCAGGGCCTGGCTGATCTCCATGCGGGTGGCGAGCTTGGTGCGCAGGCCCAGCTTGTGGGTGACGAGCAGGGCCATGAGGACCGCGCTCGTCATGATGCCGAGGCCGCCGATCTGGAACAGCAGCATGATGACGAACTGCCCGAACCAGGACCAGTGGACGGGCGTGTCGAGGACGGCCAGGCCGGTCACCGACACCGCCGACGTGGAGGTGAACAGCGCGTCGGCGAAGGAGGTGCGCCGGTCGCCGAGGTGCGCGACCGGGAGCATGAGCAGCAGCGTCCCGGCGAGGATCACGCCCATGAACAGGAGCGGGATGAGGCGGCCCGGGTGGCGGAAGAACGCCTTGACCTTCGGGATCATGTGGTGGAGGCGAACGCCTCGACCTTGGTCGTGGCGCCGGAGACGATGAGGGTGTCCCCTTCGGAGACGACCGTGTCCGGGGTCGCGTACGTGAAGTCCTTGTCGGGCTGCTTGACGCCGACGACGGTGACCCCGTACTTGGAGCGCAGGCGCGACTCGGCGAGGGTCTTCCCGATCGCCTCGGTGGGGGCTTTGGTCTTGACGATCGCGAAGCCGTCGTCGAACTCGATGAAGTCGAGCATGCGGCCGCTCACCAGGTGCGCGACGCGCTCGCCCATCGCCCACTCGGGGTAGACGACGTGGTGGGCGCCGGTGCGGTGGAGGATCTGGCCGTGCTTGGCGTTGATGGCCTTCGCCCAGATCTCGCGGACGCCGGCCTCCTCGCAGGCGAGGACGGTGAGGACGCTCGCCTCGATGTCGGTGCCGATCGCGACCACGACGTGGTCGAACTCGCCGATGCCGAGCTGCACGAGGACGGCCGACTCGGTGGAGTCGGCCTGCACGACGTGCGTGAGGGTCTCGGAGGCGCGCTGGACGATCTCGGGGCGCTCGTCGATCGCGAGGACCTCGTGGCCCAGGCGGGTGAGGGACTCGGCGACCGCGGAGCCGAAGCGGCCCAGGCCGATCACCGCGATGGACTCCTCGGGGAGGTTCTCGCCCCGGCCGAACAGGTTCATCCGCGCATCCCTAGAGCTGGATCAGGTGCTGACACGAAGACTGATTCTGCCACCCGTCCGCACCCCGCGGGTGCCGCGGCGCCGCCGGGTCCTGGCGCGGGCGAAAAGAATGAGGAGGGCGGTCGATAACCCCTCATGACCGCCCCCCTCGAACACCCCTAACACTCTCCAAGGATGGAGGAGAACACCAAGCCTACTCCGCGAGAACGGCTCTGAGGAAGTCCTGAGTGCGCGCTTCTTGCGGTTCGGAGAACATGGCCTCGGGCGGGCCCTGCTCGACGATCCGGCCGCTGTCGAACATCATCACGCGGTCGGAGACGTCGCGCGCGAAGCCCATCTCGTGGGTCACGCACAGCATCGTGATGCTCGTGGTCTCGGCGACGTCGCGCAGCACCGCGAGCACGTCGGCGACGAGCTCGGGGTCCAGGGCGCTGGTCACCTCGTCGAGCAGGAGGATGTCCGGGTCCATGGCGAGGGCGCGGGCGATGGCGACGCGCTGCTGCTGGCCGCCGGAGAGGCGCGCGGGGTACTCGTCGGTCTTCTCGGCGAGGCCCACGAGCTCCAGCAGGTCCCGGGCCTTCTGCTCGGCC
Source organism: Glycomyces sp. NPDC047010 (assembly GCF_040644205.1). Taxonomy (NCBI): domain Bacteria; kingdom Bacillati; phylum Actinomycetota; class Actinomycetes; order Glycomycetales; family Glycomycetaceae; genus Glycomyces; species Glycomyces sp. NPDC047010. The sequence continues at coordinate 32,594 of NZ_JBEYVY010000008.1, read as the reverse complement.
TCGTCCTTGGAGCGGCCGGCGACGTGGACCTGCGCCTCGGTGACGTTGCGCAGCACCTTCATGTTCGGGAACAGGTTGAACTGCTGGAAGACCATGCCCACGCGGGAGCGCCGCTGCCGCAGCCACTTCTCGCTCGCGGGGACGAGCTTCCCCTTCTTCTCCATGTGGGAGTAAGGCTGCCCCTCGACCCAGACGACGCCGCCGTCGGCCGCGGGGTCGGCCTTCGGGGTCACCGTCTCCAGCGTCATGAGCAGCCGCAGGATCGTGGTCTTGCCCGAGCCGGAGGGCCCGATGAGCGTCACGCGCTCGCCGGGGTCGACCCGGAAGCTTAGCTCGTCCAGGACCTTGAGGTCGCCGAAGGACTTGTCGACGCGGTCGAACTCAATAATTGGATTTTGCAAGGCGGTTCTCCAATCTGCGCATCGCGACCGCGACCGGGTACGAGGCGGCGAGGAACAGCAGCCCGGCGAGGGTGTAGCCCTCGACGGCGCCGGTGTAGTGCTGGCCCTGGAAGGCCCGGGCCTCCGCGATCATCTCCATCACGCCGATGATGAACAGGGTCGGCACTTCCTTGAACATGGCGATGATCCAGTTGCCGACGGCCGCCGCGGAGCGGCGGAACATCTGCGGGAGGACGATCGCCCCCCACACCCGGTGGGACGGGAGGTTCAGCGCGGTCGCCGCCTCCCACTGGCCCTTGGGGATCGCGTCGATCCCCGCCCGGTAGGACTCCGAGGTGTAGGACGCGTAGTGGAGGCCCAGCACCGTCGAGCCGACGGCGAAGGCGCTCCAGTCGGGGTTGATGTAGAGGCTCGTCGCCGTCCAGACGATGAGCACCTGCACCAGCAGGGGGGTGTTGCGGATGAACTGGAAGACCAGCGCGAGCGGGCGCCGCAGCCACACCGGGCCGTTGCGCACGCCGATCGCGACCAGCAGTCCCAGGACGACCGCGATGATCCCGGCCACGAGCGTGACCTGGAGGACCACGATGAAGCCGTCCCAGATGGCCGGGAAGATCTCCCGGAGGGTCTCGTTGCTCCAACCTGACTGCATCAGTCGATCCCTCCAGCGGCGACCGCCGGGGCGAGGCGGCCCTTCTCAGGCTTCGCGTCGATGCCGAGGCCGCGCTTGGCCTTGCGTTCGAGCGCCCGCATCCCGGTCCAGATGAGCCAGGCGAGCACGAAGTAGATGACGAGGACGACGGCGTAGTGCAGCAGCCGGTCCTGCCCGGGCTGCTTGCCGATGAGCCCGGCCAGCCAGGTGATGTCGAGGACGCCGATCACCGAGACCAGGGCCGATGCCTTGAGGAGCATGATCGCGAACGCGCACAGCGACGGGATCATCTCGGGCCACGCCTGGGGGAGCACCACCAGGCGCATCTTCTGCACCGGGGTGAGGTTCAGCGCCGTCGCGGCTTCGAGCTGGCCCTTCGGGACCGCCGCGATCGCGCCGCGCACCACCTCCGAGGAGTAGGCGCCGTAGTTGAAGCCGAGGGCGATGATCCCCGCCACGATCAGGTAGTCGAACTGGATGCCCAGCACCACCGGCATCGCGAACGCGAACCAGAACAGCTGCACCACCACCGAGGAGCCGCGGAAGAACTCCACGAACGCCCTGGCCGGGGTGCGCACCGCGAGGTGCCTGGAGCCCGTCATGAGCCCGAGGCCGAACGCCAGCACGAGCGCCAGCGCCGCCGACGCCACGGTGACGCCGATCGTGACCAGGAGCGGTTCTCCGTATCGGGGGAGTGATTCGATGACCGCTTGGAAGTCCATGACCCGCCTCCTACTGGTAGGTGTCCGGGCAGAGGTCCTCGGCCGTGAGGCCCTCAGGGTGGTTCTCGTCGAGCGTGAACCCGTACGGGCTCGTCAGCTCCTCCCACTTCGCGTCGTCCGCGAGGAGCTTGTCGAGCTCCCCGTCGACCGCGTCGCGGAAGTCGGAGTCGGAGGGCTGGAACACGGCCGCGCCGGCGCCGATGATGTCCTCGCCGCTGTCGGGGTCGATGAGCCAGAAGCCCTCGGTGACCTCGACCTCGGGGTCGGACTCGGCCGCGAGGCGCAGGTTCGCGCTGGTCAGCGCGATCGCGTCGCAGCGCCCGGCCTTGAGTTCGAGGATGAGCGAGTCGAGGTTGGCCTGCACGTTGATGCGGTCCTCGCCGTAGGTCTTGTCGGCGATCTCGTGCTCGCTGGTGCCGTTCATGACGCCGATGACGCCGTCGGTGTCGGCCATGGTGTTGAAGTCGGTGTACCCGCCGGGGTTCCCGGCCAGGGTCATGAGCGCGTCGGGCATCACGTAGTCGGGGTTCGCGAAGGCCACGGCCTCGCAGCGCTCGGGGGTGATGTACATGCCGGCGATGACCATGTCGTGGTTGGTGCCCAGGCCGGTGATGAGGGAGTCCCACTCGGTGAGCTTCCACTCGATCTGGTCGGCCTTGATGCCCAGCTGGTCCAGCAGGTAGACCTGGGTGTCCACCGACTGGCCCGTCACGGTGCCGTCGTCCGCGGTGTACGCGTAGGGGGCCTCGTCGGCGTAGGCGACGCGGAGCTTGCCGCCGTCCTGCGCCTTCTCGAGCAGCCCTCCGTCACCGCCGCCGTCCGTCCGCGAGCAGGCCCCCAATGCGAGGGCGGCCGCCCCCGCTGAGCTGCCGAGGAGCAGATGACGGCGGTTCAGATGCAGTTCGTTCGACACGTTGGTCGCCTCCTGAGTCGGACTCGGGTGTCTTGCCGACCCTAACGTTCTATTGTAAGTTTGTCGACAATCTGATTATCGACGTTCGGTAACGAAAGCGCAAGCCGTCCGGAGAGACCCGCGCGACCATCCCGCGCGACCGCAACCGGGACCTGACGCGGAACGTGGAGTACGGGTCGGCAGTAGAATGCTGCCCAGAAGAGACAGAGGGGAATCGGACAGACGTGGCGACTCGCAGCAGCGGATTGGGCGGGCTCGAAGGCAACCGCAAGGTGGGGCGGCTCGCCCCCGTGCGCCGCACCTCGACGGTGGACCTCATCGCCGAACGGCTCCGCGAAGCGGTCGTCGACGGCTCCCTCCCGCCCGGCACCGTCCTCGGCGAGGCCGAACTCGCCTACCAGCTCGGCGTCAGCCGCGGCCCCCTCCGCGAGGCCATGCAGCGCCTCACCGCCGAAGGGCTCCTGGTCATCCCGCGCCGCCGCGGCCTCGCCGTCAAGACCATGACCCCCGAGGACGTCCGCGACATCCACTGGCTCCGCGCCACCATCGAACCCGAGCTCGGTCGACGCCTCCTCACCCTCCCCGCCGCCGACCGCCGCGCCGTCCTCGCCGAACTCGGCACCGAGGTCAAGCGCATGCAGCGCGCCCTCCGCCGCGACGACGCCCGCGCCCTCGGCGACGCCTACCTCGACTTCCACCGCGTCCTCGCCAGCTGGGGCGGGTCCGTGCGCCTCGCCCGCATGCTCGGCACCCTCCTCATCGAGACGCGCCTGTGCACCTTCTCGATGTTCGAGCACTTCGAGGTCCACCGCGACCTCGTCCCCGAGCACGTCGCGTTCGTCGAGGCCCTCGCCGCCGACGACGGCGAGCGCTTCGGCATCCTCGTCCGCGCCCACCTCGAAGCCGAGGTCCGGCGGCTCCTCGCCGAACCCGAGGACGCCAAAGAGGACGACACCGACCGCCTCCTCGCCGAGACCCCGGACGAGCCCCAGCCGCTCGACCGCCTCGACCTCCCCGAAGGGCTCTGAAAACCCCTGCCGCCCAGGGGGTATCGAAAGAAGTAAATTTTCCTACTTGGCATGTTCCGTCTGTGGACTGCGCCGGGTGCAGCCGATATAACTAAAGCTCCCAGTTCGGACAAAATTCGAGACGGAGCCCAAAATGTCCCTCTCCCGGAGAATCTCCACAATGGCGGCGGCGCTGGCCGTCTCCGTCGTGTCGGTTCTGGCGCTGACCAGCGGCGCCGCCCAGGCCCAGACCATCGAGTACGTCGCCCTCGGGGACTCCTACGCCTCCGGCGTGGGCACCCGCTCGTACATCGACGACGGGAGCGGCTGCTCCCGCTCCGAGTCCGCCTACCCGTCCCTGCTCGCCGACGCCACCGGCGCCGACCTGGAGTTCGCCGCCTGCTCGGGCGCGAAGACCGGCGACGTGCTCTCCAAGCAGCTCGGCGCCCTCTCCTCCAGCACCGACCTGGTGACGATCACCGTGGGCGGCAACGACACCGGCTGGGCCGGGGTCGTCCAGCAGTGCGCGTACCCGTACCCGTGGACCTGCGACGAGGAGATCGACGACGCCGAGGCGTTCATCCGGAACCAGCTCCCGGCCAAGCTCCACGCCGTCTACGACGCGATCGAGGCGGCCGCGCCCAACGCCCAGGTCGTCGTCCTCGGCTACCCGCGGCTGTTCAACGGCGAGCAGTGCAACGCCATCACCCGCATCAGCCCTGGAGAGCAGTCCCAGCTCAACGCCGCCGCCGACCTCCTCGCCACCACCACCGGCCAGGTCGCCGCCAGCCACGGCTTCGACTACATCGACGTGCGCGACGCCTTCACCGGCCACGCCGTGTGCGACGACACCGAGTGGGTCAACGGCATCTCGTACCCGATCGGCGAGTCGTACCACCCGAACGCCGCGGGCCAGCGCGACGGCTACCTGCCGCTGCTCGACGCCCTCGTCTGAGCCGCGCCCCCGTTCGAGCGACGCCGAAGGGCCCCACCGGAATCCGGTGGGGCCCTTCGGTCTTTCAAAGGCTAGAGCAGGCCGCCGTCGCCGCTGATCTTCCAGACGCCGTCCTCTTTGACGAGCTCAAGGGTCAGCTCCTGGTCCATCGGGATCGTCTCGCCGGCCATCGTCGCGTCGCCCGCGAGGGTCGCGGCCACCGTGGCGGTGTCGCCGTCGACGGTCTCCTCGCCGATCGTGTACGAGATGTTGAACTCGGCGCCGTCGAACATGCTCTCGAACTCGGCCATGTCGCCGGAGTCGGAGTCCGCGAGGCCCTCGTCCATCTCCTGCTGGAGCTCCTCGGTCATGTACGGGCGCAGGTCCGCGGCCAGGCCCTCCAGGTCCGAGAACCCGCCGGAGTTCATCGCGTCGACCGTGGTGCCCATGTAGCCGTCGGCCACGTCGCTCGGGGAGTCGCCCGCGCCCGGGCCGCCGCCGCCGAACGGCTTCAGCACGAGCAGGACGACGGCGATGATCACCACGACCGCGCCGCCCGCGATCCCGAGGATCAGCGGGGTCTTCGACTTCGGGGCCGGGGGGAGGCCGGGCGCGCCGTAGCCGGGCTGCTGGCCGTACCCCGCGGGCTGCTGCTGGCCGTAGCCGGGCTGGGAGCCGTACCCGGGCTGCTGGGGCTGCTGCTGCCCGTAGCCGGGCTGCTGGCCGTACCCCGGCTGCTGCTGCGGCTGGGAACCGTACCCGGGGGGCTGCTGCCCGTAGCCGGGCTGCTGCGGCTGCTGCCCGTAACCCGGCTGCTGGCCGTAGGAAGGTTGCTGATTCGGGTCGAACCCCGGCTGCTGAGGCGGGTAGGACATGACGGTTCCTCGTTTTGTCGGGAGTGTGTCGCGCCAGGCTAACACGCGCGGACCCTCCCTGAATCCCCAGAAAACGCCAAAGCCGCCGGGAACCGAACGGTCCCCGGCGGCACAGGCGTGCACGAACCGTCAGCCGCCCGCCTCCGCCGAAGGCTCGGCCGACTCGTACGCGGGCATGTCGTCCGCGTCCGAGTACATCTGCTTCCTGGCGTCCCGCGGATCGAGCGCGTTGCCGACCGGGATCAGGGAGATCATCTCGTTCGGCACCGAGATCGGGTTGACGTCCAAGTACCCGAGCATCTTCTGGGTGGAGTCCGTCTCGCCGTCGTCCACCAGGCCGTGGCGGATGCCCTGGTCGCTGATCAGGTAGGTGAAGCCCTGGATCGTCGACCCCTGGTCGGTGCGGGCGTCGGCCAGCGCCGCGGTGCCCTGCGGCAGGACCGTCTGCGCCACGAGGTCCTTGACGTCGGAGAAGATCTCGCCCTCGTCGGTGATCTCCACCGAATCGGCCGGGCCGGTCAGGGCGTCCGGCGCGTCCTCGTACATCGCGATCTGGATCGAGGTCGCCTCGTCGTGCTGATCGGCCGGGTCGTAGACCGCGCACACCGCCGGGCGGTCGCGGTCGACCGACCAGGTCGAACCGCTCAGATTCGCGTCCGGGAAGTTCTTCGGCATGTACACCGCGTCGGAGCCGATCTCGCTCCGGGTCGTGGGGTCGACCTCCACGGTCCCCTTGTACTTCGCGGCCAGGAGCATCTCCATGGTCGGCGTGATCCGCGCGAACTCGTCCCCGGCGGGGGTCTTCAAGAGCACGTACAGCTCGTTCCCGGACTTGACGGGGCGCCCGTAGTCGAGCGGCTCGTTGTCGTCGGTCAGCACCGCAGAGGGCTCGCCGAAGCCGTCCTCGACCGGCGGCTCGATCTCCGAGCCCGAGGGGACGGTGCGGAGCATGCTCTCGTTGAGCGGCATGGCGTCGTCCATGCTCAGGTTCAGGTCGCCGATGAGCGCCCGGGCCGTCTCGGTGTCGGCCCCGATCTTGTGCTTGAAGCCGTTCCACAGCAGGAAGTAGTCCGGGATCTCGCCCTTCTCCTCGTCGACCGCGGTCTTGGCGAGGAGCCAGTTGTCGTCGCCGAGCCACTGGGAGGGATCGGGGAGGTCCTTGAGGATCAACTGCGTGAGCTGGAAGTTCGCGGTGCCGCCGTCGGTGCGGGGCATCGAGCAGGTGTTCCAGTTCTGGTCCTGGAGCAGCTCCGCGGGGTCCGGCGGCTGCGACGGGATGCTCTGGATGCCGATCGTGAAGCTGCCGCGCTTGATGTTCTTCAGCGAAGACGCCTTCAGGTCCTGCACCGGCGGCTTGCCGTCGGAGCCGGGCTTGACCAGGAGGAGCGCCGAGGTGTAGTTCGCGACCTGCCACAGCCGCAGCGGGTCCTCCTCGGTGGCCTCGCCGCCGCTCTTCGTGGTGTACACGTAGACGGAGTTGCTGCCCTTGATGGTGATGATGTGACCCGGTTCGGGCAGGGCGTTGCCCTTGCCGAACAGCGTCGCGATCGCGAAGCCGCCGAAGACCAGCGCCAGGACCATCACCGAAGCGAAGATCGACACGCCGATGCGCCGCAGGGGCCGCTCGACCGAGTCGGGGTTGGCCAGCACCAGGGCCTGGTTCATCCGCGAGGTGATGAACTTGTGGGCGTCCACCTGCTCGCGGCGGGAACGCATCTGGGGCATCGGAATACGCCTCTCGAATCGGGGGTGTCGGGGCTAGCCGCGCAGCGACAACGCGATCTCGTACAGGTTGCAGACCCAGCCGACCAGCGGCAGGATCGACACGATCAGCAGCGCCTCGATGATGTCGAGGCTGCGGCCCCACGTCGGGGCGATCTTCTTGCCGGCCACGGCCAGGCCGTAGACCATCGCGATGAGCGTCAGCAGCGTCAGCGCGCCGAGGATGACCGTCAGGCGCACCAGGATGCTGTCCCCGCTGGCGACGAAGATCGCCGCGAGGGTCGCGGCCAGGCCGCCCATGCCGCCGGTGAGCATCACGATGCGCGCGGGACGATCCTCGATCGTACGGGCGCGGCTGAGCAGCACCAGCGACAGGATCGTCGCGAGGATCAGGCCGGGCATGGTGCCCGAGAACGCCAGCGCGATCGCCGAGACCAGGCCGGTCACCGCCGCGAAGGAGTACAGGGCCTCCAGGTAGTTCCCGGCGTGCTCGGAGAGCTTCAGGATCCGCTTGCCGTCGATGGCCTCGGTGTCGCCCTCCTTCAGCTCCTCGGTGGTCGTGGGGAGCGTCGGGGTCGGCACCATCGCCATGGTGAGCGACAGGCGCGGCGCGGCAGGGAGGATCGCCAGCGCCAGGGGCGCCGCGATGCCCGCGGCCGTCGCGGCGCTGCTGCCCGGGATGACCATCATCAACGCGGTCGAGACGCCGAGGACGACCGCCCCGAGGATCGACACGATGAACACCGGGGCCGAGGCCATGTCGCCCACGGACACCATCGCCAGCACGCTGAACAGCAGGATCGCGGACGCGGCGATGAGCACGTTGGGCCCGGTCAGGTCGAACAGGCCGCCGTCCGCGGCGATGAGGAGCCCCCCGACGCCCGCGTACAGGACGGCGGTGATGCCGAAGTAGGTGGCGGCCCGCGAGTCGCCGACCGCGCGGGAGAGCAGCGCCGAGGCGCCGACCAGGATCAGCGCGATCGACAGGCCGACGATCGCGCTCGCGAGGTGGCCGGTGAGGAGGATCGCGATGGCGCCGACGGCCAGGGCGGCGGTGCCGACCCCGACGCTGAAGCGCTTGGTCGCGAGGTGGTCCCAGCGGTTGCCGCGCTGCTCGGTCGCGGTGGCGACGGCGTCGATGACGTCGTCGAACACGATCTCGGGCTTGGCCGCGTCGGCCGGGTTCAGGTACAGCATCTCGCCGTCGCTGATCGACAGCTGCGAGCAGGAGTGCCCGGTGTCCAGGGCGTCCTCGCCCAGGCGCGCCAGGATCCAGCCGCCGTTGTCGCCGGCCTCGTCGATGTAGTACTCGCCGGCCTGGTGCAGGATCGTGGGCAGGAGGTCGGACAGGGGGATGTCTGAGGGCAGTGCGAGGTCGATCCTGGTGCGAGGACTGACGATCGTCACCCTTGAGAGGGTGGCCGACTTGGTGCTCACCGCGCGAACCTCCGGGTCGGGTCGGAATCGGGGGGACTGTAAAAGGATAAATCCCGCATGCCACGGTCGGTGTACCGCCCGAGTGGCGATGCGGTTCTACCCTGTTAGTGCGATACTCGACAGAGCGCACTTATATCTTTTATACGGCAGCGCCCACGCCGCGGCCAGCAAGCATCCTCGCCGACGCTCGCAGGGCATCGGCCGGGCCGGCCGTGGCAGGCGCATCCCCCGGTGAGTACAAGGACCCTCTGTGACGACCAAACTCTTCCGCAGACCGCCGCGAAAGCGCGGGCCGCAGGCTCCCCGCGGTGACATCCTCCTGGAGTCACCGCCGGACATGCCCGATCCGCAGCCGAAGAACATCGCCCAGTATCTGATGATCCTGCCGATGCTCGCCGGCGCCGCCGCCATGGCGATGATGATGATGACCCGCGTCGGCACCGGGTCCTCGGCCAACAGCGGCAGCAACACCATGCGCATCGCCATGGGCGCCATGATGGGCATCTCCATGGTCGGCATGATGGCGACCAACATGGGCGGCAACCGGGCCCAGAAGAAGGCCGAGTTCAACGCCGACCGGCGCGACTACATGCGCTACCTCAACCAGGTGCGGCGCCGTGCCCGCAAGGGCGCCGAGCGCCAGTGGCGCGCGGCCCGGTGGCGCCACCCGGACCCGAAGGCCCTGTGGTCGCTCGTGGGCTCCCGCCGCATGTGGGAGCGCCGCTCCAAGGACGACGACTCCCTGGACGTGCGCGTCGGCATCGGCAAGCAGCGCATGACGATGAAGCTGGTGCCGCCGGAGACCAAGCCGGTCGAGGACCTGGAGCCGATGACGTCGATGGCGCTGCGGCGGTTCGTCGCCGCGCACTCGAACGTGATCGACATCCCCCGGTCGATGAAGTACACCGAGGCCGCGCGGCTGGTGCTGCGCGGCGAGCGGCCCACCGTCATGGACAACGTGCGCGCCCAGCTGGCGCAGCTCGCGGTGCTCCACTCGCCCGACGACGTGATCATCGCGGTCGTCGCGGACAGCGAGCGGATGCCCGAGTGGCACTGGATGAAGTGGCTGCCGCACCTCCAGCACCCGTCCGCCGAGGACGGGGCCGGTCCGGTCCGGATGTTCTTCAACACCACCACGCAGCTGGAGACCTCCCTGCGCGACCAGCTGTCGAGCCGCGGCGCGTGGTCGCCCGGCGCGACCGCGGGGGAGGGCCAGGCGCACCTGGTCGTCGTCCTCGACGGCGGCGAGGTGGACCCGACCGGGATCATCGCCGCCGACGGCATGGCCGGCGTGACCGTGTTCGACTTCTCCGGCTACCTGCCGCGCAAGCCCGGGCCGCAGGTCAAGCTCTACGACGTCACCGCGGAGGAGATCTACACGGACCAGGCCGGCCGGCGCCGCGTGCTCGGCAGGCCCGACTCCCTGTCCTACAACCAGGCCGAGGGCATCGCCCGCTCGCTCGCCCCCTGGCGGCTGACCCTCAAGGGCGCCACCGGGGCCACCGAGTCGGGCGATGAGGACGCCTCGCCGATGGCCGCGCCGTCGAGCCTGCCGGAGATGCTCGGCTTCAACGACGCCGCGGCGCTCGACCCGGCCGTGCACTGGCGCGAGAAGCCCGTCAAGGACTACCTGAAGGTCCCGATCGGGCCCGGCCCGGACGGCGCCATCGTCGACATCGACTTCAAGGAGTCCGCGGTCGGCGGCATGGGCCCGCACGGCCTGCTCATCGGCGCCACCGGCTCCGGTAAGTCGGAGGTGCTGCGCACCATCGTCGGGTCGCTCATCGCGACGCACTCGTCGGAGGAGCTCAACTTCATCCTCGTCGACTTCAAGGGCGGCGCGACGTTCGCGTCCCTGGACGAGCTGCCGCACGTCTCCGCGGTCATCACCAACCTCGCCGACGAGATCGAGCTGGTCGACCGCATGGCCGACGCGCTCGAAGGCGAGCTGGTGCGGCGCCAGGAGGTGCTGCGCTCGACGGGCAACTTCACCAACCGGTGGGAGTACGAGAAGGCCCGCAAGGCCGGGCAGCCGATGGACCCCATGCCGACGCTGCTCATCATCGCCGACGAGTTCTCCGAGATGCTCGTCGCGAAGCCCGAGTTCATCAACCTGTTCCTCCAGATCGGCCGCATCGGCCGCTCGATCGGCGTGCACATGCTGCTCGCCTCGCAGCGGCTCGAAGAGGGCAAGCTGAAGGGCCTGGACACGTTCCTGTCGTACCGGGTCGCGCTCCGCACGTTCTCCGCGCAGGAGTCGCGCACCGTCATCGGCACCGGCGCCGCCTACGAGCTGCCGCAGGCCCCCGGCCACGGCTACCTCCAGGTCGGCACCCAGGACCTGGTGCGGTTCCGCGCCGCCTACGTCGGCGGGTCGTACAAGCCGCCGAAGCGGGTCGCCTCGCGCGCCGAGCGCATCGCGGCCGTCCAGCACAAGGTGCAGCGGTTCCTGCCCGGCTTCGTGGAGCTCCCGCCGGAGCCCGAGGTCGAGGAGGAGCCCGAGGAGGAAGTGGTCGAGGCCGAGACCGAGGACGAGAACGAGAAGCTCTCCGAACTCGAGGTCATGGTCAACAACTGCATCGGGATGGGCCGCCCGGCCCACCAGGTGTGGCTGCCGCCGCTCGCCGAGCCGCCGACCCTCGACCAGGTGCTCCCGCCCCTGGAAGTGGACCCGGTCCGGGGCCTCACGCCGAAGGGCTTCTCCCTCAACGGGAAGCTCCACGCCGTCCTCGGCGAGGAGGACCGCCCGTTCGAGCAGAAGCGCAGCCCGTTCATCGTGGACCTCTCCGGCGCCCAGGGCACCGTCGCCATCGCGGGCGGCGCCCAGTCGGGCAAGTCCACGATGCTGCGGTCCATGATCGGCTCGCTCGCACTGCTCCACACCCCGCGCGAAGTGCAGTTCTACTGCCTGGACTTCGGCGGCGGCACCCTGCGCGGCCTCGAAGACCTCCCGCACGTCGCGGGCGTCTTCGGACGGCAGGAGGAGGAGGGCGTGCGGCGCACGATCCAGGAGGTCACGAGCATCCTGGACGAGCGCGAGGCGTTCTTCACGGCCAACAAGATCGACAGCATGGGCTCCTACCGGCGCATGAAGGAGCAGGGCCGCTTCCAGGACGACCCGTACGGGGACCTGTTCCTCGTGGTGGACAACTGGATGACCCTGCGCGAGGACTTCGAGCCGTTCGTGGACCAGGTCCGCGCGATCGGCAACCGGGGTCTGGCCTACGGCGTCCACGTCATGGTCACCTGCACCCGCTGGGGCGACATCCGCATGAACATGCGCGACATGTTCGGCCTGAAGCTGGAGCTGAAGCTCTCGGACAACATGGAGTCCGAGCTCGACCGCAAGGCGGCGGCGAACGTGCCGAAGAACCGCCCCGGCCGGGGGCTCTCGCTCTCGAAGCTCCACACCCTCGCCGCCGTGCCGCGCATCGACTCGATCCGCGACGGCGACGACCTCCAGCCGGGCGTCGAGGACTTCGTCAAGAAGGTCAAGCAGGCGTGGCGCGGACAGCCGTGCCCGCCCGTGCGCCTCCTGCCGAAGCAGCTCCACGTGGCCGACTTCCTCAAGGCCGTCGACCGCACCAGGCCGGGCATCCCGATCGGCCTCAACGAGGCCGGGCTCAAGCCGGTGTACCTGGACTTCGCCAACGAGCCGCACATGCTGGTCTTCGGCGACTCGGAGTCGGGGAAGACGAACCTGCTGCGGCACATCGCGCGGCAGATCCAGTCGACCTACACCGCCGACGAGGCCAAGATCATCATGGCCGACTACCGGCGCGGCATGCTGGAGGAGATCCAGAAGCCGACCCTGCTCGACTACGCCATGTCCGGCAAGCACTTCGAGGGCTCGGTGAAGAACCTCAGGGGCCCGATCGAGAAGCGCCTGCCGGGCGACAACGTCACGCCCGCGCAGCTGCGCGACCGCTCCTGGTGGACCGGTCCGGACCTGTACCTGATCGTCGACGACTACGAGATGGTCGCCCAGCGCGTGAACCCGCTGGCCGCCATCCAGGAGTTGATCCCGGTCGGGCGCGACATCGGCTTCCACGTCATCATCGCCCGCCGCGCCTCCGGTGCGGCCCGGGCCCTGATGGACCCGATCGTGGGCCAGATCAAGTCGCTCGAATCCCCCGGCCTGCTCATGAGCGGCCGCAAGGAGGAGGGCGCGATCTTCGGGAAGCTCAAGCCCAGCCCGCAGCCCCCGGGCCGCGGCACCCTGGTGCGCCGCAAGGACGGCGAGCAGCTCATCCAGACGACGCTGCTCCCCCCGAACGGGACCGCCTAAGTACGAGCGACGCGGGGCCGCCCACCGGTATGTGAACATACGTGACTCGCAAGCTTCGTCACGTGCAACCGGAGGGCGGCCCCGCGGCGTACTACGCTCGTACCGGTGCGAATCCCCCTCGCACCCCCGCACACCGAGGGCCCGAATTGAACCCACTGCTCACGCCCCCCGAGCTCGACTCCGCGTCGCTGACGCGGCCCGGCCGCCCGGCCCGGCCGCCGCTCGGGGTGCTCGCGATCCAGGTGCTCCTCCTCGCCGAGGCCGCCGCGGTGATCGCCGTGTGGCTGTGGAGCTGGCGCGGCGTGCAGGCGTACGCGTGGCCCGGCGTCGACAACGGCCTCGCCGAGCGCGGCCTCGCGTACCTCCTGGTCCTCGCCCCCTCGGTGCCCGTCAACGTCCTCGCCGCGATCTGGCTCGGCCGCGGCGGGCGCCGCGCCCGCCTCTACCTCGCCGCCGCCGGCTCCCTCGCGCTCGTGCAGCTCGTGCTGCTCCTGACGCCCTCGGCGATGCCGGTCCGCCAGGCCATGAGCGACGGCGCCGCGCAGGTCGCCGCCGTGTTCCTCGCCGCGACCGCCCCGATCGTGTTCCTCGGCGCGGTCCTCGCCGTCACCGCGAAGGCCCGCGGCTGGCTCGGCGCCGAACCCGACCGCCCGCGCGGGCGCATCGCCGGGATCGAGACCGCCGTGTGGTCCCTCGCGCTGCTCCTGGCCGTCGCCACCGGCGCCGAGGTCCGCCAGTGGGCACTCGCCGCCGCCGAACCCGGCGACCCCCGCGGCCTGTACACCGAGGACGGCACCTGGGAGCGGCTCGAAGCGGCCGTCGGCGAGACCGCCGCCGCCGTCCCCGCCTTCGACGGGTTCGCGGCCCGCACCGTCGAGGTCGCCTCGTGCGGCTACCGCACCCCCGCGGGCCTGGAGACCTTCCGGTACAGCCTCACGTACGAGCTGCGCGCCGCCGACCTCCCCGCGTACGAGGCGGCCGTGCGGGCGTTCTGGTCCGGCGGCGACTACGCGCTCACCTACGACGGCGCGACCCTCGACGGGGTCCGCCGCATCACCGCCGAGCGCACCGACGAGATCGCCCTCGGCTACACCGGCGGCGACGCCCCCGCGCTCACCGCCGCCAGCGGCTGCGTCGAACGCGTCGACCCCGACCCCGGATGCGTCCCGCCCCAAGGGGAACCGGCCACCGACCGGGTCTACGGCATCGCCTGCCGGGACTGACTACAGGGACGAGTAGTCCGCCTCACCGTCCACCGGGTCCTTCGGAATCCCCTCCGGGAAGTACTCGCCGACCAGGTCGCCGGCGCCCCCGGGCGCGATCCCGCCCGCCGGGGGCACGTACTCGATCTCCCCGGGGTCGCTGCGCGGCACGCACCCCGACTGCACGACCAGGCCCACGACGCCCGAGACGCGGTACCAGAGGTTGATCCCGTCCTCCCGCAGCGCCTCCACGTTCCGGTCGGTGCGGCCGGTCGCGAGCGTCACAGAGTCGTCCCGGTGCACGTCCAGGCCGTCCTCGGCCCACTTCCCGCGCAGCGCGTCCGCGTACGTCTCCCGCACCAGCGGATCGGACCACAGCGACTCGGCGAACATGTACGAGATCTCCACGCCCACATGGCCGGGGTCCTCCGCGCCCGCGTGCGTGCAGGGCAGCTCGTGCCAGGTGCGCGAGGCGAACCCGGGGAAGTCCGGGAGCGCCGCCGCGGCCTCGGCGACGGCGGCCTCCATCGGGGCGTACGCCTCCGCCTGCGTATAGCGGGCCTCGGGCGGTTCGGTTGCGGTCATCGAGCATCCTGCGAGCAGTAGTGGGAGGGCCAGCGCAAGGGACTTCACCTGACGCCGCTGGTCTGACCGGTGACGATATAGGCCATGTTGTCGCGGGCGGCGTTGCGGGGATGCCCGTTGTCGCCGTCCCAGTAGGAGGAGTGGTTCTCCACGTTGTCCTTCCACAGCTCGTCCAGGCCGTCCGCGTCGCGGGTCGCGTCGCTGTGGAACGTCCTGCCGCCGAACGCGTCGGAGACCGGGTCGGTGCCGTGGATCAGGTCGTCGTGGTCGGACGTGAAGTACCCGACGGCGCCGCCGACCAGGCCCCCGAGCGGCCCGCCCAGCAGCCCGCCGCCGCCCCCGCCGACGACCGTGTTGATCGTGTCCTCGCGGGCCCAGCCGATGATGTCCTCCTCGTTCCTGGTCGCCCACACCCGGTCCGGGGGGATGCCCAGGTCCGCGGCCGAGTCCACGCCCACGCCGGGGGAGCCGACGAACACCATGTCGTCCACGTCCAGGCCCGCGTCGCGCGCGGCGATCCCCACGGTCGTCGACCCGTAGGAGTGGCCGGTCATCGTCAGGTGCGACTGGCCGTCCTCGTCGACCGCGCGCATCCCCGCGGCGAACGACGACAGGTCCTTCGCCGCGCCCTCCGCGTACTTCTGGTCCATGGCCTGCGGCACGATGTCGTCCGGCGCGTCGTACCCCAGCCACAGCACCGACGCGGTCTTCGCGTCCGGGTCCGCCCAGTACGCGTCCCCGGCCATGAGCTCGGCCCGGTCGACGCTCCCGCCGACGTTCCCCAGGTCCGCGCCGGTGCCCGGCACCAGGACCGACACGTTGTCGGCCTCGTCCGGGTTCCCGACCGCCACGATCGCCCGCCCGTCCTCGGCCGAGGAGTACCCCAGCAGGTAGTGGTCGAGCGCGGGCCCGCCGGACCCGACCTGGTACGGCTTCTCGACCAGCGACCGCAGGTCCGTCAGCTTCTCCTGCGTCCCCTGCAGGTCCGCGAGCCGCTTCTGCAGCGCCTCGTTCCCCGGGTCGGCCGCGAGCCGGTCCTCGACCGCCTCGATCTCACCGTCCCGCCGGTTGATCTCGCCTTCCAGGAGGGTCCGGTTCGCGTCGTCCCTGATCCCCGAGGGGATCCCGTCGACCTGCGCGAGCAGCTCCGGCCGCGCCTCCAGCAGCCCCTGCTGCTCGAAGGGCGACAGGCCGTCCCACCACGCGTTCACCTCCGCGGGGCTCGCGTCCCGGTCCAGCATGTCCTGGAAGTCGTCGGCCAGCGCCACGCCCGCCGCGAGCTCCGCGCGCTCGCCCGCGTCCGTGGTCCCCGCGATCGCGGCCACCGCCGCGTGCAGGGTCTCGTCCGCCTCCGCTACCGCGTCGAGGATCGCGTCCATCCGCTGCTCGAACGCCGCCACGTCGGCCGCCTCCCCGGTCGCGACCCCGTCGGCGTCCACCGACAGGCCGTCCGGCACCGACGCCAGCAGCTCCAGGAGCTCCTCCTGCCGGTCCTTGAACACCTCGACCGCGTCCTCGATCGCCGCCGCGATCCGGCGGCACTCGCCCGCCCGCTCCACGGTGTCGTCGCCGATGAGCTTCACCCGCGACCGCACCTCCTCGGCCACCGTCCCGGACCACTGGGACTCGCCGATCTGCCTGCGGCGCAGGTCGTCCAGCTCGGACTCCCGCTCCTCCATGCGGCCCGCCTGGGCCCGCCACTGCTCCCCGACGGCCGCGAGCGGCGCGAAGTCGGCGTCGCGAAGCGCGCCGTAACTGATCCCCATGTCCTACTCCGGTGCCGGCGTCGTACGGGCGCCCGGATCGACCGGGAACACCTCGGGGTCCGCGTACTGGGCGAACATCTCCGCGGTCATCCCGTCCAGCTCCACGTGCTGCACCGAGTACACCGCCAGGAACGCCCCCAGCTCCTCCACCCGGCCGCGCAGCCCGGGCACGATCGCGCCCTCCCACCGCTCGACCGCCTGGGCCACCTCGTTGACGCCGGTGAACGACCCGGTGTCCACCGAGCCCGCCAGCGCGCCGCCCTCACTGGCGACCTGTTTGAAGTCCTCGTACAGCCCGTCGGAGGCCGCGAACATGGAGACGCCGCCGCGCTTGATCTCCTCAGGGTCCAATGACAGATCAACCATGCTGGGTCCCAAGGGAAGCGGTGCGGGCAAGACGGGTACAGACCGGTGGGGCGCTCACGGGGGGTCCAATCTCTCGTGTGCCGATCAACACACAGCGTACAAATCCCAGGCAAACGGCCGATAGTGGCGACGCACGGAACGTCCCGTCTGTGACCAGATCGTTATGTTCCCCCGGCGATCCTCCGTGGCTCGCGGGGCTGAAACAGGTCCGGTATGTTGTGGGGCAGAGCGGACAGCGCTGTAACGACCGGCACACGGAAGGGGTCCATCCCTATGGCCACACCTCTCACCCCAACCCTCGCCGCTCCCCGGACCCCACGCCGAACACTCCGCACCGCACTCGCCTCCGGCCTCACTGCACTGGCCGCTACGGCGGCGGTCACGGCCTGGCCGGGAGTCGCGCTGGCCCAGGACACGACCCTCAACGACGAGGACGCCTGGGTGACCGACCTGATCCAGGCCCCGGGGGCTTGGGGGACTACCGAGGGCGAGGGCGTCACGGTCGCGGTCGTGGACACCGGGATCAGCGAGCACCCGTTCTTCGAGGACAAGGACGTCCTGCCCGGCTACACGGTCTTCCCCGATGAAGAGGACGCGTGGAACGACAACGACGGGCACGGTACCGCCGTGGCATCGGCGGTGCTGCTCGCGGCTCCGAAGGCGACGTTGATGCCGGTCCGGATCGACACGGGTGCGGCGCTGGAGGTCGGGGGCGCAATCGGAGAGCCGGAGTACGAGGCGTTCCGGTGGGCGGTCGACAATGGTGCCGATGTGCTCGTCATGCCCTGGGGGCTCATCGGTCAGAGCTACCCCGAGGAATACGCCGAAGTCTTGCAGTACGTGATCGACAAGGGTGCGATCGTCGTCGCCTCGACCGGCAACACGCCGGAAGACCCGGTGTTCTACCCAGCCTCCACCGAAGGCGTTGTGGCAGTGACCGGTACGGAACGCGACGGTGAAATCTGGTACGAGAACACCACAACCGGCCCTGAAGTCGTCGTCGCTGCTCCCGCCGATGAGATGACGATTCCGCTCCCGTCGGTCGGTTCGCTCAGCGATGACCAGGACCTCTACGGACCGCAGTACGGCGGTACATCCATGGGAAGCGGCTTCGTCGGCGGCGTTGCGGCGCTGACTTGGGCGGCGCATCCGGAATTGGATGCCAGCAACGTCATCCAGCGGATCATCCAGACCGCCGGAGACGGGAACGGCGAGCGCAGCGAAGACGCCGGATACGGCCTCGTGAACGCCGACCAGGCCGTCAACGCCGAGGGCATCGAACCGGTCCAGGAGAACCCGCTCGGGTACCCGATGGGCGAGCCCGGCGCCAGCGGAGCCACTCCTGACGACCCCGCGCCGTCCGATTCCGCACAGGACCCGGGCGCCGCCACCGGCGGCCCTTCGGCTGCGGCCGAAGGCAACAAGGAGTCGAACCTCTCCACGATCATCGTCGTCGCGGCGGCGGTCGTCCTCGTCGGCGCTGCCATTGCGGTCTGGCTGGTGCTCCGCGGCCGCGGCCGGAAGGC
This sequence comes from Glycomyces sp. NPDC047010, assembly GCF_040644205.1. Taxonomy (NCBI): domain Bacteria; kingdom Bacillati; phylum Actinomycetota; class Actinomycetes; order Glycomycetales; family Glycomycetaceae; genus Glycomyces; species Glycomyces sp. NPDC047010. Next base: position 14,198 of record NZ_JBEYVY010000008.1, on the reverse strand, counting down.
CGCCGCGCAGCAGCAGGGCCAGTTCAACCCCGGGAACGGCCCAGGCCAGGCGCCGTACCAGCAAGGGGCGCAGCAGCAGCCGTACGTCCCGCCAGGGGGCGGCGGCCAGAACTACGGCGGTCCTCCTCCGGGCCAGGGCTACAGCAGCCCGCCGCAGGGGTACGGCCAGCCGAATCCGGGTGAGCAGAGTCCGCCGTGGCGGCCGAGCGAACCCAACCAGCGCTGATCAGACAGCGAGGGCCGCAACCGATTCACATCGGTTGCGGCCCTCGCTGTCTCTCGGGCAGACGAAAGGGGCGAGCGGTCGGTTCCGCTCGCCCCTCATCGACTTCGTTCAGCGCCGACTAGTCCTCGTCGAGTTCGTCGTCGCTGACGCGGTTGCGGCTCCAGTCGACGTCGTCCTCCCGCAGCCAGGTCTCCCTGTTGTAGGTCTCGTCGTCGTCATCGTCGCTGTAACCGGAGCGGGAGCCGCCGCGTCCGCTGTTGTTGCTGCTGCCGGGACGGCTGCCCGAGCCGGTGCCCCGGCCGCCGCTGCCGTTGTTCAGGCCGCCGCGTCCGCTGCCCGAACCGCCACGGCCCGAACCGGAAGAGGCGCCCGCGCGTGCAGGGCTCGTGCCGCCCGTGCCGCGTCCCGGGGAATTCCCCGCGCCGCCGACGGGCGTCGCGCCGCGCGCCGGGCCGAAGAGGCCCGCACCGGTGCCACCGAGACCGCCGCCTCCGAGGCCACCCCCGCCCATACCGGTGGTGTAGCCGCCGCCACCGGAGGGGATGACACCGCCGCCGCCCGCGAGACCACCGGCGAGCTGGCCGTCGGTGTCCTCGTAGGAACTCGGCGTCCACTCGCTGGACACGGGGTCGAGATCATCGTCGGTGCCGACGATGCCGTCGGCACCGGAGGTGTCGCCGCTCGAGATGTCAGCAGGGGAGTTCCCCACGTCGTTGGAGCCTGAAAGCGAGTCGTCGGCGAAGACCCCGCCGGTCGGTGCCTGGTAGGTCGTGTTGCCGGGCATGTCACTGGGAGGCGGGGACGGAGGCTCCTCGAAGTGCTCGGCCTTGACGATCGCATACTGGTCGCCGAGGTCGGCGACGATCTGCGCGATGGCCTCGTGACGCTGGTCGAGGTACTGCTCGTACTGCTGCTGGTACTGGACCTTCTTGGTCTCGTACTCCGGCTTGGTCTTGTCGATGTCCTGGCTCTCAAGCCATTCGTCGTACGTCTCGGTGGAGCTGGGGTACAGGTCCGCACCTTGAGCATCGGTCTGCGCCGACTTCAGGAATCCGGCGAGGTTCGGCATGGTGACATCGCCGATCTGCTTCATGCCGTCTTCCGACTCGATGCTGTACCGCTCGACGATCGACATGCGGCCCTGGAACTCGTCGGAGGCCGCGCCGGTCCACTGCGTGCGCAGCGTGGTCACGTGGACGGCCATCTCCTCGCGCGCGGCCTTCATACCGCTCGCGGCGGTGGTCCAGATCGAGCCGGCCTGCTCGACCCTCCAGTCGTCACCTACTTGAAGCATGTCCCACAGCTGCTCGTGGGTGTAGGTGCTCTTGTAATAGTCCTTGCCTTTGCCCTTGGCAACCATGACGGGCTCCTTCCTCGGGGTTCAGGTCGTCTGCTGCCGCAGGGCTACAGCATGTCGATGTCGTCGTCGGACTCCGGGGTCTCACCGGAACCGGGGGTGTCGCTTCCGCGCTCGTTGTCGCCGCGGACGTTGTTCACGTCGTTCTCGGAGAGCCCGCCGCCGCGCGAGTCGAACTCGCTCTGGACGCTGTTCACGCTGGCGGTGACGTTGCCGTCCGCCTCCAGGTAGCCGACCTTGATCTCCTCGCTGATCACGCGGCCCGTGTCGAGGCCGTGGAACACGCGGTCGATCTGCTCGGCGCGGCCGGGGTAGAAGACCGACTTGTACGACTCGGCGAGTTCCAGCGCGTCGTCGAAGCCGCCGAACGGCACGTTCACCGTGTCGACGGGCTGGAAGCTGCCGGCGCTGAGGTACTCGGGGTTGGCGCCCTCGCGGAGGCGGACGACCGATCCGCCCATGACCTGGCTGCGGTACAGCTCAAGGTCGTCGAGGGTGATGCCCATCTTCGAGATGAACTCGTCGAAGGACTCCTCGGTCATCTGGAACCTGGTGCCGCTGGAGTCGGTAACGGTGTAGGAGCCGTCGCGGTTCTGGACTGCACCGCCGCCCATGTCCTCAGGAAGCAACGTCATCACCTCGGGTATGAGATTCGTCAGGGGGTATGGTCGGGCGCTCGCGAACCTCGACGCGCTGCGATGGGCACGCGGCCGCTCCGATCTGTGCTCCCTCCAGCATACCGATGCGGCGCAATCCGGACGCCGCGGCGGCACGACATGGCACGAACGGGGGAGATCGGGACACAAGGGAGCGAGGCTGATCCCCCGACCTGGGACGGAAGCCGCGATTCCGTCCGGTCGCGAGCCGGGGCAACTCCCGCATCACGGATGACGGCTCGTCCCTTTCGACCCGACTACCCGGGGGTCCGCCCGGGTTGCCCCGTACGCCCGACGTGGCACTAAGTGGGGATACACGGGCTCGGTCACTACTAGTAAACTCGGAGGCGCACCGCCAGCCCGGTGAGTTTGCACGGACGGGTTATGGTGACTGCGGAATCGATGAAGACTCACTGGGATACCCCTACGGCCTAGGAACCTAGCGCCGCGGCCCCCGGTTACGAAACAGGAGGTGTTTCGCATGGTTGCAATGACAGAAGACACAGTCCGCGATGCGGCTGTTGAGACTCTGAACGCGCGTCAGGACGTCGACGGCACCCTCGCGAGCCTGAAGTCGCTCTGCGACTCGCTCGCCGCCTCGTGGCAGGGTGCGGGCGCCGCGTCCTTCCAGGAAGTCATGATCGTCTGGGACAAGGAAGCCACCGACCTCCTTGAGGCCCTGGAGAACATCGCGAACATGCTGGACAACAGCGCCACCGCGACGGCCGACCAGGACCAGACCAGCTCGCAGGGCTTCGACGGACTTCTCTAGCCCAACCCCCAAGACCCCAAGGAAGAGGTGAACCACCATGGCCGGACAGATTGCCCTTAGCTACGAGGAGATGGAGTCCGCGTACTCGCAGATCATCAGCGAGTCGGGCTCCATCAACGACAGGCTCTCGGACCTCGCCACCAAGCTCGACGCCCTCGAGTGGGAAGGCGCGGACCGCGACGCCTACATGGAGCAGCGGGCCGAGTGGGACTCGTCGATGGCGAAGATCAACGAGATCCTCGAGCAGATCGGCGGCGCCGTCGACCGCGCCCGTCAGAACTACGCTGACGCCGAGGCCGCGAACGCCGCCCGGTTCCGCTAGACCGGAACCTTCGGCACGCCAAGCTGAACGAAGACCCAGGCCGATCCCCCCGATCGCCTGGGTCTTCTGCCGTCCCCGCCCCGAAGCCGGACGACGATCGATCCCATCGGCCGACGAATGCCCGGACGGACCGAACGAGCGGGGGTGCGGGCCGGAGCCCGCACCCCCGCCCGTTCGGCTCACGCCGGGTCAGCCGCTGTCGGCGCCGACCGAGACCTTCTCCGGCTCCCTGGTCCCCGCCCGCCAGCGACGGCGCCGGCCCTTCGGGATGATGGTGCGCAGCACCAGGACCAAGGCGACCAGCACGATCGCACCACCGACGCTCGCCCAAGCGATCGTCTTCTGGAGGCCCAGCGGGTCGTAATCGACGTCGAGCGCACCGATCTCGTCGCGGTCCTCCTCCGACAGCGGTGCCGAAACGGCATCCTCGGTCGGGACCGCATCGACGTCCACCGAAGTGACCTCCGAGGCGTCGAACGGGGCCGTCAGGGCCTCCGCCACGTTCAGGACGCCGTAGCCCTGGTAGATGTTGAACCCGTCCGGCGGGTGGATCGCCGTCTCCTGCAAGCGTGCCTGAATCCATGCGGGCGTCGCCTCGGCACCGAACTCGCCCTTCAAGAGCGCCGCCGCGCCCGCCACGAACGGCGTCGCGAAGCTCGTCCCCTCGGCAACCTTCCACTCGCCGCCCGCATACGGGAACGCGAGACCCTGGCCGGGCGCGAGCAGGTCGATGTGCTCGCCGAAGTTGCTGCTCGCGTACCAGTTCCCGCTCTGGTTGTGGGCCGCCACCGCGATCACGCCCGGGTAGTTCGCCGGGTAGTACGTCTGCTGGTCGGCCTCGATCGAGCCGTCGTCCATGTTCTTGTTCTCGTTGCCGGTGGCACCGACCACGACCACCCCCGCGTCGATCGCCGCCTCGACGGCCGCTTCGAGGTCCGGCGTCGTGACCACCACGAGCGACAGGTTGATCACGTCGGCGCCGTTCGCCACCGCATCGGTGATGGCACCCGCCACCACGATGCTCTTGGCAGCGTCCCCGCCTTCGTCCTTCGCACCCGAGAACACCCGGATCGGCAGGATGTTCGCCTCAGGGGCGACCCCGATGAAGTCGCCGTCGCCCACCGGACCGCCCGCCGCGATCGACGCCACCGCCGTGCCGTGGTACGCGGAGTCGCACTGGCCCTTGGCAGACGGGTCCCACCAGTCGTAACCGGACAGCAGCCGGTCGCCGAACACGTCGGAACGCTCGGCCGCGACACCCGAGTCGATGACCGCGATGGTCACCGGATCCCCCTCCTTCGAGCCCGTCTCGAACGTGCCGCGGTTGTACTGGTGCGCGTCGTCGAGGCCGATGAAGTTCTTCGCCCACGGCCGCGTGTTCAGCGGTTCGCCCGGATCGGACACCGGCTGGCACGGGACCTGTTCGTCCGCCGGCGCAGGATCGAGCGTGAACTCGGCGTACACGGGAGCCGTGGTCAGCAGGATGGATCCGGCGGCCGCCATCGCGACTGCCGCAGAATAGAGAGGTATACGCGGGAGGATTCGCACCCGCACAGTCTAACGCCGCAGCGCCAAAGGGCCGGTCCGCCGTATACCGGGCCGAAACACCGCAAGGGCGGGGGACCAAGAGGTGGTCTCGTCCGCTTACGATAGGTACGACCACTCACCTTCATGATGGAGACGTCGCCAATGACGATGCTTCAGGGGCAGCAGCAAGCACGCGGTACCGCGTCCGTGCAGGCCCAGCAGCAAGGCGGCCCGGTCGCCGGCGAGTCGGTCGTGTTCACGACCCGCTCCTCGGGACGGCTCGGCCCGCTCACCGTCGCCCAGCTCATCGCGGTGGAGCTCGCGCTCACGATCGCGCTCGCGAGCCTGGCCTTCGGGATGATCGCGCTGGCCGCCGGAGGCGGCGTCGCGCTCATCGTGCTGGTCGTCGTGTTCTGGCGCAAGGGCGACTACTGGTGGTACCAGACCTGGCCGCTCAAGTCCCGCATGCGTCGGCGCATCCGCGCCCTCGACCCCCAGCAGCTCACCGAGGTCCTCCACCGGATCGCCCCCGACCTGGGCATCACCGGCGTCGAGGACCGCGACGAGAACGTGGGCATCGGCCACGACAACGGCGGATGGTTCACGGTCATCGAGATCGGCACCACCGACGAGGGCACCAAGGCCGTCCCGCTCGAACGCCTCGAACGGCTCTTCGACGAGACCTCCGTCCCCGTCACCGCCGTGCAGCTCGTCGGCCACACCACGCCCGTCGGCCTCGCCGCCTACGACAACAGCCCGTCCTCGCGGTCCTACCGCGAACTCCTCGGCGACTACCCCGCCGTGGTCCACCACAAGGCATGGCTCGCCGTGCGCCTCGGCGCCCGCGACGCCCGCGAGGCCACCGCCGAGCGCGGCGGCGAGGTCGACGGCGTCTACAAGGCGCTGGCCTCGACCGCGCAGCGCGTCAGCAAGCTCCTCGGCAACGTCGGCGTCCCCAACCGGATCCTCGACGCCGAGGGCGTGCGCGAAGCGGTCCAGCAGTCGCTCGGCGTCGCGTTCGCGCCGGTCCCGGGCGAGCGCACCGCCGAGGAGTGGAACCACTGGTACGCGGACGGCCTGCGCCACGTCGCCTACCGGATCACCAAGTGGCCCACCGACGCCGTGGCCCTGCACCGCACCGTGGACGCGCTCTCGGGCGTGCCCGCCGCGTTCGTGACCGTCTCGACCGTGGTCACCGCCGGGACGAACGGCAAGGTCAACCCCGACGGCCGCATCACGGGGCGCCAGCTCGCCGTGGACGGGATCGTGCGCCTCGCGCTCGACCAGGCGTCGTGGGAGTCCGCGCAGAACCAGCTGCTCAACGTCGCCGACCAGCTCGGCGTGCGGTTGCAGCGCCTCGACGGCGAGCACGGCCCCGCCGCCTACGCATCCGCCCCGACCGGAGGAGGACCCCGATGACCGACCGCGGCAACGTCTACGGCGGCGGCACCTACCAGGGGGGCTCGTACCAGAACGGGAACCAGCGCCCCGGCGGCCGCCACTCCGGCGACGACGACGAGCGCCCCGTGGACGACGACCAGGGCGGCACCCTCAACGTGCCCCGCCCCGGCCAGCAGCAGCCCGGCTCCCCGCCGCAGTCGCCCCAGCCGCCGGTCGCCCGCCCGCCCCAGGGCCCCGTCTACGGTCAGCCGGGCCAGACCGGGCAGCAGCCGGGTCGGCCCGCGCAGACCGGCCAGCAGGGCGCCGTCTACGGTGCGCGCCAAGGGCAGCAGCCGCCCCAGCCCCCGAGCGCCCAGCCGCCGGGCGCCCGCGGCGGCGCGCAGCCCCCGCAGCCGCCCGCGGGCCAGCACCCGCAGCAGCCGCAGTACCAGACGCCGCGGCCCCCGGAGATGCGCCCGCCCCAGGGCCACGGGCCGCAGCAGCCCCAGCAGCAGTCCTCGCCGCCGCAGTACCAGCAGCCGGTGTCGCAGCAGCCGCAGCGCCCGGTCGGCCCCCCGCCGGGGCCGTCCTCGCAGCAGCAGCGCCCGGCCCAGCCGCAGTACCAGCAGCCGACGTCCCAGCAGCAGCGCCCCGCGCAGCCGCCCGCGGCCGCCCCGGTGTCCGCGGCCCCGGTCTCGGCCCAGCCGGTCTCCGGCCAGCCCGTGTCGGGCAGCCCGATCTCCGGCGGCCCGGTATCGGGTCAGCCGTACTCCGCGCAGCCCGCCAGCGCCCAGCCGTACTCCGGCGTGCCGTACTCGGGCGCGGGCGCCCCGATCACCGGCGGCCCGGTCAGCTCCATGCCGACCTCCGCGGGCCTGTTCGGCGTGTCGCAGGTCTCGGCGGGCCCCACGGAGGGCACGGTCTACGGCCTGCCGGTCACGGACCGCGCGGTCGAGACCGCCCGGGACGCGGGCAAGCCGATCGAGCCGGTGAAGTCCGTCTCGCAGATCCCGACGGCCCGGGCCCTGGAGCTCATGACGTCGGCGAGCCCGCCCGCCGGGCTCGTGATCGGCCGCGACGCCGAGCAGGTCCCGGTCGTCGCGCCGTTCTTCCGCCCGGAGGAGACCCGCATCAACCTCATCGGAGGCGTGTACCTCGCCCGCCTGCTCGTGTTCCGCGCCTTGGCGATCGGCACCCGCGTCGCGGTGTGCACGACCCGCCCGCAGGAGTGGAACGGCCTGGGGGAGACGGCGACGGGCCGCAACGACCGCCTCGCGGTCCTGCACGGGGACCAGCCGGTCACGGTCGAGGCGAGCCAGCACTCGCCGGCCCTGTACGTCTACGACGTGGGCGAGCGCGGCTCCCAGACCAAGCCGGTCCTGGGTCCGTGGCGCACGCAGCTGACGGTGCTCCCGCGCCTGACGAACTTCGCGGACGCGCTCACCGGCGAGGCCCACATGACGGTCCTCCAGCGGCTCACGGCCGAGGAGGCCCAGATCGCGCGCTCGGCGATCCGGGTCAACCAGGAGGTCCTCCAGTGGCTCCAGATGCTCCACGACGACATGATCGCGATGCTCCGCAAGGGCCAGAAGGAGCGCTACCTGTGGTGCGCGCCGACGTCGATCGAGTCGCAGATGTTCGGCGCCCCGATGCGGACGTACTAGCCCGTCCCTGGCGTTTTCACCCGTACGAGTGAAAGGGTCGATCCCGCTCAGCGGGATCGGCCCTTCGTGCTTGTCGGACCCTTTCGGTATTTTTGAACCAGGGGTCCCTCTTGGGTCCGTTTTGTTATGAAATGCGATTCACGTCAGCTCGCGTCGCGCCAGTTCGCCAAGTACGCCTCCGCGAGCTGCGTCGTCATCTCCGTCAGCGCCGCCTCGTCGACCCCGGCGTCCTTCGACACCGCGAGCCGCACCACCACGTAGGCGTTGTCGTCCTTGACATGGAGCTGGTAGTTCGAAGTCCCGTCGGTCACCACGCGCGCGACCGCCGCGGACTCGTCGCCGACCGCCGGAGCCGGGTCCAGGACCGTCCACAGCTCGGGCATCTCGCCCAGGTCGCGCGTCCCCAGGTCGAAGTTGACGCTGGCCATGGCGTCGGACTCGTACACCGAGCCCTCGATCGTCAGCATCGCCGCCGCCTGGTCCGGCTCCCCGTACGTCAGGTCGCACTGCTGGTCCCAGCTGCCGGTCTTCTGCTCGGCGTTTGCCACCTCGGTCGGCTCGGCGCCGCCCGCCGCCGAGCCCAGCGCCGCCGGGTCCACCAGTGCGCACGGCTCCTCGGAGCCCGAGTACGTCAGGCCCGAGTCGGCCGCGCCGCCCTGCTCCTCGTCCGTGTCGCGGTTCATGAACCACCACGCGCCGCCGCCGACCAGGCCGAGCGCCACGACCGCGGCGATGATCTTCGGCCACGGGCTGGACTTGCGGGCGCGGCTGCGCACCTTCTGGAAGTCGGACCGCCGCCGCGGCTCCCTGGAGCCGAGGCCCTTGATCGCGGTGGTCTCGCCGCCGCCTCCCCAGTCGTCCCCGCCGCGGTCGTCGCCGAACGCGGCCTCCTCGAACGGCTGGTCCTGGCGCTGCTGAGGCGAGCCCTCCGGGGCCCCCTGCTGCGGCCGGTACTCGCGCCCGCCCGGCTGCGCGCCCCGCGAGTCGGTGCGCGGCGTCGACCCGGTCACCGGACCGCCCGAACGCCGCGACTCGTACCCTCCGGGCTGCGCTTCATACCCGCCGTGCTGCGGCGAGAACTGCTGTTGGGGGGACTGCTGCTGCGGGGACTGGTACTGCCCGCCCTGCGGCGAGGGACGCCCGGCCGAGGGACCGCCCGCCCGCGGCGCACCCGCCTGCGGGGAGGGCCGTCCGGCCTGCGGCGAGGGACGCCCCGCCTGGGGCCGCCCCGGCTGCTGCTGCCCGTACCCGCCGCCCTGCGGCTGCCGGCCGCGACCAGGGGGCTGCTGCCCGTCCTGGTACCGGCCCTGGTCTCCTTGCGCGGAATGCGGCTCGCCCGACCCCTGGGGGCGGCCCGCGCGGGGCCGCCACTGGCCGGATCCCGACCGCCGCCCGTCGTCGGGCTGCTCGTCGTATGCCGGTCCAAAGGGTGGTGTGGCGCTCACGATGATCCTCCGCGAATGGTTGCGGCGTGTCGACTTGACGCCGCGGTAGTCACGGTCAGCTTAAAGGGAGCCGCCTAATTCCCCGCCCGGGGGAGTGAGTCGAGGAGACCCGCCGACAGGTCCTCCGCCAACACCGCCACGTCCCCGCCCTCGGGCGGCGTGCCCGTGACGAACACGTTCAGGCTCAGTGTGGTGTTCGCCTCCTGCGCGTGCAGGCGCACCTCGGTCTCCTCGCCTTCGGCGATCACCGCGGTGGCCGCCTGCTCGCCGACGTCCCCGACGTCGGCCGTCGCGTGGCCCTCGGACGCCTCGAACTCCAGCACCCCGGCGTACGCGGCCCGCGCCTTCGCCGAGTCCTCGTACACCTGCACGGTCGCGAACAGCGTCACGAGCCGGTAGGCGTCGCCCCCGGCGTACTCCGCGGAGTAGGTGCAGTCGAAGCTGCGGACCTTCTCCTCGGACGCCTCCGCGGGGTTGCGCGCCTGCTCGGTGTCGGCCCACGGGCCGAGCAGCTCGGCGTTGACGGCGCGCTCGCAGAGGTCGCCGATCGCGTCGGCCTCCACCAGCGGCTTCTCGTCGCCGATGCCGGAGCTCCAGAAGAGCACGGTGCCGCCGCCGAGGAGCAGGACCGCGACGACCGCGAGGACCCATCCGACGCTGGTGAGCTGCCGGAAGAGGTCGGCACCGCGATGCCGCCCCTGGTAGGTGGAGGGTTTCCCGTCCGCCCGGGGCTCCTCGGTCTCGTCCGAGTCGATCACCTGGAGTGCGATGGCTCTTTCCTTACTGTGGGGGCTCTGCTGCCGCGCCAACCGCCAGCTTATCGAGTACATGGGACACGGGCCACGGGCGAACCGTGCCAACCACGAGGAGTCGTGTTTTCTCACCCGATCGTGACCGGCCGCACTGAGAGGCACCGCACCGGCTTGTCCACCTGTTCGGCGAATGACGCAGAGTGTGCGATACTCGACCTTGTCGTACCGCACATTTTCATGGACGGTGCGACCCGCAGATGTCCTGTCCGCGTCCCTCACGACGGCGACGGACTTGACGACTCGGCTGGGGGCAGAGGTGTTTCCCCAGCGCGAGTTGAGGCTTTACAGAGCGGCCCGAACGGCAGGGGACAGCGCCGGAACAAGGCTCGCGAGCCTGCTGGGCGACGCGAGCCGGAAGCCGGCCCCCGCCCGGTCGGGAGGACCGCACTGCTGATGCCGCGCCCGTGCGGCAGCGGACGCAAACCGCGTCACGCGCCCGGGCGGCGGCTGGAATGGAGATTTATTCGTATGCGCGAGAATGAGCCGCGCGAACAGGTGCCCGCGATCGCGGTGACCTTCATGGCTCCTCAAAAACCCAAGAGCGACGAACCGGCGCCCGAGGCGCCGCGAAGCGAGCGGCCCCGTGCCGCCGCTTCGACCGCCGCGATGTTCGCACCCCCGCCCAAGACCGCCCCCAAGGCGGCCGAACCCAGGCCCGAGCGCGCCCGCGCCGACTCCCGCGACGAGCGGGACGACGCCGAGCCGCGCCGGAACCAGGAATCCGAGCCCCGCCGCCAGGCGAAGAAGGCTCCGGCCAAGAAGGCCGCCCAGAACCAGGAGCAGCAGCCGACGCGCAAGCGCACGCGCAACCGCGGCGAGCAGCGCTCCGCCGACAGGCCCGGCGACAAGGGCCCCGAGGACAAGGCCGCCGAGCGCGAGCCGAAGGCCGAGGAGCCGGTCGCCGAGGACTTCGACGACGACGAGTACGACGACGATGACGACTCCGAGGCCGGGCGCCGCAGGCGCGGCCGCCGGGGCCGTCGCGGCCGAGGCCGCGGCAAGGGCGTCGACGGGGCCGAAGGCGGCCTCGACGACGACGATGAGGACGACGACGAGTCGCAGGCCGACGAGGACGACGAGGACTCGGGCGCCGACGGCCCCGAGGTCACCCGCCGTCGCCGCCGGCGCCGCCGCCGGGCCGGGTCCGAGGACTCCGACCGCTCGTCGCGCCCCGACGACTCCGACGACGACGCCGAAGTGGTCGTCAAGGTCCGCACCCCGCAGCGCCGCACCTCCTCCAACGAGGAAGTGCGCGGCGTCTCCGGGTCCACGCGGCTCGAAGCGAAGCGCCAGCGCCGCCGCGACGGCCGCAAGTCCGGCCGCGGCCGCGTCCAGGTCGTGAGCGAGGCCGAGTTCCTGGCCCGCCGCGAGGCGGTCGAGCGCCAGATGGTCGTGCGCGTGCGCAACGGCCGCGCCCAGGCCGCCGTCCTGGAGGACGGCATCCTCGCCGAGCACTACGTCTCCAAGTCCGGTGCCCAGGGCCTGGTCGGGAACGTCTACCTCGGCAAGGTCCAGAACGTGCTCCCGAGCATGGAGGCCGCGTTCGTCGACATCGGCCGCGGCCGCAACGCCGTGCTGTACGCCGGCGAGGTGAACTGGGACGCGACCGGCCTGGCCGGGAAGGCCCGCTCGATCGAGCAGGCCCTCCGTCCCGGCGACTCGGTGCTCGTCCAGGTCACCAAGGACCCGGTCGGCCACAAGGGCGCCCGCCTGACCAGCCACGTCGCCCTCTCGGGCCGCCACCTGGTCTACGTCCCCGGCGGCAACGCCTCGGGGATCTCCCGCAAGCTCCCCGACCGCGAGCGCACCCGCCTGCGGGCGGCGCTGAAGAAGCTGGTCCCCGAGAGCGCGGGCGTCATCGTGCGCACCGCCGCCGAGGGCGCCGGTCCCGAGGAGCTCGCCCGCGACATCTCCCGCCTCCAGATCGAGTGGGAGGAGATCCAGTCCAAGGCGAAGAAGAGCAACGCCCCGGCGGTGCTCCACTCCGAGCCGGACGTGCTGATCCGCGTGGTCCGCGACGTCTTCAACGAGGACTTCAAGGAGCTCCTGGTCGAGGGCGACGAGGCGTACGACGAGATCCACAAGTACCTGGAGTCGGTCTCGCCCGAGCTGCTGCCGCGGCTCAAGCGCCACACCGGCACGAAGGACGTCTTCGCTGAGAAGCGCGTCGACGAGGGCCTGCTGAAGGCGCTGGACCGCAAGGTCTACCTGCCTTCGGGCGGTTCGCTCGTCATCGACCGCACCGAGGCGATGACCGTGATCGACGTCAACACCGGCCGGTTCACCGGTGAGGGCGGGAACCTCGAAGAGACCGTCACCAGGAACAACCTGGAGGCGGCCGAGGAGATCGTGCGCCAGCTGCGCCTGCGCGACATCGGCGGCATCATCGTGATCGACTTCATCGACATGGTCCTGGAGTCGAACCGCGACCTGGTGCTCCGCCGCCTGACCGAGTGCCTGGGCCGGGACCGGACCAAGCACCAGGTCACCGAGGTGACCTCGCTGGGCCTGGTCCAGATGACCCGCAAGCGGGTCGGCCAGGGCCTCATCGAGGCGTTCTCCGAGCCGTGCGACCACTGCAAGGGCCGCGGGGTCATCGTCCACACGGACGAGATCCTCGGCAACAGTCGCAAGAAGGGCAACGGCGGCGGGGGCAACTCCGGCCAGAACCAGGGCCAGCAGAACCAGGGCCAGGGCCAGAACGGCGGCAAGAAGAAGAAGGACAAGTCCAAGTCCGGGCAGCAGCAACAGCAGCAGCAGTCGCGGAAGCAGGACAAGTCCGAGCCGCACTCCAAGTCGACCGCCGACGCCACCGCGAAGATCGCGGCCGCGTCGGAGCACGGCCACGAGGACGACGACTACGAGACCACCGAGGTCCAGGCCGCCGAGGAGACCGCCCCCGAGGCGGTCGCCGAGGCTCCGGCCGAGACCGAGGCGGCCGATTCCGCTCCCGCCCCGGAGGCGTCCGTCCCCGCGGACGCCGAACCGGACAACGGCGACGAGGCCGGGACCGAATCGGCACCGGCTTAGGCCCGGGCGGCGCCGCGGACTGTGACGTTCGCGGCGTCCGCCTGGTACCGATGCCGGAACCAGCGGGTACATGACGTACCCTAGTGAGCGGCCTATAGAGCCCTCAGCTTTTCGCCCCCGTTCACGCGGAGGCGAGCGCGGAGCTCGATCGGCGGGCCAGCCCAGGCGACGTTCGCGAAGCCGGAGTTGGCACGGTGCGTGACACCGCGAAATTTGACAGACACCGTTCCCCTGCGGGGAACTGACATCATGTCCCCGCATCGGGGAAGACCCAAGGAGACCGCGTCGACATGTACGCAATCGTCAAGACTGGCGGAAAGCAGTACAAGGTCGCCGAGGGCGACGTCCTCGAAGTCGAGAAGCTTCGTGGCGAGTCCGGCGACACGCTTACGCTCCCCGCGGTGCTGCTCGTCGACGAAGGAACTGTGGTCACCGACGCCTCCGGCGTCACGGTGAGCGGTGAACTTCTCGAGCACACCAAGGGCCCGAAGATCAAGATCCACAAGTACAAGAACAAGACCGGCTACCACAAGCGCCAGGGTCACCGCCAGCCGCTGACCCGCGTGCGCATCACCGGCATCACCAAGTAGGGGTTGAACCATGGCACACAAAAAGGGCGCATCCAGCTCCCGCAACGGGCGTGACTCCAACTCCAAGCGACTTGGCGTCAAGCGCTTCGGCGGCCAGCACGTCAGCGCGGGCGAGATCCTGATCCGTCAGCGCGGCACCAAGTACCACCCGGGCGACCTCGTCGGCCGCGGCGGCGACGACACCCTCTTCGCCCTCGCTGAGGGAGAGGTGCTGTTCTCGCAGAAGCGCGGACGCAAGCTGGTCAACATCGTCCCGGCCTCCACCGAGGTCGCGGCTTAAGACCAGAGCGGCAACGCTCGAAGACATAGAGGGCCGGGCCCCGCGGAAGACGGGGGGGGCGCCATTTACGGAACCCCGGCCCCCACGCCAACGGCCCGGGAACCCCCAGAAACACGGAAGTAGGAACCCCCCCCAAG